>CAJAQO010000083.1 GCA_903944085.1 uncultured Verrucomicrobia subdivision 3 bacterium
CGCGGCCACAAATTCCGCACCAGCTCGGACACGGAAGTCATCATCCACGGCTACAAGCAATGGGGCAATGACGTTTTCAATCATCTCAACGGCATGTTTGGCGTGGCGATCTGGGATGTGAAAAAAAAGAAGCTCGTCGTCGCGCGCGACGCCATGGGCATCAAGCTGATTTACTACCAGCTCGCGGATGGAAAATTAAGTTTCGGTTCGGAAATCCGGCCCGTGGTGGCGGCGGACGACGCCCGTCCGCAGGTGAATCCCGACGCGCTGAATTTATTTTTGCGTTTTCGCTACACGCCGTCCCCGCTGACGATTTTTCAAGGCGTCAAAAAACTCGCGCCTGGCACGATGTTGGTGGTTGAAAACGGAAAACTCCGCGAGGAGCGCTGGTATAATTTTTCACCCACGCCGTTTGCAGAAAAAATTTCCGACCGCGATGCGACGGAACAATTATTCGAGCTGTATCGCGGCGCGGTGAAGCGGCATTTGCTGGCCGACGTGCCGGTCGGAATTTTGTTGAGCGGCGGACTGGATTCGGGGCTGCTGCTGGCATTGATGAACGAGCATGGTCGCGACTGGCCGGCCTACACCGTCGGCTATGGGAAAAGTTACGCGGACGACGAGTTGGTGGACGCCGCCGAGACTTCTTCGCTGCTGTGCGCCCAGCACCATCAAGTGATGCTGGATCAGGACGAATTTGAAAAGTCGCTGCCAAACATCGTGCGTTTTTTGGAGGAGCCAGTGGCGAGCTCGTCCGTCGTGCCGATGTATTTTGTGTGCCAGCGCGCACGACAGGATGTGAAAGTGGCGCTGATCGGACAAGGCCCGGACGAACTTTTCGGCGGCTACACGCGGCATCTCGGCGTGCGCTATGGCGAACGCTGGCGCGGTCTGCCAAAAGGAATTCAGTCGCTGGCCGGCTCGATTATTTCCAAACTGCCGCGCAACGAAACCTTGAAACGCGGCGTGCAATCGCTGGGCGTCGAAAATCGGCTGGCGCGCTATCAAAATGTTTTTTCGCTGAATCCGCCGGAAATTGTGAACGGCCTTTTCCGCGACACAGACGGGAAATTTCCCGACCTCGTCGAATTTCTCCAGCCGCTCGAACCGCAGATGGCCCAGCTCGACGAACTGGGTGGCCTGCAACTGCTCGAAGTGCGCTCGTCGTTGCCGGACGAACTGTTGATGTATGCCGACAAGCTTTCGATGGCGCACAGCCTCGAGGCGCGCGTGCCGTATTTGGATCGCACCGTCGTGGAATTTGCCCAACGGCTCGATTCGCATTTCAAGGTGCGTCGTGGCGAGCGCAAATGGCTGCACCGCCGCGTGTGCGAAAAATTTCTGCCGCGCCAGATTTTGAAGCGCAAGAAGCGCGGCTTCGGCGTGAACGTGGTGGACGACTGGTTTCAATCTTCCGCGAAGGGAAAATTCACCGATGCGCTGCTGGACAACAGTTCGCGGATGTTTTCGCTGCTGAATCCCGCGCCGGTGAAAAAACTTTTGGACGACCACCAGTCGCGCCGGCAGGACAATCACAAGCTGCTGTTCAGCCTGGTGATGTTCGAGCAATGGCTGCGCGGCATTTGACCGGAATTTGACATGGCCATCAATCAGATTGAAATCACTTCGCGGGGAAAACGCATCCTCGTGCCGTCCGTGGAAATTGCGGGGCGGACGATCATTGCCCTCGGCAAATGGTGCAAGATCGCCTCGGTGCGCGACGCAATTGTCGCGGAAGGCGAACTGGTGAAAGATCCGGACACGTTTATCTCGGCGCTGAAACAAAGCGGATTGAAAGCGGATGTGCTGACTTTTTTTCAGCGCCCGCCGGATGTCACGCCAAGGTTCAAACACCATTTCGAGTGGGACAATTACGCCGCCGTGCGGACGGACTCGTTTGACGGCTGGTGGGAAAAGCTGCCGCAGGAGGCGCGCAAAAACACGCGGCGCTCGGCCAAGCGCGGCGTCCTCGTGAAGGTGGTGCCGTTCGACGACGCGCTGGCACGCGGCATCCACAAGCTGTGCGATGAAACGCCGGTGCGCCAAGGCAAGCCGTTCTGGCATTACGGCAAGGATTTTGAAACGGTGAAGCGCCAGCATTCGACCTATCCGGAGCGCAGTGAATTCATCGCCGCCTATTTCGAGGACGAATTGATCGGCTTCATCAAGCTGGTATATGTGGATCGCATCGCCTTCATCTTCCACATCCTCGCGTTCAACGCGCATTACGACAAGCGGCCGATGAATGCGCTGATCACTAAAGCCGTGGAGGTGTGCGCGCAAAAAGGCGTCGGCTTTCTGGTGTATGACAAATACATTTACGGAAACAAAAAGGACAGCTCGCTGGTGGAGTTCAAGCGCCGCAACGGTTTTGAGCAGATTGATTTTCCGACCTATCACATTCCGCTGACGCTGCGCGGGAAAATTTATGTCGGCCTGCGGCTGTATCGCGGGGCGGTCGGGCTGCTGCCGGCACCGGCGCTGAAACTTATTTTAAGCCTGCGCGACAAATTTTACCGCACGCGGGAAAAAACCGCCGAAGCCAAAGAGGACTGACGCCCATTGCCCATGCTTAAAAAATTCGCCAGAAAAATACTCGTCGAGCCGCTGCCGCCGAAGCTGCAGTTGTGCTTTTTCCGGAACTATTTTTACTATTGCAAAAAAGATTACGTCAAACCGGAAGTGGATTTGTTCCAAAAATTGTCGGACCCCGCCAAAACCACGCTGGACATTGGCGCAAACGACGGCACGTATTCGATGTATCTGTGCCGTTTCGCCGCACGGCTCTATTGTTTCGAGCCATTGCCGTGGCTGGTTGATGGCATGAAGAAAAAATTTCGCGGCACCAAAAACGTCACGCTGGAAAACTGCGCACTGGGCGCCCAGGCCGAAACGGCGACCATCCGGATTCCGGTCACGAAAAGCAAACGCTATGACACGCGCAGCAGCCTGGCCGGTAGCTTTGACGGCCAGTTGATCAACGGCGAAAAGGTGCTGGAAATAAAAGAAGTGAAGGTCGCGGTCAAGAAGCTGGATGATTTCCGGCTGGAAAACGTCGGCTTCATTAAAATGGACGTGGAAGGGTTCGAACTGGAGGCGCTCAAAGGCGCGCGCGAAACCATTTTGCGAAACCGGCCAAATCTGTTCATCGAAATCGAGCAGCGGCACCACGCGGACATGCCGATCACCCGCATTTTTGAATTCATCGGGCAGCTTGGCTACGCGGGCTATTTTCAGTTTGAAAACAAATTCCTGCCGCTGGCGGAATTCAAGGCTGAGCGGCATCAATCCACCGCCCCGGATTGTCCGAAGGACGCCTATTGCGGCAACTTCATTTTTCTGCCCGTGAGCCTGGCTGCCAGCCGGAAAAAGGAAATCGTGGGCGACGTTTGAAACATCCGCTTTACCTTTGATGAAATCCCACTAAACTTTTTCGCCCTGTCGCCGGTGTAGCTTAACGCTAGAGCAGCCAAATTGTATTTGGCAGATGGAGTGTTCAATTCCTCCCGCCGGCTCCAACTTCAAATCTCGATATTTTCCATGCCCGGAATCGCCGGAATCATCAGCCGAAAACCCGCCGCCGAATGCACGCGCGCGGTCGCCGCCATGACCGCCATCATGCGGCACGAAAGTTTTCACGCGAGCGGAACTTTTTCCGCGCCGGAACTCGGCGTGTTCGCCGGCTGGGTCGCGCAGGAAAACTCCTTTGCCGATCACCAAGTTTTTCAAAATGAAACCAAGGACATCGCGCTGATTTTTTCCGGCGAATGTTTTGTCGCCGCGGAAACCAAAGCCCGGCTTCGGCAGAACGGCCACTCTTTTGCCAGCACCGGCGGCGACTGTCTCGTCCATCTTTACGAGGAGCAGGGTGAAAAGTTTTTCGCGCAGCTCAACGGCTTGTTCAGCGGATTGCTGGTTGACCGGCGGCAGCGCAAAGTTTTTCTGTTCAACGACCGGTATCCGATGGAGCGGATTTACTGGCACGAGACCGCCGCCGCATTTTATTTTGCCAGCGAGGCAAAGGCGCTGTTGCGGATTCTGCCGGAGCTGCGCGCGTTCGATGAGGAAGGTGTCGCGGACTTTTTCGGGGTCAACTGCCCGCTCGGCACGCGGACGTTGTTTCGCGGCATCGCGCGGCTGCCGGGCGGCGCGCGCTGGACTTTTGAAAATGGCAACTGCCGGCGCGAAACTTATTTTTCGCCGGCCGAGTGGGAGGCGCTGCCGAAATTGCCGGAAGAAGTTTATGAAAACAGGTTGCGCGAAACCTTTTTGAAAATTGCGCCGCGTTACTTTGAAAACGAATCAAAAGTCGGCGTGGCGCTGACGGGCGGGCTGGATACGCGGATGATCATGGCGTGCCGCCCGCCGGAGTCCCGCAACCAAATTTGCTACACTTTCACCGGCCCGAACGGCCGGACGCTGGATGATCGCGTGGCGGTGCGCGTGGCCGCCGCGCTGGGTTTGGAGCATCATCTGCTCCGCCTGAACCCGGATTTTTTCTCCGGTTTTGCGCGGGAGGCCGATACGACGGTCTTTGTCACCGACGGCTGCTTTGGCATTTTTGGCGCGCACGAAATTTATTTTCACCGGCAGGCCCGGCAACTGGCAACGATGCGGCTCACCGGCAATTACGGCAGCGAAATTTTGCGCGCGATCTCCACCTTCAAACCGATCGGGCTGGCGCCGCAAATCTTCAACGACAGTTTTGCCGGCCAAGTCGCAGCGGCGGCCGGCCGGTTTGCAGCGGAAAAAAAACATCCGGACACATTTGCCGCGTTCAAGGAAGTGCCGTGGAATATTTTTGGCAGCGTGGCCGCCGGCCGCTCGCAGGTTTCCTTTCGCACGCCATATTTGGACAACGAACTCGTCGCGCTGGCGTATCAATGTCCGGTCAATCTTAAAAAATCTTCGCTGCCGACCATGCGCTTGGTCAAGGCCTGCCATCCGGCGCTGGATAAAATCCCGACCGACCGGGGTTTCATCAGCGACCGTTCGGACCCGGAAATTTTTCTCCGCCGCGTGTTTGCCGAGGTCACGTTCAAAATGGATTATCACAGCAACGCCGGGCTGCCGCGCAAGCTGGGCGTGCTGGATCCAATTTACAAACCCATCGTCACCGCGCTGGGCATCACCGGCCTGCACAAATTTCTGAAATACAGCACCTGGTTCCAGCATGACCTCGCGCCGTTTGTGCGGGAGGGCATCGCGCGGGCGCGCCGCCTGAATTTTTTTGACGCGAAATTTCTCGATGGGATTGCGGCGCAGCACATCGGCGGGAAGAAAAATTTTTCGGCAGAACTTAATGCCATCCTCACGCTGGAATCGGTGGAACGGCAATTGATCCGCGGCCTGCCGACCGGATTTTAATTCTGCATGAGCGATTTTTCAAAAGCCGATGCCCGCGAAGCCGTGCCGATCAGCTTGCTAAATGCCGGCAAATGTCCGTCGTATGCGCTGGGCCTGGCGAATGCGTTCGCAGCGGCCGGCCAGCGATTTGATTTCATCGGCGGCGAGGAAGCGGGCGCGCTCGTGCGGCAAGATGCGTCACGGGTCAAGCCGTTGAACCTGCGCGGCGACCAAACGGCGAACGTCGGCTTCCGGCAAAAAATGACGCGGGTGCTGGCGTATTATTTCCGGCTCATCCGTTACGCGGCGACGGCGGAACCGAAAGTGTTTCACATCATGTGGAACAACAAGTTTGAGTTTTTTGACCGGACGCTGCTGATGCTGTATTACAAGGCGCTCGGCAAAAAAATCGTGTTCACCGCGCACAACGTGAACGCTGGCAAACGCGACGGCTATGATTCGTTTTTTAACCGTCTGACGCTGAAAATTCAGTATCGGCTGTGTGATCACATTTTTGTGCATACGACCAAGATGAAGGAAGAATTGCTGGCCGATTATGGCGTGCGCGAAAATCGGACCAGCATCATTCCGCACGGCGTCAATTACACCGTGCCGAACACGGCGCTGACGGGCGCGGCGGCGCGGCGGCAACTGGGCCTTGGCGAACGCGACAAGGTAATTTTATTTTTTGGCTACATCGCACCTTACAAAGGGCTGGAATTTCTCGTCGCCGCCTTTGATGAACTGGCGCGCGGCGATAAAAATTACCGGTTGATCATCGCCGGCGAGCCGAAAACGCCGAAGGACAAGGATTATTGGAAGCGCATCAAGGAAACGATTTCGCGCAGCACCGCCGGCGACCAGGTGATTCAAAAAATTGAATACGTTCCCGATGCGGAGACGGAATTGTATTTCAAGGCGGCAGATGTGCTGGTGCTGCCGTATGTCCACATTTTCCAGAGCGGCGTGCTGTTTTTAAGCTACAGCTTTGGCTTGCCGGTGATCGCGGCGGATGTCGGCGCGATGCGCGATGAAATCATCTCCGGCAAAACCGGTGATATTTTTGAGCCGGAAAAAGTGCCGGCACTGGCGGCGACGCTGCGGAAATTTTTTGCCAGCGACTTGTATCTGGAGTTGGACCGTCGCCGGCAGGCGATCCGGGATTACGCGGATGAAAAATATTCCTGGAAAAAAATCGCCGCGCTGACCACGGCGGTTTATGCGTCCGTGGCCACCGCGAAAAAAAAATGAAGCCGCTGGTTTCCATTTTGATTCCGGCCTACAACGCCGAGCCATGGATTGCCGACACGCTCCGGTCGGTGCTGGCGCAGACTTGGCCGCGCAAGGAAATTGTCGTGGTGGACGACGGCTCGCGCGACGAAACTTTTTCGGTCGCGGAAAAATTCGCGTCGGCGGAGGTCAAAGTGGTCCGGCAAAAAAATGCTGGCGCGTCCGCCGCGCGCAATCACGCATATAAATTGTGCCAGGGCGATTTCATCCAGTGGCTCGATGCGGATGACATTCTGGATGCCGAAAAAATTTCGCGCCAGATGGCGCATGCGGAAAATGCGGACAAGAAAGTTTTGTGGTCGTCAGCCTGGGGCCGGTTCCACTTCCGGTTAAGCCACGCGACCATGAAAACGAGCCCGCTGTGGGCCGACCTTTCGCCGGTGGAATGGCTGTTGCTGAAAATGAGCCAGGACTTGCACATGTCGAACAAGTCGTGGCTGGTGAGCCGCGAACTGACGGAAGCCTCCGGGCCGTGGGATGAAACGCTTTCGCTCGATGACGACGGTGAATATTTTTGCCGCGTGCTGCTGGCCAGCAGCGGCGTGAAATTTGTGCCGGAGGCAAAATCGTATTACCGGATTTCCGGCACGGGCGGCTTGAGCAACGTGGATCACTCGCCCAAAAAATTGGAGTCGTTGTGGCTTTCGATGCAACGGCACATCCGCTATCTTCGTTCGCTGGAAGACAGCGCGCGAACCCGCGCGGCGTGTGTGGCGTATCTCGGCAACTGGGTGAATTATTTTTATCCGGTGCGGCCCGATTTGATTGAGGCGGCGAAACAGCTGGCGGCGACGCTGGGCGGCCAGTTGGAATTGAAGCCGCTGCGCGCGAAATATGCGTGGCTGGAAAAACCGTTTGGCCGGCCGTTTGCCAGCCACGCGCAGACGGTTTTGCCGAACCTCAAATCGTCGCTGGCCCGGTCGTGGGACCTAACGCTGTTCCGACTGGGCGGCTGATTTTTTATGGCGCAACGACTGATCATTGAAGCGGGCCGCACGGAGCGCCAATATTGGCGCGACCTGTGGCGTTACCGCGAGTTGTTCGTCTTTCTCGCCTGGCGCGACCTGCTCATCCGCTACAAGCAGACGGCGGTGGGCGTGGCGTGGGCGCTGTTTCGTCCGCTGCTCACGATGTTCGCACTGCTGGTGGTGATGAAAGTAGGCAAGCTCAACACGGGCGGCGTGCCGGCGGCGCTGATGCTGTTCGCCGGGATTTTGCCCTGGCAGTTTTTTTCCACCGCGCTGTCCGAAAGCGGCTTGAGCCTGGTCAACAATTCCAATTTGATTTCCAAAGTTTATTTTCCCCGGCTGGTGGTGCCGGCGAGCAGCGTGATTACGAGCTTCGTGGACTTTCTGATCGCGGCCGTTTTTGCCGCGCTGCTGCTGGTCTGGTATCGGTTTTTGCCGCCGCTCAACATTTTGTGCCTGCCGTTTTTTTTGCTGCTCACGTTCGGCGCGTCGTTTGGCGCGGGCCTGTGGATCGCGGCGCTGATGGTGAAATATCGCGACTTCCGTTTCATCGTGCCGTTCGTGGTGCAGTTCGGTTTGTATGCCGCGCCGGTGCTGTATTTGACCAGCGGCATCCCGGAAAAATGGCGCCTGTTTTATTCGTTGAATCCGGTGGTGGGCATCATTGACGGCTTTCGCTGGTGCATTTTGGGCGGGCAACATGTGATTTATTGGCCGGGCTTCGGCGCGTCGGTTGTCGGCGTGACGCTGTTGGTCTGGAGCGGCCTCTGGTATTTCCGCAAAATGGAACGCACGTTTGCCGACATGATTTGAACCCGGCTTTTTCAATTTAAGAACCTTGTGAGCGACGCGATCATCACCGCCGAAAATATTTCCAAGCGCTATTGGCTGGGGCATCAGGCCAGCCAGGGCGATGGCATCCGGCATTTGCTGGAAACGGTGTTGCGCAATCCGGCGCACTGGTTCCAGGCGCGGCGCGAAAAACGCCGGCGCGAGACGGAGGAATTTTGGGCGCTCAAGGATATTTCATTTCAGATCAAGGCGGGCGATGTGGTGGGCATCATCGGGCGCAACGGCGCGGGTAAGTCCACGCTGCTGAAAATTTTGAGCCGCATCACCGAGCCGACCACCGGGCGGATTGAAATTGAAGGGCGCGTCGCCAGCCTGCTCGAAGTGGGCACCGGCTTTCACGGCGACTTGAGCGGGCGCGAAAATATTTTTCTGAACGGCGCGATACTGGGCATGACCAAGGCGGAGATCAAAAAGAAATTTGATGAGATCGTCGCGTTTTCCGAGATTGAAAAATTCCTGGACACGCCGGTGAAACGCTATTCGAGCGGAATGTTCGTGCGGCTGGCGTTCGCGGTGGCGGCGCACCTGGAGCCGGAAATTTTGATCGTGGACGAGGTGCTGGCGGTCGGCGACGCCGCGTTTCAAAAAAAATGCCTCGGCAAAATGGACGAAGTTGCACGCGGCGGTCGCACGGTGCTGTTTGTCTCGCACAACATGGCGGTGATGCGGCAGCTCTGCAATGCCGGGCTGCTGCTGGATCAGGGCCGCGTGTTGCAGGCCGGCACCATCGGCGAGGTCGTGGACAGCTACCTCACCGTCGGCGTGCATACGGAAGGCCACTGGCAGCGTCCGCAGCCCATGCCGGACCAGCCGGGAATTTATTTTGAAACGGTCAGGATTTTGAACCAGCAGGGCGAGCCGGCGGGCCACTTGGATTGCACCGATAGTTTCACCGTGGAAATCATCGCACGGGCCACGGAAACGTTTAATCGCGGCCAGATTGCGCTGCGCATTACCAACAAAGAAAACATCATCGTGCTGACTTCCGGCCACAACGACGCGGCGGGCAAATGCCTGCCGGTCACGCCTGGCCGCCATCGCTTTCGCGTGACGATTCCGGGAAATTTTCTGGCACCGGACATTTATTATCTGCAAATTGCGGCGCAAGTGCCGCAGGTGAAGCTGTTCGACATCATTGAAAACACGCTATCTTTTTGCGTGGAAGACACCGGCAGCTTGCGCACGATTTTTCACGACGAGCGCGCGGGCGTGATTCAGCCGGTGCTGGCGTGGGCCGATGAAGCGGGGTCGGAAGGTAAATCCTGATGAGCCACGATGCGTCCAGAAAATTGAAAATTGCCGTCTGGCACAACCTGCCGAGCGGTGGCGGCAAACGGGCCTTGTGGCAGCATGTCGTTGGTCTGCAGCGGCGCGGTCATTACCTCGAATCGTGGTGCCCTGTGTCGGCCGCCACCGGCTATCTGCCGTTCAGCCAGATTTGCCGCGAACATGCCCTGCCGCTCGTGACGCCCAAGCGCATCCGGTTTTTGAATTCGGCGGCGGACTTTTTGCTCATCAAGGCGCGCATCGAGGCCATGCGTGCGCACAGCCGCGCGTGCGCCGAACAAATCCACGCCGGCGGCTTCGACGTTTTGCTGGCAAACAGTTGCGCCAGCTTTGCCATGCCGGCCGTGGGCCGCTACGTCGAAATGCCCAAGGCAGTTTATTTGCAGGAACCTTACCGCCGGTTTTACGAGGCGTTGCCGGAATCATTTTGGGCCGCGCCGCTGCCGGAAAAATTTCAGTCTGTCACCAGCCTGCGGCGGCTGACCGCCACCACGCTGCGCCTGCAGGCGGCGCGCGTCCAGATGCGCGAGGAAATTGAAAACGCAAAACACTTTGACCGCGTTCTCGTGAATTCTTTTTTCAGCCGCGAAAGTTTGCTGCGCGCCTACGGTGTGGAGTCGGAAGTGTGCTATCTCGGCATTGACACCGATCTGTTTCACCCGACGCACGAGCCGGTGGAAAATTACGTCATCAGCCTCGGCGCGGTGCATTTTCACAAGGGCGCGGACCGCGCTATCCGCGGCCTGGCCGTGATTCCGCCGGCGCGGCGACCCAAACTGGTTTGGGTCGGCAACGACGCGGGCACCAGTTACGTGGCCGAGATGAAAGCGCTGGCCAAACAACTCGGCGTGGAATTTGAAGTGAAAGTCATGGTGACGGATGCCGAGCTGGTGTCGCTGTTGAGCCGCGCCACCGCGCTGCTTTATGCCTCGCGGCTGGAACCGTTCGGCCTCGCGCCGCTGGAGGCGAACGCCTGCGGCACGCCGGTCATCGCCATCGCCGAGGGCGGCGTGCGCGAGTCCATTGCGCCGGGCGAAAATGGCTGGCTGGTGGCGGATGCGCGGCCGGAAACCATCGCGGCGGCGGTGCAAAAATTAATGGCGCAGCCGGCGCTGGCGGTGGAACTGCGCGCCCGCTGCCGAAACACCGTTGTGGCGCGCTGGGGCATGGACGCGGCGGCGGAACGATTGGAAAAAGCGCTGCTGGCGACCGTGAACGGCCACCGACCGGCGACCGCATGAACCAGCCGGGCACAACTCCGCTGGCCATTGTCATCCCGGCCTACAAAACGAAATTTCTCCGGGAAGCTTTGCAGTCCATCGCCGACCAGACTGATAAAAATTTTCAACTTTACGTCGGGGATGATTGCAGTCCGGAACCCGTCGCGGAAATCGTCCGCGAATTCGCCGGCCGGCTGCCGCTGCGATATCATCGGTTTGAGAATAATCTCGGTGGCCGATCGCTCGTCCAACAATTTGAGCGCTGCTGCCGGCTCACCACGGAGCCGTGGGTCTGGATTTTTTCGGACGATGATGTCATGGACGCCGGCTGCGTGGCGGCATTTTTGGCGGAGTTGAAAAATACGTCGGCCAGTCATGACCTCTACCGTTTCAACACTGTCTGGGTCAACAGCACCAGCGGCAAAAGCTTGGTCAGTCCGCTGCATCCACAAAATGAAAGCGGCGCTGATTTTTTGCTCGCGCGGCTGCGCGGCGGCCGGAACAGCACCTTGCAGGAACTGATTTTTTCACGGGCCGCGTGGGAAGCGGTGGGCGGGATGCCGGATTTCCCGCTGGGCTGGGCGGCGGATGACGCACTCGTCGCCAAGCTGGGTCGGCAACGGCCCATTCGGACTATCGCCGGAGCGCGCGTGAACTGGCGTTTGAGCGACGTGAACCTCACGAACGAGCAGACCACCGGCTCCGTCCGCATTAAAATCCGGGTGTCTCTTTGTTTTCTCCGATGGGTTAGCGATTTTTTTAAATCGCATCACCCAGCGCGGCTTGCGGAGGCCAAGCTCTCGATTGAACATAAATTGCTGCATGAGCTGGCCAACTGCTGGATTTTTTTGGACCGGCCGACGTGCCGCGAAGTGGATGCGCTGGGCGTGGACGTTTTGGGCCATCGCCGCGGCTGGGGCTGGTGGAAAGGTTTGCAGTTGAACGCGCGGCTCGCGCTGATAAAAATTTTGCTGCGCCTGAAAATTCCATGCGAAAAATTCTTTGCCTGACCAGCCACAACCTCGACCATCCGGCGCACGGCGCGGTGGTGCGGGCGCGGAGCATTTTCAAGCTGCTGGAGCGCTGCGGCGAAGTCCGGCTGGTGCTGGCCGGCTTTCATAAATTGTGGGGCGAGCAACTACCATCGGCCTGCCGCGATTTTGAACTGCTCCGCACGGTTTATTTTGAGCCGACACCAAACCGTTCGCTGCGCGAACGCGTGCGGCACGAGCTTGATCCGCGTTTCATGAACACCGAATGGATGCAAGCCAATGCCGCCGACCAGGCTTGGCTCCAATCGGCCATCGCCGAGCACGATCTTGTGTGGATTCACGGCCTGGATCTGGCCAACGGCTTCGGCCGGTGGCACTGGCCCAATTCGGTGTTGGACATTGATGATATTCCCAGCTCCGTGCATCGCTCGCGGCTGGCGCAAGCCGCCGGCAGCCGCGAAAAAATCCGCCACCGCTGGCAGATGCGACGCTGGCAACGCCACGAAAAACTGCTGGGCGAACGCTTCAACGGCGTCTGCGTTTGCAGCGAACCGGACGTGGAAAAATTAAACTTGCCGGGAAAAACTTTCGTCGTGCAAAACGGTTTTGACGCGCCGAAAAATCCGATTGCCCGACAGCTGGTCACGCCGCCGCGCATCGGATTTATCGGCAATTTCAGCCACCCGCCCAACCGGCAGGGCGTGGAATGGTTTCTCGCCCGCGTGTGGCCGTTGATCCGCCAAAAAATTCCTTCGGCCCGGCTGCGGCTGGCGGGCGCGAAAAGCACGGAGATTTCCTGGCCGGCAGACCAGAACGTGGACACGCTCGGCTGGATTGCGGATTCCGAAAGCGAAATGGCCACCTGGTCGCTGGCGATGGTGCCGGTGCTGACGGGCGGCGGCACGCGCGTGAAAATCGCGGAAGCTTTAAGCCGCCGCTGCCCGATGGTCTCGACCTCGCTCGGCGCCTACGGCTACGATCTGGCGGACGGCCAGGATATTTTCATCGCCGACACCGCCGAAACATTTGCGGCCCGCTGCCTGCAGATTTTGAACGACCCCGCCGGCGGGCAGGCGCTGGCGGATAACAGTTGGAAAAAATTCCTCGAACGCTGGACGTGGGAGGCACAGGCAGACCGCGTGGCCAAAGTCGTCGAAACCGTTGCCAGCGCGCCGCGATAAATTCTATCATGCGCGAACCGCTCATCACCGTCGTCATTCCGTGCTATAACCGCAGCGCGCTGCTGCGGCGTGCGATTGACAGCGCGTTGGCGCAGAATGTTCCCGCCGCCGAAATCATCGTGGTGGACGACGGCTCCACCGACGACAGCCCGGCAGTGTGCGCCAGCTACGGCCAACGCATCGCATACGTCCGGCAGAAAAACGCTGGTGCGTCCGCCGCCCGCAACACCGGCGTCAACCGCGCAAAAAATCCGTGGATTGCGTTTTTGGATTCGGACGATTACTGGACGCCGACGCATTTGGAAAAAATGGCCGGTGCCATCGCGGAAACCGACGGCGTGGCGAATTATTATTTCTGCGATATGCAAATGGGCGAGCGACCCAACGCCGGCACGCTCTGGCAGGCACTGGGTTTCGCGCCGCAGAAAGCCGTGCAATTGACAGCAGACGGCACGAACTGGGCGTTCTTGAAACGCCAGCCGTTGATGCTCCAGTGCGCGGTGATCCACAAAGACGCGTGGCTGGCCAGCGGCGGGCTGGAGCCGCGTTTCCGGCTCGTGCATGACACGGACATTTTTTTCCATTTGAGCGTCGGCGCAAAAGTTTGCGCGGTGGCCGGCGTCGGCTGCGTGCAGACCGATGACGATGTGAGCGCCGTGCGCTTGACGACCGCCGTGTCATCGCATGGCGCGGCATATTGGGAAGAGTGCGTGGGCATGTGGGAAAAAGTTTTGGAAAAACTGCCGGCGTTACGGCCGCCTTACCGGACCATCGCACGATTCAGTCTTGCCGCCGCGCACTGGCGCTTATTCCGATTAAGCTGGGCTGCCGGCCAGCGCGCCCGCAGCCTCGGGCATTTGCCGAAAATGATTTTGGCCGATCCGGCGTTTTTATTTTTGCTGCTCGTTCACCGGCGTTCGGACGAGGCCGCGCCGGTGGTGCCACCGGAATACAAATAATTTTTCATGTTCAAACCAGCTTCAAGCGACGGAATACGCCGCATTTTTTTCGGCCTCCTTACACGCAGGGAGCGCTGGAGCTTGTCGTGGCGCGGCTGGCTGGCGCTGCTTTTGACAGCTGCGGGTGTGGGTGGTGTTTGGATGTTGCAAGTGCATTCGTTTCTCGCGCCAACGCGGCGCGTGGACACCAAAATTCTCGTGGTGGAAGGCTGGGTGCAGGAGTGTTTTCTCCGCGCGGCGATGGCGGAATTTCAAACCGGGCATTACGAAAAAATTTACACCACCGGCGGGCCGATCATCGGCAGCGACGGTGCTACGAATGATTACAACACCTCGGCGAGCGTGGGCGCGGAACTGCTGGTGAAATTTGGGATGCCCAAAGATTTGGTGCAGATGGTGCCGTCGCACGTCGCGGGCCGCGACCGCACTTACAGTTCGGCCCTGGCGCTGCGCGAATGGTTTCGCACCCACGCGCTTGCCGGAAAAAATTTCAACGTGCTGACTGAGGACGCGCACGGCCGACGCACGCAAATGCTGTTTCAAAAAGCGTTCGGCGCGGAGGCCACCGTGGGCATCATCGCAGTGACTAATCCGGATTATGAGCCGCCGCGCTGGTGGCGTTACAGCGAAGGCGTGCGGGAAATTCTGGGCGAAAGCATCGCCTGGTTTTACGCCGCCGTTTTTTTTCATCCAGACCCGCCGCCGGGCCGGTGAAATCCCGTTCGTGTGCAACGCCCTTGATTCCCGCCTGATAATTCAGGAAGATAAACGCCTGTGAACTCGAAAACCACAATCGGGCCATGCGCCTGCATCGGCCGCTTCAGCCTGTGGGGCGTGCTGCTGGCGACCGGTTTGCTGGTGGATGAACACCTCACCGCCGCGTCGTCGGTGATTGCCAGCCAGGCTCCGAGCACTCCGCTGACGACCGACTGGCAGCAAGCCCAGCCGAGCGAAATGGACGTGTTTATTCCGTTCGGAGAGGCTCCGGCGGCCACCGTGCCGCAGATCTTTCGCTACGACTCGGTCGTGTTGCGGCCTCATGCCGACTATCGTTTTACTTATGGCAACGGCGTCCAGTCCGGCCCCAGCAACCAGCAGTCAACAGCCATCCACGAGCTTTCTCCCGGCGTGCGCGCCAGCCTCGGCTCGCACTGGGCGGTGGATTACACGCCCACGATCCGCTTTTATTCCAACAGCAAGTTCAACGACACCGTTGATCATTCATTTGAGCTGACCGGGGGCAGCCAGTTTGAGGCGTGGGCTTTCGGTTTTTCCCACAGCTCGCAGCTCACGTCTGCGCCGCTGGCGGAAACTGGCACCCAGACGGATCAGGCCACGCATACAACCGCGCTGACGGCCGCGCGCGCGCTCGGCAGCAAGATGTCAGTGGATTTCGCCGCGAACCAGCAGATCAATTTGGTCAGCGGCTTTCAGGATTCCTACGACTGGTCCACGCTCGACTGGTTGAACTACCAGTTCTGGCCGCGCCTGAACGTCGGCTTGGGCGCGGGCGGCGGTTACGAGGCCATTGATGACAACACCCAAACGCGCAGCACCAATAATCTCGACCAGACTTACGAGCAATTGCAGGCGCGCGTCAACTGGCGGGCCACGGATAAAATCAGTTTTCAAATCAGCGGCGGCTTGGAGGACCGGCAGTTCATGACCAGCGGCACCAGCGATTCGCTGAATCCCATCTTCGGCGCGACCATCCAATATCAGCCGTTTCAAGTGACGCAGCTTTCATTGAGCGCCAATCGCACGGTGAGTTCGTCCGATTATTATGCCCAGGCCCAGCAGACGGAAATCACCAGCCTCAGCGTGAATCTCAACCAGCGCCTGCTCAAAAAATTCAGTCTGGGTTTGGGCTTCGCCTATTCCACGACGGCTTACAACACGTCGGTCAACGTGGGGTCAACGAGCCGCACGGACGACAATGTTTCGTTCAATGCCCGGTTGAGCCATCCTTGTTTCCAGCGCGGCACCTGGTCGGTTTTTTATCAAAACAACGACAACCGCTCCTCGCAGCCCGGCTTGAGTTTCCAGAGCAATCAAGTGGGCTTCGAAATCAGCTACAGCTATTAAAACCGCGCCGGCCCGATGTTTGAAGTTGAGGAACTATCATGCCTGACTTGACCGCACACCCGGTTTCATCCCGCGCGCAGTATCGAAAATTTGCGCTGGCTGCCGCCGTGCTTTCGCTCGGCTTCATTGTGCCGCTGTGGCGATTGTTCTGGTTTTCCATCGGCGACGAACTGCATTCCTACATTCCGCTGATGCCGCTGGTCTGCGGATATCTGATTTGGACGCAAAAATCACAGCTGCCAACCAGCTCGGTTTCGGCGCGCAAACTGGCCGGCTTTTTTTCCCTCGCGGGCAGCGCGGCGACCGCCGGTTATTTTGCGGTTTCACACTCGGCCACGCCGGCCACCGTTGAGAATTGCCTGGCGCTTTCCACCGGCGCGTGGCTGTTGTTTTTGACCGCCGCCGGCTGCTGGTTTTTGGGCGGGGCCGCGATGCGCGTGCTTGCCTTCCCGTTTTTCCTGCTGATATTCATGCTGCCGTTCCCGGTGGTTTTGCGCGAAGGCATCGAGGCCGGACTGCAACACGGTTCGGCGGTGGTGGCGGACTGGATGTTCACCCTGACCGGCATGCCGGTGATGCGGGAAGGCATGCTGTTCCGGCTGCCGGGCATCAGCTTGCGCGTCGCGCCGGAATGCAGCGGCATCCACTCGACCCTGATTTTGTTCATCACGAGCCTGCTGGCCGGCCAGATGATTTTGCGCCGGCCATGGAAGCGCGCGGTGCTATGCCTCGCGGTGCTGCCGCTCGCGCTGCTGCGCAACGGTTTTCGCGTATTTGTGCTCGGCGAACTGTGCGTCCACGTCAATCCGGGGATGATTGATTCGCCGATCCATCACCATGGCGGCCCGCTGTTTTTTATATTATCATTGGGGCCATTTTTCCTGCTACTGTATTACTTAAGAAAAACCGAACCAACGGGCGCGGCGGGACCGGCGTCCGATTCAGAAAAATAATATGCAAAAAAACATGCGCAGTTTGTTGATGCTGGCGATGGTGGCATTGCTGGCGTTTGACGGAGCCGGCTGTTCCGCCAAGGCGAAAAAAGCGTATCACCTGTCGCGGGCGAACCGTTTTTATACCGCCGGCCAGTTCAACCTCGCGGAAATCGAATACCAGAATGTCCTGCGCAACGATCCGGTGAACGGCCTGGCGTGGAGCCGGATTGGCCTAATTTATTATGAGCAGGGCCGCATTCGCAGCGCCGCGCCTTTTCTGGCGAGGGCCAGCACGCTGGTGCCAAATGATTTGAACCTCCGGCTGAAGCTGGGCTTCATTTATGCCTCGTTGAAAATGACCAACGCGCTGGAGGAGGCGAATTATGTGCTGGAACGGAAACCGCTGGATGACGAGGCTCCGCTGCTGCTGGCGGAGGCTGTCCGCCAGCCGAAGGAAATCGCGGCGGCCCGGCAGCGGCTGCAAACGCTGGCGCACGCGGGCGACCGCGCGGTGCTGGAGGTGGCGCTGGGCAATCTGGCTTTGCGGGAAAAAGATTTGGCTGCCGCCGGGGCCGCGCTCAAAAAGGCGCAGGCGCTGGATGCAAAATTCATTCCCCTCACGGCGGCGCTGGGCACGCTGGCAGAGGCCCAGGGCGATTTAAAGCAGGCAGAAGCCTTGTTCAAGGCCGCCGCCGACGCGTCGCCAATCCGGTCGCCGCGCCGGATCACTTACGCCCAGTTTAAAATGCAGGTTGGCGATCTCGCCGGTGCGCGCCAGTTTTTGAATGAAATGGTCAAGGCGGCGGCTGACTATTTTCCCGCCCCGCTGCTGCTGGCGGAAATTGCGGCGCAGGAAAAAAAATACGATGAATGTGCGGGCTGGCTGGACAAGGCGCTGGCGCTCGATCCGGACAACATGGACGCGCTGTTTTTCGAAGGCCAGTTAAAATTGCAACGGGGCCAGACGGATCAGGCGGTGGTGATCATGGAACGGTTGGTCCGCATGTATCCGCAGGTCGCTTTGTTTCATTACACATTGGGCAACGCGTATTATCAGGCGAACGACTCCGTCAAAGCTGCCGGCAGCCTGAACCGGAGCCTTGAGCTGGAGACCAATTTCTTTGATGCCACCATTCTGCTGGCGCAAATCCAGATCAAGAACAACAATCCGGCGCCGGCAATTATCACGCTGGAACGATTGCGCCAGAAACAGCCGCAACTGGCCAAAGCGCAGTTGCTGCTCGCGGATGCCTACCGGCAGCAGGCACGGATTGATGGGCAGCCGGGACTCAACAACAACGCGCTGGCGATTTATCAGTCGCTGGAAAAAAAGTTTCCCAAAGACGAACAAATTCCGCTGTTGCGCGGCGCGACGTTGCTGCAAATGCAGGATCCGGCGGCGGCTCGGCAGGCTTTCGAGCGGGTGCTGGAACTTTCCCCCAGCCAGCTTCAGGCCATCGCCACGCTGGTGGATTTGGACCTGACCGACAAAAAATTCGACGCGGCGATGCAGCTCGTCAACGCCGAACTCCAGAAAGATCCGAAGCGGGTGGAGCTGAATATTTTGCTGGCCAGGATTTTCCAAGCCGAGGGCAAGGGCGACCAGACCGAGGCGACCCTGTTGAAGACCATTGAGATTGCCCCGACAAATCTGTCGGCTTATTTGCTGCTGGCTAAAATCTATTCTGATGCCGGCCAGAATGACAAAGCCATGGCCAAGCTGGATGCCGTCATGTCCAAGGAACCCACGAATGCGCTGGCGCTATATTTGACGGCCACGATTTACAATGCGAACAAGGATTACAAAGGGGCGGCGGCAACTTATGAGAAAGAGTTGAAGCTGGAAGCCAACCCGGTGGCGATGAACAATCTGGCTTATATCTATTCGGAATTTTTGCCCGACAACCTCGACCGCGGTTATGAAGTGGCCCAGAACGCCCGCAAATTGCTGCCGCATGATGCGTCCACGGCGGACACCTTGGGCTGGATTTGTTTCAAGAAAGGTTCCTACTCGACGGCGTTGGGCTTGCTGCAGGAAAGCGCCGGCGACGCCCAGTTGCAGGCGCAGCCCGAGGTCCAGTTTCATTTTGGCATGGCCAATTATATGACGGCCAACGAAGCGCCCGCCCGCGCCGCCTTTCAGCTCGCTTTGCAGTTGCGCGCGGCGTTTTCCGGCCGCGATGAATGTCAGCGCTGCCTGTCTATTCTTGACCTCAACCCGGCCACCGCCGATGCCGCCGCCCGCTCCCTGCTGGAAAAAAGAATTTCCGAAAAAGCCGACGACCCGGTTGCGCTGGTCCGGCTCGCCCGCATCTACTTGCGCGATGGCAATGCTGAAAAGGCCGTCACCGCCTACGAAGCCTTGCTGCAGGCCATCCCAAAAAATCTGGAGGCGATGATCCAGCTTACCCGGCTGTATGCCGCCAAAGACACGAAGAAAGCCTACGAAATGGCCAAGGCCGCCAACAAGCTCGCGCCCTACAATCCCGAAGTGACGCACGCGTTGGGCCGACTGGCGTTTCTGTCCGGCGATTATCAGCTTGCGGCAAACCTGTTGCAGCAAGCCGTGCAAACCCGGTCGGATGATGCACCGCTGCTCTTTGATTACGCGCAGGCCGCCTACAGTCTTGGCAAAACCGCCGAGGCGCAAACCGCGTTGCAGAACGCGTTGAACTTGAATCTGCCGGCCGCCCAGGCTGCCTCGGTCCGGCGGATGCTCGATCTGATGGGACTGGCGGCGGCTCCGGCGCAAGCCGCCGCCGCGAGCAGCCGCATCGCGGAGATTTTGAAATCGGAACCGGACGATGTGCCGGCACTGTTGGCCCAAGCCATCGCTTGCGAGGCCAAAGCCGATCTGGCGGGGGCGGAACAGGCATGCGAAAAGATTCTGGCCCGTTATCCCGATTTTTCTCCCGCCCAAAAACAACTGGCTTGGCTGTATGCCGCCGAGCCGGCCAAGGCGGATCGCGCTTATGCGCTCGCGGCCAAGGCTCGCGAAGCGTTTCCCAATGATCCCACACTCGAAAAAATCATCGGGGTCATTTTGGTCCAGCGCGGGGATTACACCCACGCGGTGAATCTGCTCAAACACAGCGCCGCCACGTTCAGCACCGATGCCGAGCTGTTTTATTATCTGGGGACGGCGCAGTTTCACCTCAAAAGCCGGCTGGAAAGCAAGACCAGTTTGCAACAGGCGCTGGCCTTAAAACTTTCCGGCCAGCCCGCTGAGGCGGCCAAGCAAATGCTCAATCAGCTAAAGTAAAATCGTCGGAAAAACTTACATTATTTCCGAATTTTTCAACTTTTTATGGCCGCTATAAAAAGCTATAAGTTATTAACACAAATATATTTGTGTTCAAATTTTAAATCTTTATTTTGTGTGGCATTTGAATTGCTATCAGCCTCGCATGAAAAAGACAATCATTATTGCAGCTGTAGTCGGAATTTGCGGCTTGGCCCAAGCGACCACGATCAACGCGCCGTCCACTTTGGTGGGAGCCAGTGCATTGGATGGTAACAACGCCTATTCATGGGGCATTGCGGTGGCGGTGCCGACTGGCGAGACGATCACCAGCGCCGAAATTGATTTCACCGGTGTGCAGTTGACCGTGGCCAACTCTTCCGGCACGGGCTATCTCTACACGGATTTGTTGAATTCCAAAACCACCGGCGTCACGACGGCGTCGGATGGCGATGCCGCCGGTGATTACTGGGCGACCAAGTATTCCGGGGCGAACATCACGAGTCTGGGCACCAAAGTGTTCGCGGCGGTGGGCACGACGCTGACATGGAGTTATGTTCTCAGTGCCGCGCAACTGACGGCGCTCAATTCCTACCTGGCTGCCGGCGCCTTCAATATCGGCATTGATCCGGATTGCCATTACTCGGTTGGCGGCTTGTCCTTCACCTACACGCTCGGTTCGTCGAAAAGCAATTCCGTGCCGGACGACGCCGTGACGGCGTTGCTCGTGGTGTTGAGCTTGGCGGGCTTGGAAATTTTCCGCCGCCAGTTCGCGGTGGCCAAAATCAAGGCCTGATGATTTACGGCAAGATAAAAAAAACCGGCAACACCCGTTGCCGGTTTTTTTGTGTCTGCATAAAATTCAAAGCTGAGGTTTGAACGCGACTGCCCGCCACCGGTAAAAATGTGAAGCGGGAAAGTTTTGCGACGGCTGTCGGCCGCCGTTACCATTGCCGCCATGAGCGCATTTCCTGTCAGCCTCGAAAAAGAAAATCAGCTTGCGCAACGCATGGCTGCGCTGGACGTGCGGGAGGCAGAGATTGAGGAAAGCTTCGTGCGCTCCGGCGGTCACGGCGGTCAGAACGTGAACAAGGTTTCCACCTGCGTGACGTTGCTGCATCGGCCGACCGGCACCAAAGTGAAATGCCAGGAAACCCGCCAACAGGGACTCAACCGGTTCATCGCCCGCCGGCTGCTGCTGGACAAGATTGAAGCCTTGAAAAATGGCTTCGTCGCCGCGCAACGCGCCGAGGTCGAAAAAATCCGCCGCCAGAAACGGAAACGCTCACGCCGCGCGAAAAACAAACTCCTGGCCGACAAGTCCCATCACGCCGACAAAAAGGCCACGCGGCGACCGGTCGCGCCGGAGTGAACGCTGTCGCCGCGCACGGCACGGCTGAATTTTTCTTGAAGGACCGGCGGGCTTCGGGTTTTGCGGCTTCGCGGTTGACAATCCGGTTTTGGCGTGGCATCTGGTCAAGGTAATTCAAACAATAAGTTTCTATGAAAGACCATCGCAAAGACAAAACTGAGTTCACCCGGCGGGATTTCATTCGCGTCGGTGCCACCGGGGCTACGGGCGTGGCGCTGGCCAGCTTGGGCGCATTGAATGTGGCCGCCGCCGCGCCGGTCGCCAAGCTGCCGCGCCGGCGTTACGGCCGGACCGGGCTGGAGATCAGCGCGCTGGTGGGAGCCGCGGACTGGAATCCCGACGTCATCCCGTTGGCGGTCGAAGCCGGGGTGAATTATTGGCACAAGGCGCAACGCTGGAGCGCCGAGTCCATGCCAGAGGCGATCAAACGGCAGCCCCGCGAGGCGTATCATTTGGAAATCACGGTGGACCGGGTCGGCGGCGACCACATGCACGGTCACATTGACGAAGAGCAGCACTATCAGTTTGTGAAGCAAGCCGTCGCGCGTTCGGCGGTGGGCTATTTTGACGTGTTCAAGTTTCACTTTGGTTATCATTCAGTGCAGGAGGCGAAAACAGAACCAGGCGTGGTCCGCGCCTTTGACCGGCTGAAAAAAGAGGGTTTGGTCAAGCACCTCGCCCTGTCCCAGCATCACTACAACAACATCGGCGGCGACATGGCTTATGACATCATCACTTACCTGATGGATCATTCGCCCTTTGAAGCCGCGCAGTTTTTCTACACCTACGGCGACAAGCATGAATTGGAAGACGTCCTCGCGCTGGCCAAGAAAAACGACTTCGGGACCATTGCCATGAAAACCATGGGTGGCGTCGGGCGCGCGGCCACGGACAAAAAGTTTCAGGCGTTGCTGGCCGAGCCGCGCTTCAAGGGCAGTTCCCCCGGCACGGCCATGGTTAAATGGCTCATGGCCAATCCCAATCTGACGGCGGCGGTCATCGCCACGAGCAACTTTGACCAGTTGCAGGAAAACTTGGCGGCGGCCCGGCAGGGCAGCATGGGTTCGAACGACCGGCATGCGCTCGGTCTGCTCGCCGCCTACAACAAAGGGTTGACCTGTTTGCTCTGCGCCGACTGCGTCTCGCATTGTCCCGAACATCTTGCCATTGCCGACATCCTGCGCTACGAGCGCTATGCGCTGGATTACCACGACCTCTCCCGTGCCCGCGCGGAATACAAGACGCTGACCAAGGATGGCACTGCCTGCATTGCGTGTGGCGACTGCCTGCCCGCGTGCCAGGCTGACATCAACATTGTGGCGAAGCTAAAAGAAGTGCACCGATTGCTGGGATAAAAGCCCGGTTGAAAATCCGTAAATTAATTTTTTGCGCCGCCTTCAACCGTCGAAGAATTTTTTTTCTGTTCCGCCAACCGGTCGGCGTTCAGCCAGCGGGCGTTAATTTCATTCGCAGCCAGCCGAGGCTGGTTAGGGCTGCGCCCAACATGAGCGCGCTTGAGCCGGCATCCGGAACCGTGGCGGTAATGGTCAGATTATCCATCACGAACTGCGTGCCGGTGTAGGCATAATTGATGTCTTGCGTCCCGCCGGAACTGAAGAAACTGACCTGATCCACGTCCACGAAGTTGAAAGTGATCAGCGTGGAACTGACGGCGCTGAGGAAATAAGTGTTGTCGTAAGTCAGCGTGGAGCCAACATACCCTTTGACTTCCAGCATCAAATTATCGTTCCACGCCGCCGCGAAATTGCCGGAGTTCAGATTGAACGCCGCGCCGCTGAACGAGGCCGAAGCGCCTGAGCCGTTGAAAGCCGCATTCTTGCTGGACACCGTGCCGGCCTGATAGCCGCTGTTCGGCGAATCCGCCCCGTCAATGACCGCAAAATTATTCCAGTTCAGACCGCTGTAGCCGTTCGCGATGTTGGCATGGGTGCCGCCCACCGCCGTGGCGGCGAGGTTGTCAAAATTGATGGTCGTGCCCAAAGCCAAGCCGGCGGAAGCCAGCAAAATCACGGCTGCCGGAGATGGAAATTTAATTTTCATGGCGCTTTTCGGATTCCCACATAAAAAACCAGCAAGAACATTCAACCGCGAAAGCCATCTGTCAACTGGCAAAATCTTGGCGGGAACCGGCGCGCGGTATCCGGTCAAAGACTAAACCCGGCTTCGCAAAGCAATTATCCGCCGCCGCCGTCTGGCTGGCTGCCCGGTCAAACGGGAAAATTCAAGCTGTCGCCGCTTGAAGGCGCGACTATTCGCTTGCGTTAAAATTATTTTTCCGGCAAACAGTTCGCCATCATTACTAAAAACATCTCTGCCATCTCCGCCAAACTCGCCGGCCAGCCGCGAGATTGTTTTTGGTCTTCACCTATGAACCGGTTTTTCGGCGGCGGGCTTGAACTCGCGCCGAGTCCGCAGCCCGGTCGCAAGACCGTTGCCCGGCACTGACAGAACAACGCAATTTAAATTATGGCAGCAATTACCACCACCAACTCCTCCGCCACCGGCAGCAGCAATGGCGCAAGCTATCGCGGCTCGTTCGCCATCATGACCTCGCTCTTTTTCATGTGGGGCTTCATGACGGTGTTCAATGATATTCTCATTCCGCGCTTCAAGGAGGCGTTCACGCTGGATTATTTCCACGCGATGCTCGTCCAGTTTGCGTTTTTCGGCGCCTATTTCACCGGCGCGCTGATCTATTTTCTGATTTCGATGACAGCCGGCGATCCCATCGCCAAAATCGGCTACAAAAACGGCGTGGTCATCGGCCTGCTGATTTCCGCGACGGGCAGCGCGCTGTTTTGGCCCGCCGCCAACGCGCCGTCCTACCCGATGTTTCTGGCCGCGCTGTTCATCGTCGGCCTTGGCTTTGCGATGCTGCAAATTGCCGCCAATCCTTATGTCACCATTCTCGGCCCCGAGAAAACGGCGTCCAGCCGCTTGAATCTCGCGCAAGGTTTCAATTCCATCGGCACGACCATCGGGCCGATCATCGGCGGCTTCCTGATTTATCAATATTTCGCCAAGACCGGCGCGCACGGTGCCGACTCGGTGAAAATGCCTTACCTCGCGTTCAGCATTGTGTTCGTGGTGCTGGCTGTGATTTTCTTTTTCATCCATTTGCCGCACATCGGCGAGGGTCGTGTGGAAGCCGGCGCCGGCGCGTTGAAATATCCGCATGTCGTGCTCGGGGTGCTCGCGATTTTCATGTATGTCGGCGGCGAAGTTTCCGTCGGCAGTGCCATCATTAATTTTCTCGGACAAAAATCCGTCGCGGGCTTGTCGGCGCTGGACGCGAGCAAATACGTTTCCATTTATTGGGGCGGCCTGATGATCGGCCGCTTCATGGGCGCGGTGGAACTGAGCGAAATGAAGGCGGCCCGGAAACATCTGCTGCTCGTGGTGATTCCGCTGCTCGCGTATCTGCTGCTCTGGGTGGCCAAGAGCGCGCCGTTGGACGCAATGCAGCACGGTTTGGACGCGGCGGTGTTTGCGCAGTGGCGTGACGCTTTCGTGGCCAACGGCGCGGTGTTCAAGCTGTATCTGCCGTTCATCGCGCTGTGCTGGCTGCTGTTCCAGTTCGGGCAATCCAATGCCGGGCGCACGCTGATGATTTTTTCACTGACGGTCGTGGCGCTGCTGCTGACGGCGATTCTGGTCGGCGGCAAAGTGGCGATGTGGTGCGTGGTGGCGGTGGGTTTGTTTACTTCGATCGGCTGGTCGAACACGTTCTCGCTCGCGCTGGAGGGCACGGGCGTTTACAAGAGCCAGGTGTCATCGCTGCTGGTGATGGCGATTCTCGGTGGCGCGGTGCTGCCGCCGCTGCAAGGCAAAATTGCCGACGTGACGCACAATTTGCAAATCTCCTTCATCGTGCCGCTGATCGCCTACGCCTACGTCGCGTTCTACGGAGCAAAAGGTCACACCATCGGCCGCAACAAGGTCGTCCTGAAAGCGGCCAGTTAGCCCAATCCTAAAACATTGGTCGAACCGAGGCTGACGCTGCGGTGCCGCGCCGCGCTCGTTTGGCAAAATCCGGCGGCGAAAATCGCCCAAGCGCCGGTGTTCATCCCTGCCGACATCGCGCCTTTCGATGCTCCCAACGATTTTTTCGATTCACATTTGGCCTCCATTGGGATTAATGTCAGATGATGAAGCCGAAAGACAACCTCGCCCTCGCGAAAGCAAATCGCCCCATTCATATTCTGTTGGCAGGCCTCGCCGGCGTCTCACTGTTGGTTTATGTGCTCGCCTGCTCCACCGCATTCAGTCCGGACGACCGGCAGGTGCTATATCCGTCGTTCGACCCGCAGAGCGGCGCGTTGAGCATCGCGCTGTATCATCGCGACACCGGCCGCAGCGAACAAATCTTCTCCAGCATCGGCACGCACACCGACACCAATCTGCACTCGGCCAGCCTGCGTGCCGCCTGGCTGCCAGACGGCAAACATATCCTCGTGGCCGAGGCGGAGGCGCACGACGGGTTGTCGCTATTTGTGGTGCCGCGCGGCGGCAAGGAACCCATCCGCCACCTCGCCAGCCAGAAATGGGATGACGCCGAAACCGCTCTGGAATTTCCGTTCGCCGTGTCTGGCACCAAGGTTTTTTTGAACGATCAACACAATCTCACCCGCGTGGACTGGGTCACCGGCGAGGTGCTGGTCAACACCAACCCCATCGCCGCGCTGCCCGGTGGCGACGGCAAAACCATCCTCGGCTGGCGCGAATTGCCCAACAACGGCGGCGGCGAGTTTGGCATGATAGACCCGGAGACCCTGGCGTTCCAGCCGCAATTGACGCTGACGAATCAAACCGGCGAAGGCACGTTTCCCGCCTTCGATCCGCGCTCGCACGAGGTCATGCTGGTCACTGGCACTGGAACAAATTTGGAACTGCAAATCCTGCGTGACGGTGTGAAAAAATTTTCGCGTCCCATCGCGCGGCTTGGCTGCGAGGTGAAAGTCGCCGGCCCGTGGCTGGATTTGGGACCGAAGAAAGACCGCGTGTTCACGGCCTACACCAGCAAGGCCGACGGACAAACCAATTCCGAATGCGGTCTGCTGGAAATTCCGCTGGATGCAAAGCCGCTGCGTTTCACGCCGTTGTTTCAGATGCAGTCGGATGACTTTAATTCGCTCATGGCCCAGCCGTCGCTCTCGCACGATGGCCGGACTTGGGCCATCTCTTCGGCGTGGCTCGGTGCCTCAAAAAAATCAGCGCTTCGGCCAGAAGATTGCGCACTGTTTCTGGTGCAGGTGGACCGCAGCCGTCCCAAACTTACCAAAGTGCCAATCGCGCTGCCGGCAGTGCAAGACGACGGCTTGAAATAAAAACATGCTGGATTTTCTCCACCAGCTATTCAGCCACCTCTGCGGCCAGAATCTGGCGCATACCTGGTCGCTCGGCGGCGAAGCGCTGCCGTGCTGTCAGCGCTGCACCGGCGTCTATGTCGGCGCATTCGTCGCGGCGCTGCTGCATCTCGTCCGGCGACCGCAACCAACGAGTTTCTGGCGCTGGCTCAACGGCGCGTTTCTGCTGTTCATGGTTCCCGCCGGATTTCATTGGTTCCCGCAAGGCCCGGAACTGCGCGCTGCTTCGGGAATTCTTTTTGGCTTCGGCATCGTTGCTTTCCTGTGGCTGCCATTGCCGGAGAAATTTACGATTTACGATTTACGATTTACGAGTGCGCGTGACGACCGGCGCGTAAATCGTAAATCGCAAATCATAAATGCCCTGGGCCTTCTTGCCGCGATCATCGGCACGCCGCTGCTCGGCGCGAGTGAAAATTCCCTCGCCGCCATCGCGCTCACGCTGCTGACCGCCGGCGGCGCGCTCGCGCTCGCGCTGCTGCTGGTGGCCAATCTTTTTCTCGCGGCCCGCGGATTGTGGCGGTGGTTTTTCCAACCGGCACCGCGCGTGGCTGCATGAAAGAGCTGTTTCTCTTTGTCCGTCCGCCGCGCCCGCTGTGGCCATTCAACGGTCCCGCCTCATCCTTCTGGCCGCCGCTTGCGTTCGCTTCGATGGCCGCGATGCTGCGCCAACACAATCCCGACTGGCGCGTGGAAATTCTCGACGCGCCCGCGCTCGAAATGGGCTGGCGCTCGCTCGAAGCCGAAATCTGCTCGCGCCGTCCCGCCATTGTCGCGATGGGCGAGGAAGCCGTGAGTTGCGCCGAATGTCTCCGCCTCGCGCGCCTCGCGAAAAGTCTCGGTGCCAGAGTCATCGCCGGCGGCTGTTTCTTCGGCCACGTCGGCCCGCAAGTTTTGCAGACCGGCCTGGTGGATATCGTCGCGCACGGCGAAGGCGAAAACACCATCGTCGAACTCGCCGACGCGCTTCGCGAAAATTCGCCGGACGCGTTTGCGCAGGTCGCTGGAATTTCCTTTCGCCGCGACGGCGAAATCATCCGCACGCGCCATCGTCCACTCATCAAAAATCTCGATGAGTTGCCGATGCCTGCGTGGGATTTGCTGCCGATGCACCGCTATGGCGCGGGCAGCCAGAATCATCCCGGCCTCGCCGCCATCGAATCGTCGCGCGGCTGTTTCGACGCCTGCGATTTCTGCGTGCTGTGGCGGCAGATGGGAAATTTCGTCGCCGAACAGACACGGCCGTTCGTCCGTTTCAAATCCACCGCGCGCCTGTTGGAGGAAATCAAAATCCAGACGCGCGATTTTGGCCGCCACCATTTCGGCTGGGTGGATCCTTGTTATAATGCGCATCCGCAACTGCCCGCCGAGCTGGCCGACACGCTGCTCCGCGAAAATTTTTCCGTCAGCATGAGCGCGTGGGTGCGGGCCGACTGCGTCGTGCGCGACGCCCAATCCGGCGCGCTCGCCCGCCAGGTGCGCGGCGGTTTAAAGGAAGTTTACATTGGCGTGGAACGGGCCGACGGCGACGGTTTGAAAGCGGTTCACAAGACCACCACCATTCCCGAAGTGCGCGAGGCGTTCCGCATTTTGGTGCATGATTTTCCGGACGTGTTCACGCTCGGCACTTTTATTTACGGCCTGCCGGACGACACGCCGGAAACCGTGCGCGCCATTTTCCGGCTGTCGCACGAACTGGAGATGAGCCAGCCGTTTTTCATCCCGCTCACGCCGCTGCCCGGCACGCCGTTCTGGCGCGACGAACTGTGGGACGACACCGGCGAAAGTTTTCGCGACTATAATTTTCTGCCGTCCACCACGCGGCCCGGCGCGCGGCGCGACCTCGAATGGGCGCTGCTCACGGCCTTCCTGACGCAATGGCCGCCCGCGCGTTTCCGTTCCTACTGGCGCAGCGTGTTCGACGCCAACGCGCGCCGCCGGCGCATGACTCTGCGGCTCGCGGCGCGCAGCGCGTGGTTTGTGGGGCACGGCATGGTGAGCAGCCTGCTCGCCGGCAAACGCGCTGGCATGATTTTCCCGCGCTGGTATGAAAGTTGAGGGATCGAAAAATTATTAAACAATTTCCACCGGACATTTCGGCAGCGCGTCGAGAAACGCCTGGCCGTATTGCTTCGTCAAAATCCGGTTGTCCAAAACCACCACGATGCCCGTGTCCGTTTTCGTGCGGATCAACCGGCCCACGCCCTGACGAAATTTCAAGATCGCTTCCGGCAAAGAAAATTCGCCAAAGGAATTTCCGCCGCGCGCTTCAATCGCCTCGATGCGTGCCTCGATCAGCGGATGATCCGGCACGGCGAACGGCAGGCGGGTGATAATAACATTCGAGAGCGCCTCGCCCGGCACGTCCACGCCTTGCCAGAAACTGTCCGTGCCGAACAACACCGAGTCCACGTCGTCCTTGAATTTTTCCAGCATCGTCGAACGCGGTGTGCCGGTGCCCTGCACAAACAGCTCCAGCTTGAGCTTGTCAAAAAACGGCCGCATCCGGTCCGCGACTTCCTGCATCAGCTTGTAGCTAGTGAACAGCACGAACGCCTTGCCGTGCGTCTGTTTCACGAAATGCTCGATCCAATGTTCCAGCGCCTCCGCATAGCCGTGCTCGCGCGGGTCGGGCATTTTTTTTACGGTGAATAATTTCATCTGCCGCTCGTAGTCAAACGGCGTGCCGACCTGCAACTGGGTCGCCGCTTCACAGCCGACTCTTTTTGCAAAATAGTTCAGCGGCGAGTTGAAAGTTGAAGGTTGAAGGTTGAAGGTTTTTTTGCGTGGCGCAGTGGGAGAACTTTCAACCTTCAACTTGGAACCTTCAACTGCTCTGGCCGAAATGGCCAGCGTCGCGCTCGTCATGATGACGCTCGTGTCGGTCTCGAACAGGCGGCGGCGCAAAAATTCCGCCACGTCCACCGGCGCGGCATTGAGCGACAGATTCCGCTGCGACTTGCCGCCGCGTTCGACCCAGTAAACATGATCCTCCGCCTGCTGGCTCAAAAATTCTGCGACCTCAATTTTCAATTCGCCGAGCCGACGGTTGCATTCGATCAGCTCCTGCCCGATGTCCTTGTCATCGCTCGTTTTGACGAGTTCGCTGACGGCTTCGCGCAAGCGCTGGATCGGCAGCGTGACATTGTCTTTAACCAGTTCTGCGCGACGGATGCGCAGTTCCTTCCATTCGCGCCGGCGGGCGGAAGAGTTTTCGCCGCCGGAAAATTTCGGTTTTGCCGTCGCCTGAATTTCTTCGCACGCGCTCTCGACGTTTTCAAAAAACTTGTCCGACTCGCTCAAAATTTCCGCGACAAGCTGCACGGCTTTGCCTTGGCGCAGCGTGGCGAGCAGGCCTTTTTCCGTGCGCGGATTCCACAGCCGGTTCAGCGAATAACGCACCTGCCCGCTCGACACGCTCAAGCCGATGTGCCGCGACGCCACGCTCTCCATCGTGTGCGCCTCGTCGAAAATCACGAAGTCGTTTTTGAACAGAATGCCGCCTTCCATCTCCTCGTCCACGCCGCCGAGCAGCGTGAAAAACAGCGTGTGGTTCAAAATCACCACGTCCGCCGACAAAATCCGGTTCCGCACGCGCTGGAAAAAACAGACCTCGTGGTCGCGCGCAAAATCGGACTGGTGCCCGCACGTTTTCGGCGAGCAAAGTCCGCGCTCGGAACAGACCTGCGCCCAGACTTTCGGATCCGGCTCGATGGAAAAATCCGACAAACTGCCGTCCTTGGTTTCCTTCGACCACTCGTAAATGCGCTGCAATTCCTCGGCTTCGGACGACGTGAACAAATTGCCCGATTGTTGCATCGCCTTTTGCAGGCGGCGCGTGCAGAGATAATTGGCGCGGCCCTTCAGCATCGCATAGCTGAATTTTACCGGCTCCGGCAGCGCGGCCAAAACGCCCGCCAACATTGGCAAATCTTTTTCCGTGAGCTGCTCCTGCAAATTGATCGTGTGCGTGGAAACGATGGCTTTTTTCTTCTGCGCCACGGCAAAAAGAATTGCCGGAATCAAATACGCCAGCGATTTGCCGACGCCCGTGCCCGCCTCGACTGCGAGATGCTCGCGATTCTGCAACGCCCGCGCCACGGCCATGGCCATTTCCTGCTGTTGCGGGCGGAACTCGAAATTTTTTGCGCGCGACAAAATGCCCGTCGGCGAAAAAATTTGTTCGACCTGCGCAACCAAGTCGGTGCCGCTGGGCTGAATTTCAGACAGCGAAATCATTTCAATGGCGCGCTGCGCAAAACCACTTTCAGCGCCGCTGTTTTTCCCGGCGCGAGCGGAATTTTGTTTTGTTTCACATTGCCGGATTCCACGCAAACCATTTTCAAATGTTCATCCGTGCCCCAATCGGCCGGCATTTTCTGCGTCGTCCACGGATTCCAGACGACGGTGGATTGCGAATGGAATTTCTCCACCGTGATTTTGCGTTGCAGCTTTGCGTCGTGAATTTCCACGGTGCCGGCGTTGTCAGGATAGACGCGATTGGTTTCCTGCGCGACGCGCAGCGCCGCCGGGTCGCCACTTCGCCGCGCGCCATTCGCGCCAAACGCAAAATCATCGAACGGCGCGTTTTGTAGGCCGGTGAGCGAAACGGCGCTGATATCGCCAACTTTAAAATACGTGTGCAGGCAGTTTTCGATCTCCAGCGTTTCGTCGCAAGCATCGTTCGTGGCAATCAATTCCATCGTCAAACTGTCGGCGACAGTCACGACAAATTCCGTGCGCAAATTTTTCCAGGTTTCGCGGCCGGGAATTGGCGGCAGCGCGAAACGCACCGTCGCGTTGCCATCGGGCGAGGCCACCACTTTAATCAGCTCCCACGCGGCGAGCCGCGCGAAACCGTGGCCGACGTCGGTGCCGCGCGGGCCAAACCACGGGAAACAGATCGGCACGCCGCCGCGAATCGGCTTGCCCGGCGCGAAATCACTTTTCGCGCTCATGAAAATCAGCGGCGGCTCGCCGTTTTTCTGGAAGTGGGTGAGATGCGCGCCGTGCGGATAAATTTCAGCCGTGCTCCACGGCGTGCGGATTTTCACGAGCTGCAGGCCGCCGTGACCGGTGGCGATTTCGACGCGGCCGGCGATTTCGTGCCGGCGCAAATTTTCCAAGGCGATTTTGGTTTCCATAATTTTATGAGCAGCTTAACGCCCCGCTTCGTGCAGTTGAAGTTTTTTGCGGAACAGAAATGTGCCCAGCGGCGTCACCAATCCGAGGCAGCCGATAAAAAGCCAGATGACTTCCGAATGCCTTGGGCCGGTCGGCGGACAGAATTGCGCGAGCAGCCAGCCGGAGCTGGCGCCGACAAAAAATTTGGCGGCGAACATCGGCAGCATCGAGAGCGACATGTAAGATGCCTCCTGGCCCTTGGGCGCGCAGGCGGCGGCGTATTCGTAAAGACGCGGCGACCACAGTGTTTCGCCGATAGAATACAGCACGATGAAAAGGAAAATGGAAACATAATGCGGGTTCACCGCGCCCATCACGCCCAGCCATCGGTGTGCCACCGCATCGCCGAGCCAGCCATCGGCCAGTGACTGAAACCATTGTGGCGGCACGGCGAGGAAAAACACGGACAGCGCGGAAACCAGGCTGCCGAAGGTCACCATGCGGTAGGCGGAGATTTTCTGCGTCAGCACGCCGCAGATCGGCACCAGCGCCAGAATCAAAACTTCGTTCAGCACGCCGGTCAGATGGCCGATCTTCAAGCCATCGCCCAGTTCGCGGAGGCCGTATTTGGGAAACAAAAATAAAATGTAGTAATAAATCATCCGCACACCGACGACGAGGGACATGAACAATAAAAACCGGTAAAATGCGGGCTGGCCCCAGAGGCTGGAAAAAATTTTCCACGTCTTCGCCGCCGATTCGCGGACGCTGTTCAGCAGCGTGGCGAGGGAATTGATGCCGCTCTTTTCTCGCGGAGTGATTTTGACGCCGGCCTCGGTCATTTCCACGCCGTCGCGCAGGCAGAACCAGACGAGGATCAGGCCGGGAATGGTGAACACCACGCTCAAAAAAATCAGCGTTTGATAAGGACATTGCTGGAGGCTTTGCCAGGTCGGACGCCAAATGTGGGCCACATGCTCCTTGTGCAACGGCGACTGTTCGGTGGCAGCGCTCCGCACGTGATCGAAAATCATGTCGCCGACGGCGTAGCCAAAATTCATCAACGCATAAAACAGCGCGAACGCCACCGACCGTTGCGCGGCGTTGGAATAGCGTTTGCACGCCGCCACCATCACCGGCGTCATCAGCGCGATCCCGACGGCCTGCAAAAAAAGACCGAAGGGCAGCACAATCCAGCGCTCCGCCGTCAGCGTCATCACCGTGCGCGCCACCAGGCAAATCCAAAAGCCGAGCAGAAATGTCCGTCGGATGCCGAGCGCGTCCACCAACGAGCCGACCAGCACCGTGATCAGCGTCAGCATGGCCGACCACACCGCGATCATCGCGCCGGCGGATTTGTCGCCGAAACCCAAATCTGCCGACAGCCACAACGTCAGCACGCTCGCCGCGCCGACTTTGTAGGCGAGATTTTCCATGATGTAGGCACCATAGACGATCCACAGTTCGCGCGGCGCGCTGGCCATCATGGTGAACTTGTGGAAAAAGTTTTTGAACCGGCGGCCGGACGCGTTGGGTTGCGGGTTCATCGAAAAAAATTCAAGCTTCGCGCGGTGGTTGCGAAAACAAATCCAACTGCGGCGGCGGCGCGAGCGATTTTAATTTTTCCCGATCCTGCTGGCGGCGCGGCTGGCGCACGTTGCCTTCCGGCGTGAGTTCGGATTCTTCGAGGTTGCCGAGAATTTGTTTAGCGCGCTCCAAGACTTCCTTCGGCACGCCCGCGAGCCGCGCGACTTGGATGCCGTAACTCTTGTCCGTGCCGCCCTCGACAATTTTGCGGAGAAAAACAATCTGGTCATGCCACTCGCGCACGGCGACGTTGAAATTTTTGATGCGCGGCAATCGCGCGGCCAGCTCCGTCAGCTCGTGATAATGCGTGGCAAACAAAGTTTTCGCGCCGACCTGATTGTGCAGAAATTCCACGATGCTCCACGCGAGCGATAGTCCGTCGAACGTGCTCGTGCCGCGGCCGATTTCGTCCAGCACGATGAGGCTGCGGGCGGTAGCGTTGTTCAAAATGTTCGCCGTTTCCGTCATCTCGACCATGAACGTGGACTGGCCGCGAGACAAATCATCGCTCGCGCCGATGCGCGTGAAAATGCGGTCCACCAGATCAATCCGCGCTTCCACCGCCGGCACAAAACTGCCGGTGTGTGCGAGCAGCGTGAGCAGCGCCACCTGCCGGATGTAAGTGGATTTGCCGGCCATGTTCGGCCCGGTGATGAGCGCGATTTGGGGCATTTCCAATTTCCGATTTTCAATTTCCAATTTGGCCGGCATCACCGAAGAGTTTTCAATTGGCAATTGGCAATTGGCAATTCCCAATCCGGTGTCATTCGGCACGAAGCGCTCCTCGACGAGCTGCTGTTCCAATACCGGATGCCGGCCGTCGCGGATTTGCAGCACGCCTTCATCGGCAATTTGTGGACGGCAATAATTATGCAGTCGTGCCGTTTCCGCGAACGACGCGAGCACATCCAATTGCGCCAGCGCAAAAGCGGTTTGCTGGATTTTCGGCAACTGGCCCAGCACTTCCTCGCGCACGCGCTGAAAAATTTCGTATTCCAATTTCACGCTGCGTTCTTCCGCGCCGAGAATTTTACCTTCCATCGCTTTCAACTCCGGCGTGATAAAGCGCTCGCCGTTCGCGACCGTCTGCTTGCGATGATAATGCGGCGGCACCTTGTCCAGATTGGATTTGGTGACTTCGATGTAATAGCCAAAGACGGAATTGAACCGGACTTTGAGCGAGGAAATTCCGGTGGCGGCAATTTCGTCGGCCTGCAATTTGGCAATCCAATCCTTGCCGCCGCGCTGGGCGGTGCGCAGTTCGTCGAGCGCGGTGTCAAAGCCGTCGCGGATCATGCCGCCTTCCTTGATCGGCAACGGCGGTTCGTCCACGATGGCGCGGGAAATGATCTCAACGAGATCGGGCGATTCGGAAATCTGCGAATCCAATTCTAAAATCAAGCTGGTGGGGCGAGCGTCCTCGCGAGCCGGAGCCTCATCGTGAATTAGATTTTCGGCTCGCGGGGACGCTCGCCTCACCGTGGCCAAAATTTGTTTCAGCGCTGGAATTTGTTCCAGCGCCAACCGCAGCGCGACAAGGTCACGCGCGTTGCCGCTGCCGGAACTCAGGCGGCCCAGCGTGCGCTCCAAATCACGCACCTTCGCAAGCTGCTGGCGAAAGCTGTCGAGACTAAAAGTATTTTCAAGGAACGTCTGCACGGCTTCCTGCCGGCGGCAGATCGGCTCCACTTTGGCGAGCGGTTGCGACAGCCAGTTGCGCAGGAGTCGCGCGCCCATCGGCGTGACGGTTTTATTGAGCGCGCCGTAAAGACTGGCATTGCGCGGGGCGTCGTGATGCTGCGGCTCAAGAATTTCCAGATGCCGCAGCGTCGTGTAATCCAGCGTGAGAAAATCGCTGCGCTGATAGAATGAAATGCGCGTCAGATGCTTCACGTCGCGGCGCAGATTTTGGGTGAGGTAATGCAGCGCGCCACCCGCCGCGCCGATGGCGGCGGTTTTATCCTTCAGCCCGAATCCGTCAAGCGAAGCCACCTTGAATTGTTCCTTCACCGTGTAAAACGCGGTTTCGGGCGCGAACGTCCAGTCGTCGTAGCCGCTCAAAATTCGGAATGCGCCGCGCAGCAAATCGCGCAGCGAAGTCGCTTCCGTTGGAAAAATAATTTCCGCTGGACGCAAACGTTCCAGTTCGGCGAGCAGCGCGGCTTCGTTTTCCAATTCGGTCGTCAGAAAATCACCCGTCGTCAAATCCACCAGCGCGAGGCCGAAGATTTTTCCCGACGGATAAACGGATGCCAGAAAATTGTTCCGCTCGGCGACCAGCATCCGTTCGTCGAAATGCGTGCCGGGCGAAAGGATTTGCGTGACCTCGCGATTCACTAATTTTCCCGGCCGCGCTTCTTCGGTCTGATCGCAGATGGCCACCTTGCGTCCGCTCTTCAGGATGCGGGCGATGTAGCCATTGGCGGCGTGATGTGGCAGGCCGCACATCGGCACGCCATTGCGCGCGGTGAGCGAGAGATTGAGCAACTGCGCGCCGGCCTGCGCATCCTCAAAAAACATCTCGTAAAAATCGCCGAGCCGGAAGAGCAGCAGCGCGTCTTTCGGCAGTTCGCCTTTGATGCGGCGATACTGCGCCATCATGGGCGTGAGTTGGGCTTCGGCGGACATGCGGCGGGAAAGCTATCCGCGAACGTGGACAAAATCGAACAAGTTTTGTGCAAGACTGGCGTTGACACTCCGAAGTGGTTTTGTTGAACTTCGCGTCCATGAAATCCAGTCATTCGGCATCACACAAGCTATTGTTTTGTTCATGTTTAGTTTTTCTTTTCCTGGCCTTTGTGGCGCCGGCCGGCGCGGCGGACCCCGTTCCCGCCATCAGCCCGCTCCAAACTGAATCGGTTCCGACGGCTGCGATCAACACCGGCGACAATGCCTGGCTGCTCGCGAGTTCCGCGCTGGTGCTGATGATGACGGCACCCGGCCTGATCCTGTTTTACGGCGGCCTCGTGCGGAGCAAAAATGTTTTGTCCACCATGATGCACAGCCTGATTTTGATGGCGCTGATCTCGGTGGTGTGGATGATTTACGGCTACAGCATGGCCTTTTCGTCGGGCAACGCGTTTTGCGGCAATCCGTTCACGCATCTGTTTTTGAAGGGCGTCGGCGCCGCGCCGGACGCGGATTACGCGGGGACGATTCCGGCGCAGACGTTCATGCTGTTTCAAATGATGTTCGCCATCATCACGCCCGCGCTCATCAGCGGCGCGGTGGCGGAACGCATCAAATTCAGCGCCTACGTCATGTTCATGCTGCTGTGGGTGACGCTGATTTATTTTCCGCTGTGCCACATGGTCTGGGGCAAGGGCGGCTTTTTCAACTGGGCGCTCGGCGGCAAAATTCCCGTGCTGGATTTCGCGGGCGGCACGGTCGTTCACATCAGCTCCGGCGTGTCGGCGCTGGTGTTCGCGCTGATGATCGGCAAGCGCGACGGCTTTCCGCACCAGCCGATGGTGCCGCACAACGTCGTTTTATCGCTCATCGGCACCGGGCTTTTGTGGGTCGGCTGGTTTGGTTTCAACGCCGGCAGCGCGCTGAACGCCGGCTCGCTGGCGACGAGCGCGTTTGCGGCCACGCATTTTTCAGCGGCGGCGGCGGCGTTGAGCTGGGCGGCGATGGAATGGAAATTGAAAGGCAAGCCCAGTGTGCTCGGCGCGGCGGCGGGCATGGTCGCGGGCTTGGCGACCATCACGCCGGCATCCGGTTTTGTGAGCATCCCGGCGGCCTTTTGCATCGGCCTCGTCGCCGGGGTTGTCTGTTATCTGGCGGTCACGAAAATCAAAGCCATTTTCGGCTACGACGATTCGCTCGATGTGTTTGGCGTTCACGGCATCGGCAGCATCATCGGCATGTTGATGCTCGGCTTCCTTGCCAACGCGGAAGTAAATCCGGCCATCGCAAACACGTTCAAAGCGAATGGCGTGGCCGTTTCGCTGGCGGGCGGTTCGCATCAATTTATCAACCAGCTCATCGGCGTGGCGTTCACGGCGGGGCTGGCCGTGGTCGGCACGTTTTTGATCGTGAAGCTGGTGGACGCCGTCATCGGTCTGCGCGTGGATCAGGAGGACGAAAGTGCCGGCCTCGACTTGTCACAACACGGTGAACGTGCTTACAATGAATAAAATCTATGAAAAAAATTGAAGCCATCATCAAACCGTTCCGGCTCACCGACGTCAAAGACGCGCTGAACGAACTCGGCATCCAGGGCATGACCGTCAGCGAAGTCAAAGGTTTTGGCCGGCAGAAAGGCCACACGGAAATTTACCGCGGCAGCGAATACACCGTGGATTTCCTTCCGAAAGTGAAAATCGAAACCGTCGTGGCCGACCACCAAAAGGACGCCGCCGTGGCCGCGATCGTGAAAGCCGCGAAGACCGGCAAGATTGGCGACGGCAAAGTTTTTATTTCGGCCATTGAGGAAGCCGTCCGCATCCGCACCGACGAACGCGGTGACAGCGCGGTCTAAGAATCCAGGTCGCCGTCCATTTTCAGCCGCGTGATTTCTGCCGCATAGCCCGCGCGGAAATCGGGAAACTGAAATTCATATTTCAACTTCGCGCGCAGTTTGGCGTTGCTGACGCGCTTGTTCGTCACGCCACGCCGCCGCCAGTTTTCCGCATCCGCCATGACTTTCGGCGGCAGCGGTTGATTTAATTCCGCCGCCAGCCACGCAAAAAATTTCAACTGACTTACCGGCTCATTGTCGGCGGCGTTGAAAATTTCTTCGGGCTGCCCAACTTTCAAGGCGGCAATGATGACGCCGATCACATCATCGCGGTGAATCATGTTCAGCCAGCGCGCGCCGTCGCCTTCGATGCGCGCTTCGCCGCGCAAAAAAGCCTTGAACCAGTGTCCGCGTGCCGGACCGTAAATTCCGGCCACGCGCAAAACCACGGCGGGAAACTGGCGTTCGGCCGCGGCGGAAAGCAGCAGCTTTTCCGCCTCGACCAAAATTTTTGAAGTTTCCGCCGCCGGTTCCACCGGGCTTTCTTCCGTGACGACCGAGCCATTGTTTTGCCCGTAAACGCTGGTGCTGCTGGTATAGACAAATTTTTTCAGCGGCGCACCGGCAAGCCACGCGACGAGGTTGCGATTGCCTTCGAGATAAATTTTCCGATAATCCGCCGCGCCGCCGCCGCCGGACGCGGCGCAGTTCACTACCCAGTCAAAATCGCGCGGCAGCTTGGCCAGCGTTTCCGGCTGCGTGATGTCCGCGTGGAGCGGCGTGATGCCGGCCGCCTGCAATTCCGCTTCCGCCAAAACGCTGCGGCGCAGGCCGAAAACTTCGTGGCCCTGCCGCACCAGCTCTTTGCCGAGCGGCAAGCCGACGTATCCGCAGCCGACAATCAAACATTTGCGATGGCGGATGGCGGATGGCGGATGGGATTCCATGCCGGAAATTTACGGGAAAATCGGCCATCGCCAATCGCCAATCATAAATTTATTCATCCATGACCGCCGCGAAGCGCAGGCCGCGCGTGCTGACGCGCAACTGATTGAAGCCAAATTCCGCCATCACCGTTTCGTAAATCAAAACGCCGGTGAGAATCACGTCGGCGCGCGTTTTTGGCAGGCCGGGGATTTCTTTCCGGCCGGCCAGCGGCAATTGCCACAAACTTTTCCGGCGCGCAACAATTTGGTCGTAGCTTAAAACGGCGCGCTCAATTTTTTCGCGGTCGAAGCGGTCGAGTTTTTTTTCGATGCGCGCCAGGATGCTCGTCGTGCCGCCGGTGCCGACGAGTTGGATTTCGCCGGTCTCATTTTTCAGCGCCGGCTCGAGTTGCGGGCGAACTTCGTGATGCAGAAAATTTTTCAGCCAATCGCGGCAGGCGATGAATTCGCCGCGAGTCGGCGGGTCGCTGGGCGGAAATTTTTCCAGCAGCCGCACCGTGCCGAGCGGAAAGCTGTGCGCAAAACTTTTTTTGGTGCCGTGCCCCAAAATAAATTCCGTGCTGCCGCCGCCGACATCCAGCAGCAGCAGCGGCTGTTTCGCCAACTCCGCATCGGTGGTCACACCTTGAAACGCCCAGTCGGCTTCCCGCGCGCCGGTGATGATTTCAGTTTTGAGACCGGAGGCGCGTTCAATCGCGCCGGTGAGGTCGGTCGGGTTCATCGCGTCGCGGGCGGCGCTGGTGGCGATCACGCGGATGGTGCCGGCATTTTTTTCGCGCGCGATTTCGGCAAACTCCCAGACGGCCGCGGCGGTGTGCGCGATGCTTTCCGGCTGGAGCCGGTGCGTTTCGTAAAACCCCTTGCCGAGCCGTGTTTGCTTGGATTCTTCGTGGACGGGCGTGACCTCGCGACCGCGCACGTCCGCCACCAACAGCTTGATTGAGTTGGTGCCGACATCAATGACCGCGCGGCGCACAGCTTCCATCGAGCGCCCAAAATAGGCAAACAGGCGGCGGAAACCAAAATTAAAATGTTACAAATTCATGGGTGCGTGATGCGTGAAAAAAGCGCGCTCAATTCACGCAGCACGAATCACGCATCAAGCCGCACCGCTGCTCAAAGGCTTTCTTCCCCGCAGCCCGGGAGTTATACTAAGACACATGGAACTTTATCTGTTGCGCCACGGCCTCGCCGTCGAACGCGGCACGACCGGATTCAAAGACGATGCCCTGCGTCCGCTTACGCCCAAAGGCCGGCGGCAGCTCCGCACCATCGCCGCCGCGATCAAAGGAATGGATTTGCGCTGTGACCTGATTTTGTCGAGTCCGCTTCAGCGCGCGAAGCAGACGGCGGAAATCATCGCCCGGGAAATAAAATTAAAAAAGCGGTTGAAATTTTCCAACGCGCTCGCGCCGGGCGGCAGCGCGGCGGTATTGTTCCGGCAGTTGGTGCGAATGAAACCAATGCCGGCTAGACTATTGTTTGTCGGCCACGAACCGGATTTGAGCCGGCTGATTTCGCTACTCATCACCGGCGGCCTGCGGTTGCAAATGGATTTCAAAAAAGGCGGCCTGTGCAAGCTGGATATCGGAAAATTGAAAGCTGGAAAATGCGCGACGCTCGCCTGGCTGCTCACACCGAAACAGTTGAAGCAAATGGTTTGATCGGTAAGGTGGCACCGCCGTGCTGCCTTCGACGAGCGAAAATTTCAGCCGATGCGGAAGGAAATTTTTTGCACAGTGGTTTTGCCGAAACTGTTTTGCAGGCGGTCCAGAATTTCCTTGCGCCGGTAGCGGACAATTTCCGAGAGCCACACGCTGCTGTCCACGTTCACGAACAGCGTGCCTTTGTGCAGGTTCGCCGGCTGCGCGTGCGCGGTGACGGCGGGATCAATCAGCGCGTTCCAGACTTTCACGATTTCCGCGTCGCTGCGGCGCGTATCGAGTTTCAAGTCCACCAGCACCTGCGGCAGCAGTTCGCCGGCGGATTTCGCCGCAACGGCGCGCGCTTTTTCCAGCGGCCCCAAATCCACGCCGCGCCACTGCGCGAGAATGCGGGCGCGGGCGGAGGATTTTTTCGGTGGCGGCATGGCGAAAGTTTTCAGTTTTTAATGCTCAATTTTTAGTTGAGCGGGACGGCGGCGGGCAATTTGAACTAAAAATTAAAAACTAAAAACTAAAAACTGAGCTAGACAAATTCCGCCGCCGGGCGCGTCATTATGAAAATGCCCGCCGGACTGGACATCGCACGGCTCTACGACGAACACGCGCAGCCGCTCTATGCCTTTCTGCTGAACCTCACGCGCGACGAGGCGGACACGCGCGATCTGCTCCAGGAAATTTTCGTCAAGCTTGCGCGCGCGCCAAAACTGCTCGACGGCGTGCGCGAGGAACGGGCTTTCCTCATCCGGCTCGCGCACAATGCCGCGATTGATTTGATGCGCCGGCGCGGCACGCGCGAGCAGATGCGAGAAAACTTCGCCGCTGAAATCATTTCGCCGTTCGCGCCGGCAAGCGACCCGGATGAAATTTTTTTCCGCGAAAACTTAGCGGCGGCGGTGGGCGAATTGCCGGAAGAACAGCGCGCCGTGGTGCATTTGAAATTGTGGGGCGAATTGACGTTTGAAGAAATCGCCGCCGCGCTGGAGATTCCGCCGAACACCGCCGCCAGCCGGTATCGCTACGGGCTAGACAAATTGCGCGGGCGGCTGCGTCCACTTTACGAAGAAATGAAGAAGGCAGAATGATGAATGATGAAATGGAACAATTCGAGCGCCGCTTGAGCCGCCAGCCGCTGCGGCAAGTCCCCGGTGATTGGCGCGCGGAAATCCTGGCGGCAACTCGCGGCGCGCAACCGGTGCCTCGCGCCGCGCGCCGCGCGCCTCACGCCTGGCTCTCAACCATCAGCCATCAATTCTCAGCGTTGCTCTGGCCGCATCCGAAAGCGTGGGCAGGTCTGGCTGCGGTTTGGGTTTTGATTTTTGTCATGAATTTTTCCATGCGCGATGCGTGGCCGAGGCTGGCGGCGAAATCCGCGCCGCCGTCGGCAGAGGTGATCGTGGAATTAAAAATGCAGCAGCGGCTGTTTGCGGAACTGGTTGGCACCTACGAAGCGCCGGACGCCGACCGGCGGAAAATCTTCTCACCCAAACCGCGCAGCGACCGGGCGGAAATTTTGCTGACGTAGAACTCGGCCCTCCGAAAGAAGAAAATTATGAACGAAGAACCCAAAAGCATCTGGAAAAAATCGTGGACCGGCCCGCACTGGCTGCGCGCCTGGCTGATCCTGGTGGTGGTGATTTACGTTATCGGTTTGATTGCCTATCTGGCCGGCGGCATTCCCGGCGCGCCGCCCAGTTTGTGGCCGGAGCTTTTCTTGTTGCTAACCGGCAGTCTGATCACGGCCACCGTGTTTGTGCTGCTCTGGCTGTTCGTCCGCTGTTTTTTTAGCCGGCGCAATTTCAAGCGGCTGCTGTTCGGCCTCGCCTGTTTCGCCACGCTGATCGCGCTGTTTTATGCGGAGGAAGACTGGCGCGGCTGGCACGCCTGGAACCAGTTCAAGCACGCATGGGAAGCCAAGGGCGAACATTTTGACATGGCCAGCGTGACGCCTGCGCCGGTGCCGGCGGACCAGAATTTTGCGCTGACACCGATTGCTTTCACCAGCTACGGCTACATTCTGACGCGCGATGGCCAACGCATTCCCAATGCGCAGCGCGACACCAATTTCATTCAGCGCATTCGCATGCCAGTGGCCCATGATTACAACGGCCCCACCAACGTCGCCGGCAATCGGGAGAAAGGGAAGTTCACCGATCTCGAAGGCTGGCAACGCTATTACCGCGAGCTGGCGGCAACGACGAATTTGTTTGCTGTCCCGGCGCAATCGCAGTCGCCGGCGGCGGACGTCCTGCTGGCGTTGAGCAAATATGATCCGGTGATTGAGGAATTGCGCGTCGCCAGTCGGCTGCCGGCCTCGCGGTTTCCGCTGGAATATACGAACGAATCGCCGGCGGACATTTTGCTGCCGCATCTGTCCGCGCTGAAAGGCTGCGCGCAAGTCCTGCAACTGCGCAGTCTGGCCGAATTGCAAAACGGCCAGCCGGACAAGGCGCTGAATGATGTGACGTTGGCGCTGCAACTGGCGGGCAAAATTAACACGGAGCCGTTTTTGATCTCGCATCTGGTCCGCATTTCGATGGTGCAAATTGCGCTCCAGCCGCTTTGGGAAGGCTTGGCGCGGCAGCAATGGTTTGACGCGCAGCTTGTCGCGCTCGATGCGGAACTAGCCGGGCTGAATTTTCTCGCCGATTACCAGTTGTCCTTGCACGGCGAACTCGGCTGCCAGGATGGCGAAGTCGAACACCTGCGCCGGCATCCGGAAGAGTTGCGGGATCTGGTTTATAACTTTGGCGACAACAGCAGCGAGCCCCGGGTCTATGTCCCGGAAGGATTGATCGTTCGGCTGGTCCCCGCTGGCTGGTTCTATCAAAACCAGCTTAGATGTGATCGCATGATGGTGAATTATTTCATTCCGGTGGCGGATCTAAGCCAGAGCATCTTTGTTCCCAGCCTGGCTCGCCAAGGTGATGCCGCGCTGGAGGCTGACACCAAACCGGCCACACCTTTCAATCTGCTCGAGCGACTGATGCTGCCGGCGCTGGGCAATTCGGCGAAGAAATTCGCCTGGGGACAGGCTTCGGTGGACATGGCACGCACGGCGCTCGCGCTGGAGCGCTATCGGCTGGCGCACGGGGAATTTCCTGAATCGCTGGATACGCTCGCGCCGCAGTTCATCGCCAAAGTGCCGCACGACGTGATCGGCGGGCAGCCGCTGAAATATCGCCGCGAGGCGGATGGCCGGTTCGTGCTTTACTCCATCGGCTGGAATGAAACCGACGACGGCGGCGTGGTGGCTTTTCATCCCAAAACTCAAAACCCGGATATTTCGCAAGGCGACTGGGTCTGGCGGTATCCGAAGGCAGAATGATGAAGGATGAATGAAGAAGTTTTCGCGGGAGCAGTTTGCCGGTTTCCCGTTTCTTCATTCATCATTCTGTCTTCATCATTTTCTTTTTATCTGTGTCCAACCGCGTCCATCTGTGGTTCAATTAGTCTGTGAATATTACGAATTTGAATCCAGCTATGGACATTGGCGCCAGTTCGTGGCTGGTGGACATGGAGGACCATCGCATTTTGCTCGACGCCGGGATGCATCCCAAGCTCGAAGGCCGCGATGCCCTGCCGCTGTTTGGCAAAGCCAGCGACGCGGAAGTGGACGCCATTGCGCTGTCGCATTGCCATCACGACCACGTCGGCGCGCTGCCGGTGGCCTGCGCGCGCTTTCCCAAGGCGCATGTGCTGATGACGGAGTTGAGCTATCTGATCATCGAGCGGGTGCTGCACAATTCGGTGAACGTGATGACGCGTCAGCGCGACGAGTTGGGCATCCGCGAATACCCGCTCTACACGCACGACGAGCTGGATGAAATCGCGCCGCAGTTTCAAGGCTTCAAATACAACCGTGAGGTGGAATGGGGCTCGTTCAAAAAAGCGCGCGCGGGCGTGCCGTCGCCGACGCTGGAATTTTTCGACGCCGGCCACACGCTCGGCTCGGCGGGGATTTTATTGCGCGGAAAAAAAGAGACGCTGTTTTTCACCGGCGACGTATGTTTCCACGACCAGACGATCCTGCGCAGCGCCCGGTTCGAGGATGTGAAGGCAGATGTGCTGATCATGGAAACGACGCGCGGCAATCGCGAGGTGCCGAAGGATTTTACCCGCGACGACGAGGTGAACCGGCTGGTGGCAGCCATCCACGCGGCGCAGGAAAAAAAGGGCTGCGTGCTTCTCCCGTCGTTTGCGCTGGGCCGCACGCAGGAAATTCTGGCGCTGCTCGCGCTGCTGATGCGCGAGGGGAAATTGAAGAAGCAGCCGATTTACATCGGCGGGCTGGGCCGCGTGTTCACGGAGCTTTATGACATCGAGGCGCACCGCACGCACCGGCAGCACACGAATCTGAATTTGAACGAGGCGCTGCAATTGATCGTGCTGGAAAAAGGCGCGGCGGAAAACATGAAGTTGAGCGGCGGTAAAATTTTTGTCATCACCGCCGGCATGATGAGCGAGAATACCGCGGCACACGGCCTGGCGGCGCGGATGATCGGCGACGAGCGGCAGAGCATTTTCTTCGTCGGCTATGCCGACCCGGATTCGCCGGCCGGAAGATTGAAAGCCGCGAAAGCGGGTGAAACCTTTGTGTTCAGCCCGAGCGCGGGTCGCGTGACGAAAAATTGCGACATGCAGGAATTTGATCTGACAGCGCACGCGAACCGGGGCGACTTGCTGGAATTTGTCGGCCAAGTTTCGCCGCGCGCCATTTTGCTCGGCCACGGTGACGATGACGCCCGCGCGTGGTTCGAGGAGCAAATCCGCGCGCGCTGGCCCAAAATCAAAGTCTTCCAGCCGCAGCCGGGCAAAAAAGTTGAAGCGTGATCGGTGATTCGTTGAAAGGTCGAATTGCCAAATCGTTGAACCAGCAGACAGTGTCCTAATCCTAATCCTAATCCTAATCGTCATCGTAATCGTCATCGTAATCGTAATCGTAATCGTAATCGTCATCGTAATCTTAATCCGCTTCAAACCACGATTACGATTAAGAACAAGATTAAGATCAGGACAGCACCAACCAGCAATTCAATTCAACGATTCAACGGGTTAACCCGGCCACGAATTTCAGTGGCCGCCGCTGACGACATTGGCCAGGTTGAAGATCGGCAGGAACATGCAGATCACCATGCCGCCGATGACAACGCCGAGAAACACGATCAGCAGCGGTTCGATGAGGGACATGAGGCCGGAGAGCACCGTTTCGATTTCCTCGTCCAGAAAGTCAGCCACGCGTTCAAGCATGTTGTCAATGTTGCCGGTCTGTTCGCCGGCGCTCAACATGCGGATGATCATGGTGGGGAACACCGGATGTTTGGCGAGCGCGGAGGAAATGCCCTCGCCGCGCTCGATGTCGAGCGCGGACGCTTTGATGGCTTTTTCCATGACGGTGTTGCCGACCGTCTGCGAGACGATCTGGAGCACTTCCAAAATCGGGACACCGCTGCGCACCAGCGAGGCCAGCGTGCGCGTGAACCGCGCAAGGCAGATTTTGTGCGCGATGGATCCAAAAACGGGCAGCTTGATGCGCTGGGCGTCCCAAAAATCACGCCCCTGTTTGGTCTTGATGAACGACAGCCAGCCCCAGACGCCGGCACCCGCCAGGACAATCAAATAAATCAGGTCATGCTGGACAATTTCACTGATACCGATCATGAACTCGGTCGGGGCCGGCAGCTTGGCCCCAAAGCCGGAATAAACTTCCTTGAACGTCGGGATCACGCGCACCAGCAGGAAAATGGTGATGACAATCGCCACGACTGTCACGACGGTTGGATACATGAGCGCGGTCTTAACTTTCTTGCGCAGCCGCTCGGTGTTTTCCAAATAAGTGGCGAGGCGCGCGAGAATTTCCGCGAGCAGGCCGCCTTTTTCGCCGGCACCCACCATGGAAACATACAACCGGTTGAACGCCTTCGGATGCCGCATCAGCGCTTCGGAAAAACTTTCGCCCGCCTCCACCCGCGAACAGATGTCCTTGATCGTGTCGCGCATGACCTTGTTGGTGGTCTGCTCGGCCAGCGCCTGGAGCGACTGCACAATCGCGATGCCCGCGTCAATCATCGTGGCCAGTTGCCGCGTGAACACCACCAGGTCGGCGAGCTGCACCCGGCCGCCTTTGGTCTGGCCGCGCTTGGCCATCTTCTCCTTGATCTCGACCACCAGCAAGTTGCGGTTGAGCAGCGCTGCGATGGCCGCCTGCTCCGAGAGCGCTTCGACGGTGTTGCGGATTTCGCGGCCCGAAGCAGTTTCGCGGGCGGTGTAGGCAAATATAGGCATGGCTGTTCTGGTGAATAATTCATGGCGTGCGAATTGCAAGAGCAATTCATTGCGCCGCGAAATAAACAAGCACGATTTGTTCCAGCGGCATCGCGCGGCGTCCGATTTATTCCGCCCAAAATTTCAGATTTTGCCCCGTTTTTACCGGTCAGAAAATGGGCGGCGCGGGCATTTATTTGCTGGCGTTCTGGCAAACGACTTGACGGCAACAGCTTGGCCAACCGTATTTGCAAAAAAAAAAGATTGTCATTTGCCCCGCTTTTCCTTAATTTTGACACCAATGGCACCTTGTGGTGCTAGGAGCGAACCGGTTTCGTTCCACTTATCACAGGTAAAAAACAAACATACAAACTAACTGGAGGAACAGATGAAGTTTAATAAATGGACATTGGGTCTCGCCGCCGTCGGAGTTGTCAGCATGGCATCCGCCGTCCGCGCAGACGAAACGAAATTGAGCGCGCTTAACACCGCCGTCTCGAGCACCGTCATCAGCGGCTACGTTGATGTCGCGGCGCAATACAACGCGGGATCACCGTCGCCAAGAGAGAGCGCCTACGCTGCTTACCAGCCGACGACTGGCTACAATGGCGCTGCTGTTAATAATGGCAAGGTTGACAACTTTAGTCTCAACGATGTGGTTATCAGCTTGGACAAGGCGCTGGACGAAAGTCCGTGGGCTTCCGGCTACCATGTGGATTTGAATTGGGGTGCTGACGCAATCTCGCCGGCTAATGGCACGCCTGTTCGTCAGGCTTATGTCACCCTCCGCACTCCGGTGGGCAATGGGATTGACTGGAAAGTTGGCGGTTTTGATGGTGTGACAGGCTATGAAGGCAACACCGCATATTCCAATCCGAACTACACCCGTTCCTACGGCTATGAAGTGAATCCCGCCTCGGAACTCGGCATGATTGGCTCTTACAAGATTGTTGATGGAGTGTCCGTGCAGGCAGGTCTTGGCAATCGTTATAGTGGTAACAGCGTGGGTCTTAGCTCCAAAGACTTTATCTTCGCTGCGGCTTTGACCGCGCCGGATAGCTGGGGCTGGATCAAAGGCTCCACGCTCAATGCGGGCACCGTCCAAACCTTTGACAATGGCGGCATTAACAACTACAGCGTCAGCGCCACCATTGCGACGCCAGTTACCGGTTTGAAATTCGGTGCTGCCTATGACATTGTTCAGTCTTTGCAATCTTCCAAAGATGGCAATATCTTCGGTGTTTATGGAACTTATCAAGCAACGGATAAATTGGCCTTCAATGTCCGTGGTGAATATGTTGATACCACTGATTTGCCCTTGATCAACGGCTATAACCAATTTGGTTTTACTAACCACAAAGGCGAGGAAGTCACCGCCACGGTTGAGTATGACCTCTGGGCCAATGTCGTGAGCCGTGTGGAATTCCGCTGGGATCACACCGAACACGGAGTCGCATTTAATAATGGAGGCTTTAGTGAAACGCCCAGCAACGAAAACGCGTTCCTGCTCGCGCTCAACTTGGTTTACAAGTTCTAATTTGATTTAGAATCCTTGTCCCCTGCCGGGCAACCGGCAGGGGCTTTTTGTTTTCATAATTAAAATTATCCGGCATAATCGTCCCCCGATGAAATTCATCCGCGACATTTACGCCGAAAAAAAAGCCGCCGGCCAGCCCGTCGTCTCCTTTGAATTTTTTCCGCCCAAGACCGACGAGGGCGACCGCGCGCTGTTCGAGAAACAGATTCCCGCGCTGCTCGCGGCGCGGCCGGACTTTTGCTCTGTCACCTACGGTGCCGGCGGCAGCACCCGCGAAAAGACGCTGCAGATCGTGGACCGCGTCCAGCGCGAACATGGCCTGCCCGCGCTCGCGCATCTCACCTGCGTCAACCACACGCGCGAAGAGGTGCGCGCGCTGCTGGAAAAAATCCGCGCGCTGAACTGCAAAAATATTCTTGCGCTGCGCGGCGACCCGCCCGGCGGCGGCGAATTCCAGCCCACGCCCGGCGGCTTTGAATTTTCCTCGGAGCTGGTGCGGTTCATCCGCGAGCAGGGAAATTTTTCCACCGGCGTCGCCGGTTTCCCCGAGGGTCATATTGCGTGCAAAGCCGGCAAGCACGCCGACTGGCAACACCTGAAGGAAAAAGTCGAGGCCGGCGCAGATTTCGTGGTCACGCAATTATTTTTCGACAACGCGGATTATTTTGAATTCCGCGATCATGTGGCCGGCAAACTCGGCGTGCAGGTGCCGCTGGTGCCCGGCGTCGTTTCCATTTTAAGCGCGACGCAAATCACGAAGTTCACGCAGATGTGCGGCGCAAAAATTCCGCCGGCGTTGCGGTCCAAATTGGATGCGCTCGGCACGGATGACGAGGCGGCCATGAAGTTCGGCATCGAATATGCCACGCGCCAGTGCGAGGAATTGCTGCGCGCCGGCGCACCCGGCCTGCATTTCTACACGCTCAACAAGGCGCCCGCCACGGTGCAGGTCTTGAAAAATCTGGGGTTGGCCTGAACGCAGGCGGAGCGCGTCTGCCGCTAGGTAAAATCGTTCACACCCCGTCAATCCACTGGCGGTCTTCCCAAACGGCCTTGAGCGAAGTCAGATTGCGGGCATCGAAAATATTTTTCGCCGCCGCCAGAATTTTGCCCTGTTTCAAATTATGAAACGCGTCGCTGGCGCTGATGGCGACAAATTGCAGCACGCTCGGATCGCGGTAACAGTCAATCATGCAGCGCGTGCAGCCGTCGCGGATGAGCTTGGAGTCGTCCCAATCCCAGACCTTGCACATCGGCGTTTCCCAGAAATGGCAGCGATACAAATCCAGGTTCCAGTCGAGGTAAAAATACTTGTGCCCGCCGAGGCAGTCGAATTTTTCCTTCTCGCCGCGCAGGTGCCGCTGCATTTCGTCGAGCGACTCGCGCGGGTTCACGACCGGAAAGCCGCTGTTCTTTTTCATCTGCTTGATTTTTTCAAACAGTTGAATCAGTTCGTCCTTGGAAAAATTCACCAGCCCGCTGTCGCTGAAACTCAAATAGCTGCTCGCCAGCGACGTCAGCGGATAACTGAACGTGCAGCTTTTGAAGCCGAGCGTTTCCAAAAAAGGCGGCAGCTTTTCATAATCGTCAATCAGCCGGCTCGCCGTGATGCTGGCGGTGGTCTGAATGCCGGCGCCGTGGAAAAATTCGTTCGCGCGTTTGATTTTTTTGCAGACATCCGGCAGGCCGCGGTTTGTCTCGTGCTTGCCGATGTCGTGCGCGTCAATGGACATGATGACGCTGCTCAAGCCATCGTTCGCGAGACCGCGCATGTTATCTTCGGTCCACAAACCGCCGTTGGTGCAGATCATCGGATGAATGCCGCGCTCGGCGGCGTAGCGCGTCATGGCGCGCAGATCGCGATGCACCATCGGCTCGCCGCCCACAAAAAGCAGGTAGCCGATGTGATTTTTCAAAGCGATTTCCACCACGCGCTTGGCCTCGTCAAGCGTGACGCTTTGCCGCGCCTTGGGATCAAACTTCGAACGCGCGAAGCCGCAGAAATCGCAGTCGGCATTGCAGAGATTTGTGATGGCGAATTGCAGATAGCCTGGGCCACCGTAATGCAGGACTTCTTTGAAAAGTGCGAACGTGCTCTTTTGGGGACGAGCCGCCGGTGCCGGAAAACCAGCGGTGGCGGAGCCTTGACGCGTCGGTGCATCCGGATTGGTTGTGGCAGTCATTTTGGTGGTCACCAGCCAAGGCATTTTGGCTGCAAGAAATGTCGCGGACAACTTCTTTTGGCCACAAAACCAGCGCGGTCGTGATTTTCGCTTTGCGCCAGCGCCGTGAAAAGATTAAAGTCAGGCAGAATTGTCCGATGGTGTAATGGTAACACAGCGCCCTTTGGAGGCGTTATTCATGGTTCGAATCCATGTCGGACAGCCAAAATTGAAAGCGCAATTATCCTCAATCAGGACAATCGTTTTCTGTGATTTTCAATTCCCAGAACAGCCATTCGCAGCATTCCGTCAAACCTCTCGGCAGTGAATTTTCCAGATGCTTTTACTGACATTTTTTATGAGTGCCGACATTGGAGTTGTTCCCGCCGCATAAAAAGCAGACTGAATTGAGCCGCTTTAAATTATTTAGTTTAGAAACCCGTCAAACAATTTTCGCAGAAAATTCTTCGCGACATAAAAAACGCCCCGCTATTGCTCGCGGGGCGTTTGTTGTTTGAGGCTTTATTTCACGCGCCGACGCTGGCGAGTTCTTCGTTCGTTTCCACGTTCACAATCTTGAACTGTTCGGCGTGCATGCCGGTGTCCGCCCGGAACGACAGCTTGCCGAAGTAACGTTTCTCCATCTCGATGAGATGCTTCTCATCCTCCGTCCGCAGCCGGTCCAGCACCGTGGGATGCACGACGATGCGCAACTGGAAGTCGTTCTCGTCGCGCGTGCGCTTCTTGAGGATTTCCTGGAGCTTGCGCTGGATCTCCACGCTCATGGTGGTGGTGCTCTTCACCTTGCCGCGACCTTTGCAATACGGGCAGTCGTCATAGACGGCGGCGCGCACGCTCTCGCTGTGGCGCTGGCGGGTCATCTCCATCAGCCCAAGCTGCGAGATCGGCAGGATGTGGGTCTTGGCCTTGTCGCGGCGCAGGCCGTCGCGCATGCGGTTGTGGACTTGCTGGCGGTCGCGCCCGGATTTCATATCAATGAAGTCGAGCACGATGAGCCCGCCCATGTTGCGCAGGCGGAGCTGCCGGGTGATTTCCTCGGCGGCTTCGAGATTCACTTTCAGAATGAGCGCTTCCTGATCCTTGCCGCCCTTGTGCCGGCCGGTGTTCACGTCAATGGCCACGAGCGCCTCGGTTTCATCAATGACGATGCAGCCGCCGCTCTTGAGATTCACCTGGCGGGAGAACGTGTTTTCCAGTTGCTTGCTGATGCCGAAGCGGTCGAACACGGGCTGCGCCTCGGTGTATAATTTAATTTTGCTGGCGGAGCGCTTGGAGATCTTGGAGATCATGTCGCGCATCCGGTCGTGAGCTTTCAGGTTGTCCACCACGATGCGCTCGACGTCCTCGGTGAGAAAATCGCGCACAGTGCGTTCGATCAAGTCCGGCTCCTGGAACACGCAGGTGGCCATTGGCTGCTTCTTGATTTTTTCCTGCACGCCGTTCCATTCTTCCAGCAACAACGCGAGGTCGCGGACGAAGTAACGCAACTGCTGGCCTTCGCCGGCGGTGCGCATGATCACGCCCATGCCGTCGGGAATGTGCAATTCGCGCAGGATGTGCTTGAGGCGCTTGCGCTCTTCGATGTTTTCAATCTTGCGGGAAATGCCGCTTTGATCCGAATTCGGCAGCAGCACGAGGAAACGTCCCGGCAGCACGAGGTTGGTCGTGACGCGCGGGCCTTTGGTGCCGATCGGGCCTTTGGTGACTTGCACGATGATATCCGCGCCGGGCGAATAGAGACGCGGAATATCTTTCTGCGTGATCTTGGGGCGCGACGGCCGGCGGCCCTGGTTTTCGCGCTCGACAATTTCCACGCCGGAATCGAACTGGTTGGGCACGATGTCCCAATAATGTAGGAACGCATTTTTCTCGAAGCCGATGTCCACGAACGCAGCTTTCAAACCATCTTCCAAATTGCGCACCTTGCCTTTGAAGATGCTGCCGACGAGGCGTTCCTCGGTCGTGCGCTCAATGTTGAATTCCTCCAGCTTGCCGTCTTCGGTGACCGCGACGCGTGTTTCCAGCGTCTCGGCGTTGATGATGACTTCCTTGTGAATTTTCTTTTCCGGGCGGATGAGCCGCTGGACCTTTTTGACAAGGTTGGTGGCGGCAGTGGTGATGGTCTCGATCAAACCTTTCGGCTGCTCGGGAATTTTCACCGGCACGAATTTTTCCTCCGGTTCCGGCGCGGCGGCGGCGGGCGCCTCGTGCGTGTGCGCGTGCGGCACGTTTTCAGCGACGGGCGTTTCGGGCTTGCCTTCCGGCGGCAGGCCGGCGGCGATGTTTTCCGCGCGTTCGATTTCGTTCAAATGACGTTTCTCGAACAGGCGGTCGGAGCCGCCTTGTTCGCTGACCACGTCGGCGCGGGCCTCGACGGCCTCGCGATCGGTCTTTTGGTGAGCGGGGTTCAAGCCACCTTTGGGCTTGAAGCGCATTCCGCGACGGCGTCGCGAGAAGTTATTGCTGCTCATAATTAGTATCCTCTACGGTTCATGTATACGTTTTGCATCAGGCCCAGCGCGATCAACGAGCATAGCACTGAAGATCCGCCGTAACTTAACAGCGGCAGTGGTATGCCCGTCACCGGGACGATGCGAATGTTCATGCCGATATTGATGAAAACGTGGCTGAACAGGAGCGTCACAACGCCCACGGCCACCAGTTTTCCCAGACGATCGCGCGCCTGGCCGGCGATTCTCAAACCTGTGAAGAGAACCACCGCATACAGCGTCAGCACCACAACGGAGCCGACGAATCCTTCCTCCTCGGCAATGACGGAGAAAATGAAATCATTATGTGCCGCGCCAGCCGGCAAAAAACTCAGCGCGGTCTGCTGGCCCTGGCGCCAGCCCTTGCCAAAAATCCCGCCGGAGCCGACGGAGATCAGCGCCTGGCGCACTTGGTAAGATTTTTCCAATTGCTGTCGCCGCGCCTCGGATCTTTCTTGCGCAGACGCGTTGGCGGGCGCGAAATTCGCGCCGAAATAAACGAGCAGCCGCTGGCGCTGATAATCTTGCATCGGAATCCGCCAGTGCTGCGGGGCGAACAAAACGTCCGCCACGAACAACACGCCCACGATGCCAACGCCGCCAATCAAGCGAACCAAAAATTTATGCGGCGTGCCGGCGACGAGCATCATCACCAAACCCGTCGGCAGCAGCACCAGCGCGGAACCCAGATCCGGCTCTTTCAAAATCAGCAGGAACGGCAGCATCATCAGGCCGATGCCCTGCCAAAAAACTTCGGGCTGTTTCAATTCATCCGGCGGCCGGCTCAGGAAATTGGCGCCCGCCAGAATGAAAGCCAGTTTCGCAAATTCGCTCGGTTGAAATTGGAAGAACGGCAGATCAATCCATCGCCGTGCGCCCCAGCCGTGCGTCTGGCCGATGAACGGAATCAGCACCGCGACCAGGCAAAGAATCATTGCCCAATACGCCACCAGCGACCACCGCGCCAGCGTGTGATAATCCACGAGGCAAACCGCCGCCGCTGCGCCGAGGCCCAGCACATACCAGATGACCTGCCGGAACCAGATTTGCGCGAACCAGACTTTTTCCATTTCAAACGGACTTGCCGTCGTAGCGCTGGCCACGAACGCCGCACCGAGCAGCATCAGTCCGGCCAGCGCCATCAATTGCAGCCGGTCCAGTTTGGCGTATTTCTCGTTGAACGTCTCGGTGGTCATTTCATTTCGCCAGCGCCAGCGCTTTCGTCACGCCGGTCGTTTCTTTCTTCAGAATTTCTTCGTAAACATCGTGTGCAATCGGCGCGCAAACCAAGCCGCCGGAACCGTGCAGTTCCTTCGATTGCACCATCACCACCACGGCGTATTTCGGATTTTCAAACGGCGCGAACGAGGCGAACCAAAAATTGTAGGCGATCAGCCGGCCCGCGCTGTCCTTGACCTGCGCCGTGCCGGTCTTCGCCCCGATATGCAATCCATTCACGGCCGCCGCCGTGCCGGTGCCTTCGCTGCTCTCCACGTCCGCGAGCATCGCGTCGCGCAAAATCTGCAGGCTGCGCGGATGCACCATCAGCCGGTCGCGCACGAGTCCGGACGGAAAATTCGTCGTCACGCCGCCCGCCGCCGGGTCCTGCGGCTCGATGCGCTGCACGAGGCGCGGCCACAAAATCGTGCCGCCATTGGCGATGGCCGAAATCATCACGGCCATCTGAATCGGTGTGATGTCAACCGGGCCTTGGCCGATGCATACGTTCGCGGTGTCGCCCTCGCGCCAGCCGGAATGGATTTGGTTTTCCGTCGGAAAATTTCCGCGCGTTTCCTGATGCGCGAAGAGCTGCGTGGTTTCGCCGAGGTGAAATTCTTTGCCGATCCGCACAATATTCTCGATACCGGCATGCGTCAGGCCCGCGTTCACGAAATAAGCGTTGCTCGAATGAATGAACGCGTGCTTGAAATCGTAAGGACCCGGCGGCGCGGTGTCTTCGATCTTATGCCGGTTCTTGCCAATGTAAATGCAGCCATGCCCCGCCCGCAGCGGATCGGCTTCGACGTGATAAATCTCGTTTACATTCAAACCGTTTTCCAACGCGGCCAGCGCGACGACCGTTTTGAAAATCGAGCCCGGCTGGTAATTTTCAAATGTCGCGCGATTTTTCTCCGCTTCGAGGTCCTGCAACTGCTGGTATTTCTCGCGCGAAATGCCCTGCGCAAAAGCGTTCGGATCAAACGTCGGCGACGACGCCATCGCCAGCACGTCGCCGTTGCGCACATCCATCACCACCACGGCTGCGATCGGATCCTGACCCCGACGGTTCACGATTGAGTTTTCGGCGGCGCGCTCCAAGTCGAGATCCAGCGTCATCACCACGTTTTCGCCGGGCAGCGGCTCAGTGTCCACGTCTTTCGACTGGCGGTAGCCCATGTTGTTCACGAGCACGGATTCCTGGCCGGCGCGGCCATGCAGCTCCGCGTTGAATTTGCCTTCAATGCCCGTCACCCCGGCATAATCCGGCAGGCGGTAATTGAAAAAAGATTCCTCGCCGGCGATGGAACTGTCATCCTGCCGCAACTCGCCGAGCACATGCGCCGCCGTGGTGCCGAGCGGATAGCTGCGCATGGATTGCAATTCCAAATCCGCGCCGAGGCCGCCGATGAAATTTTCCTGAAAGCGCGCGATGTTCGTCGCGTCGAGGTTTTGCAAAATCGGAAACGGCATTGCCAGCTCCGTGGCGTAATGCCGGCTGAATTTTGCCGCGTCGAACGGCAGCGGCTCGCCCATTTTCCGGCTGATTTCCGCGACGACTTCGCCGGCGACCTGCACGCGCGCCTGCTCGCGGATTTTTTGCACCTGCTCCGGCGTGAACGCAAATTGTTTCCGCTCGGTTTTGGACAGCGAGCGGCCCAGCTTTTTTTCCTGCGCGGCGATGGCTTGCTTTTGCCCCGCGCGCGCCTGTTTCATCAAACGGTCGCCGGCCACGGCGAACGGGCTGCGCAAATCGTCGAGGTAAAGGCTCAAGTTGTAGCGCGGCCGGTTTTCCGCCAGCACGCGGCCCTCGCGGTCCAGGATTTTTCCGCGCACGGCGGGAATGCGGATGGTGCGATACGCCTGCGTGTCGAGATGCGCCTGATATTCGCGCGCGGAAACGACCTGCACCCACCACAAGCCCGCGAGCAAAATGAAAAGCCCGGCCATCAGCACCACCGCCACGAGGCGGAGCGACGGGTCGTTCTTTTTCAGTTCGTCAAAGACAAGCATTTTATTTTCTGCCGCGATGAATTTCGCGGTCGGAACGGAAACTCATTTCCGTGCGCGGCTGGTAGCCGAGCGTATGGCTGAACCATTCGAACAAGGCAAAAATCACGGGAGTGGCGACCGCGCCGCCGGCGGTCATCACGAGCCATTGCCAGAGCGAACCCCAGCCGATCAGCGGCGATTTTCCGCTGTTCAGGAGCAGCAAAACCGTCAGCAGCGGCACCAGCGCGCTCGCCGCCGCGCCGAGCACGAGCTGGGCAAACGGCAGGCCGCGCAGAATCAAATCCCGCTGCCAGTAAACTGGAAAACCAGCGACCACCAGCGGCAGAATTGTCACGCCCAGCGGATTCGCCGAGAGCGAGTCAAACCAGATTCCGCCAAAGACGGCGAGCAGCGACAACGTCACAATGTCCGCATTCAACGCGGCATAAATCATCAGCGCCGGCAGCAAATCAATCTGCGCGCCCAGCAGGCTGCGCGGCGCGAACAGCGTGGCTTCACCAAACACCGCGAGGAACGCGAAGCTCAAAATCAAGGCTGGTTTGAAAAGATTCATTTTCTCCGCACGGGATCTCGCCAAACCGCCAAGTTCGCAAAGGGAAAAATTCTTTGCGGCTTTGCGGCTTTGCGAGAAATTTTCGGCATTTGAATTTTCATTTGAACAAAACCCAGACTTGTTCGAGCGCGCCGAGATTGGCGTTGAGCTTCACCCGTGCCTCGGTGGCGAGGCCGTATTCGATGGCCTGCGCGTCCACGATTTTTCCAATCGGGATGCCTTTCGGGAAAATGCCGCCGAGGCCGCTGGTGAGCACATTCTGGCCGGGTTTCAAATTGGCGCCGCTGGCGAGGTAGCTCAACTCGACGAGCGACGTGTCCAGCGGGCCGCTGGCGACCAGCACGCCGATGTCGTGCGTGGCGTTTTCGACCAGCGCGGAAACACGGCAGTTCGGGTCGCCAATCAAGACGACCTGTGAACTCACGAAACCGACCGAGGAAATACGGCCAGCCAGGCCTTCGGCGGTCAGCACCGGCTGGTTGGTTTGAATGCCGTCACGGCTGCCGAGATCAATTTGAATCGTGCGCCACCAGTTCGCCGGGTCGCGCATCACGACATTGGCGGGCTTCAATTTCCACGGTGCCTGCTTCTGCCAGCCAAGGAGATTTCGCAACTGGTCGTTTTCGCGGGCGATGGCGACGGCCTGGATTTGCTGTTCCCGGAGCTGCTGGTTTTCGCGGCGGAGCGAATCAATCTGATGCAGCAGTTCGCGGCGCGGCAGGACGGAGTCGGCGAGGTCGGCCGGCAGTTGCTGGCCGGCGTTGGCGAGGCCAAACAGCGGCAAAAACCAGCTGCCCACCGCGAGTTTCAGGCGCGCAGTCGCGCGCGTGGGCAGGCTCAGGAGAACGACTGCCACGAACACCACCGCGCCGAGCGCGAGATAATTTTTTTGCTTAAACATCCGCTACGTCACGGCGTTGTCGCCGTGGTGCGGTGAACGAACTCCCGGAAGAATCAGTATTTGGCGTTGGTGGCGACGCGTTTCAGGAATTCGATTTCCTGCAACACGCGCCCGGTGCCTTCGGCGACGGCGCTCATCGGGTCGTCGGCGAGATGCACGGGCAAACCGGTTTCCCCAGCCACGAGCCGGTCAATCCCGCGGATCAACGAGCCGCCGCCGGCCATCACCAAGCCGCGATCCACGAGATCGGCGGCGAGTTCTGGGGGGCAGCGTTCCAACGTGATCCGGATGGATTCGAGAATGCTCGAAAGCGGTTCTTGCAAGGCTTCGCGGATTTCCTCGGAACGGATGGTCAAGGTTTTGGGCAGGCCGGAACCGAGGTCGCGGCCTTTGACATCCATGGTTAATTCCTGTTCCAGCGGAAAGGCGGAGCCGATACGAATCTTGATTTCTTCTGCGGTGCGTTCACCTATCATCAGGTTGTAGGCACGTTTCATGTGGGCGACAATCGTGGCATCCAGTTCGTCTCCGCCCACCCGCAGGCTGCGGCTGAAGACGATGCCGGCGAGGGAGATGATTGCGATTTCGCAAGTTCCGCCGCCGATGTCCACGATCATGTTGCCCGCCGGCTCATGCACCGGCAGACCGACGCCAATGGCCGAAGCCATCGGCTGCTCGATCAAATAAACCTCCCGCGCACCCGCGTGCGTGGCGGAATCTTTCACAGCCCGTTTCTCCACTTCGGTAATTCCCGAAGGCACTGCCACCACGACGCGTGGGGCAATGAGTTTCCGATGGTGAACTTTCTGGATGAAGTGGCGCAGCATCGCCTCGGTGATCTCGAAGTCGGCAATCACGCCGTCTTTCATCGGGCGGATGGCCACGATGTTGCCGGGCGTGCGGCCCAGCATTCTTTTTGCTTCGTCACCGACCGCCAGCACGTTGGTTGTGCCGGCCTGAATGGCCACCACCGAAGGTTCGCGCAGGACGATGCCACGATCCCGCACATAGACGAGGGAATTTGCGGTTCCCAGATCTATTCCAATGTCATTGGAGAAGAGACTTTTGAATTGCTCAAGCATGAATGTGCCTAATCGCAGATAGTTAAAACCCCTTTGCCCCAAAGGTCAAGCGGCGAATGAAACAGATATTTCGCCCTTGCCTGGTCAATTGTTCTCATGCGCTGCCTCGATTTAAAACCCGGCGGCCGTCAACTGACCGGCCGCGCGCCCGCCGTTTCGGGTCCAGCCCGCGATTGCACGCGTGGAGCGGTTCGTTTAACTTGAACGGATGTCGTTTTTTGGCAAATGGAGTTCCGCCTGGCTGGCCGCCGCATTTTTGGCGGGCGCCACCGGCTGTTCGCCGCTGGATCAAGGCCCGCAGGACGAGGAGAAGGAGCCGCATTTCGTCCTCGGCAAAAGCCGCGTGAACGCGATGGATTATGCCGGCGCGATCCGGGCGTTCGAGGAATCGCTGGAGGCCAACCCGCATTCGGCGCTGGCGCATTACCAGCTCGCGATGCTGTTTGAAAACCAGGAATCCGATCCGGCGGCGGCCATTTACCACTATCAGGAATATTTGAAATACGATCCCCGGGCCGAGAACGCGGATGTCATCGCGCAGCGCATCACCCGCTGCAAACAGCAGTTGGCCGAGGACTCGCTCGCGCTGCCCAGCACGCCCGCCGCGCAGCAGCAACTCGAAAAACTCACCGAGGAAAACCGCCGGTTGCACGACCAGTTGACCCAATGGCAGACGGCTTATGCCGGGCTGCAAGCGTCCGTTAAAACCAATCCGCCGGTCGTGCAAAATTATTATGCCGCGCCGACGCCGGTCGTCAGCCCGACGCCGGATGACGTGACGCCGGTCACGACCACTACCATGGCGCCGGCGCGCAAACCGGGTTCGGCCAAAATGATTTCCCCGCCGCACACCCACAAAGTTGTCAGCGGCGAAACGCTCGCCAGCATCGCCCGCAGACAGGGCGTCAGCCTCGCGGCGCTGGAGGCGGTCAATCCCGGCGTCAACCCGAAAAAACTCAAGGCCGGCCAGGTGCTGAACCTGCCCGCGCCCTGACCACGATGACTGCGCGCCTGACATTGCTGGGCATCACCGCCTTTTGGCTGACGATGAACGCGTGGCTCTGGCGGACGGAATATGGCGCGCGCGGCGGCGATACGCCGGTGCCGGTGCAACTGGTCTGGCGGAAAATTTTGACCGCGCCGGATGCGTCGTCGTTGAGCGTTTATGAAGCCGGCAACCGCATGGGCTACTGCGAATTTTCCACCGGCGTCGGCCAGCAGATGGCCACGTTTGACGAAGACAAGCCGCCGCCGGAAGGCTACACCACGCGCACCGGCTACCAGCTTCATCTCGCCGGCAATGTCGCGCTCGGGGATTTCACCAACCGGCTGAAATTTGACGGCCGGGTGCAGTTCAACCCGGCCCACCAGTGGCAGGAGGTGAATTTGCGGATCACTTCGCATCTGGCCGTGATTGAAATTCAATCGCTGGCCACGAACCAGGCGGCGCACGTCAAATTCAGCAACGATGGCGCGTCCGTGCTGGAACGCGATTTTTCCTTCGCCGAACTGCAGAATCCCGGCGCGCTGGTCCGGGCTTTGACCGGCAATGTGGCCGACGGTTTTCTGGGCGCGTTTGACCTGCCGGGCCTGGCACCGGACGCCACCGCCCAAAAACTCGAATGGGATGCCCGCCGCACGCGCGTCAGAATCGGCACCGAGGCCGTGCCGGTTTACCGGCTGGAAACCAGCGTGCTCGGCCATGCCGTCAGCGTGGACGTGAGCACGCTCGGGGAAATTTTGTGCGTCGAGCTGCCCGGCGGCATCAGCGCCCGCATTGACGAGTGGAGCAAACCATGATTGAACTTGACCGGCTGGTAAAAAACTTTGGCGATTTGGTGGCCGTCAATGACGTCTCGCTTCAGATCGGGCGCGGCGAATTTTTCGCGCTGCTCGGGCCCAACGCCGCCGGCAAGACGACGCTGATGAAACTGCTCACCGGCCTGATCAAGCCCACGGCCGGCCGTGCGCGCATCTGCGGTTTTGATGTGCAAACGCAGCCGCTCGCCGCGCGCCAGCGGCTGGCTTACGTTCCCGATTTCCCGTTTCTTTATGACAAGCTGACGGCATGGGAGTTTTTCCGTTTCATCGGGGAGATGTTCCGGCTCGACGCGGCCCGGATCGAGCACAACGCGCAGGAACTCGTCCAGCGGTTTCACCTGACGGATTTTGCCGACCGCACGCTCGAAGGGCTTTCGCACGGCACACGCCAGCGCATCGCCATCGTGTCCGCGCTGCTGCACGATCCGGAGGTGTTTGTGATTGACGAGCCGATGGTCGGCCTCGATCCGCAGCACGCCCGCGTGGTGAAGGATGTTTTGAAGGAGCGTTCACGGGCCGGCATGACCGTGCTGGTGTCCACGCACCAACTGAGCATCGCCGAGGAAATGGCCGACCGCATCGGCATCATCCACGGCGGCAAACTGATCGCCGTGGGCACGCGCGAGGAACTGCGGCGACAAAGCGGCGCGGCCGGCGCGCTCGAGGAAACTTTCCTGTCGCTGACGGCGGACGCAAAATGAATTTTGATTTCGTGATCCGCGTTGAAACCGCCGGCGCGGCGCGCTTGGCTCCGGTCTGAAGCGGCCGGTTTCCAATTGACAGCCCCGGCGGCGGCCCGTTACAAATCCCGCGATGGGCGATTCAACCAGCAACCCAGTTCTGCACCGGCGGCGGCGAAAATATCCGTATCGCCGGTTTATCCGGATTCTCCTGGGTGCGGCGCTGGTCATCACCCTGTTTTTTCTGCTGCTGTTTCTGCGCAGCACGCCCACGGCATCCGGCCCCAATGTTTCCAGCGATGACGCCTCGGTGCAATTCAAGTGAAGACCGGTTGGCACGCGCCGTGGTTGTGGATTCTTGGACCGACTTGAGCATCCGCCTACAGACGCTTATCGCCATCGTCGCGGCGTAGAACCGGCGTTTGCTCGTGCTGCGATCATGGCGCAGGTCAGTTTTTTAAATACCAAAACGGACACGGCCAAAGTTTGCGTGGCGAAAGTCAGGCGAGAATTATTGAACCGTCCACCGGCCGCGAATCATGGCTTTGATCGCGGGCGTGAGCGGCGGCAGCTTGGACATGGATTTGAAATTCATGTCAAACGCCCAGTTGCGGTTGGGCGCGTTGTAATAATTTCCGGTGGGCCGCCAGTGATTGGTTGCCCACTGGCTGTAAAAGAGCACGACGATGGAGCCGTTGTAAGTCAGGACTTGCTGGGAACTGGAGCCGGTCGGATTTTGCCCCAGTCTTCCAGCAGGCGCATGAAATTTTCCACGCCGCCGCTGTAGTCGCCGCTGATGGTGGGGTCGGTTTGCACGATGCCTTCGAGCATCGCGGCGTTGATGGTGGTGCTGCCAGGATACGGAAGCTTATTGGTCACGCTGTCACTCCAGTTGGTGGAAAGAATGCTGATGGAATCGGCCATGAGCGCCGCCGGTTCGGTGTTGGTGGTGGTGTTGACGCCGAGCGAGGTGCCGCCGTTGAGTTGCGAATTATAATTGCCCCACACATACATCGGAAACGGCGTGGCCACGGAGAAACCGCGGGGCGTCGCCGAATTTCCCGGGTTGGGCAATTGCTGGCCATTGACCACGCGCACCGCCGGCAACTGCGCGGTGGTCAGCGCCACGCTGGTATAAACATAGACGGAACCAATGTGATTGCCGGAATGCAGCACTTTGTTCTGGTCACTGATGTAGCCGCTGTTCACGACGGTGTTGTTGGTCAGCCAGGTGTTGAGCTTGGCCATGTCAATCTGCACAGCCTCCACCCGCTTGGGCGGCCCGCTGCCGCCGTTCCAGCCTTCGCGCCAGTCGTAAAAGACGGCGTTGGTTATCCACGAATAGCCGCAGAAGACAATGTTCGTGGTGAAGGCGGGTGCCACATAATTGGTCGAGGTGATCAAATGAGTGACCCGATTGGTCATGAGATAAAAATCATAATTGACCTGCGTCAGCCCGCCGTCTTGAAAATAAACGAACAGATTCGTGCCGGTGGGAGTCAGCGGCCCGTCGTTGGTGCCGGAAACGAAGTTGGTGATCACCAAGTCGGCACCGTTGGCGGGATAGACAATGCCGTTGGAGGAATACGCCGCGGCCGTGCCCATGGCGAAAGCGGGCGGCGGCAGTTGAAGCAGTCCCAAAATGGCCCCGGGACTGTTATTGGTGCCGATCGGCATCACCAGCGCATTGGCATTGTTGACCGGCGCACCGCCCGCAAACGTGGCGGCACCCGAACCGTTGTAACTCAAGGCAAACGGATTGGCGACCTGCGCGGCGTTGGTGCCCACGGCGGTGACCGTGGAATTAAAAGTGCAGACCGACGAACCTTCCCAGATGTTTTGATTGCAGAACACCGGGCCGGTAATGAGCATGGCCGCACCCGGATCAATCTCCAAGTTGACGTTGTAGAAAATGGCGAACTGGAACAGCGGAATGGCGGCAAACTGCAGCGCCTCATGCACGGTGGCCGGAACATTGTAGGGCTGGCCACTTGGCGTGGCGGTGGCATACACATCAATGTTCTGGGCCTGGCCAAATAAACCGGAATACTGCGAATTTAATCCGACCGTGCTGCTGGCAGCCGTGCCAAAAATCACGCTGACGACGTTGGCGTTGCCATTGGTGTCGCTGTAAGTGTATTGCACTGGCCAACTGGACTGGTCAATGCCGTTGGAGCCGGCCACCAAGCCGGTGTAGGCGGTGGAATTGGAAATGCTCGAATTGATGAAGTCGCGGTCAATCTGGCCAATCACCCGTTCCACGGCCGCCTCGGCGGCGTTCTGGCTCATGTTATACTGGTTGTTGCGCACGGTGATCGTGGCGTTGGTGAAGGTCCACGCGAGGATGCTGGCAAAAATCACCAGGGCGACGGCCAGGAAAATGAGCGTGATGGTCAGGGCATAACCGGCAACGCCCGGGCGGAGGGATCTGGAAAAAGTTTTCATGGGTCGGTTTCAATCCAGCGCCCGGCGGCAGACCTTGGTGCGCAACTGATAATAGTCATACGCATTCAGGCCGCCGTTGGTGCTGACCACGGCGATGGGGTATTCCCACTGGTAAAACTGGAGTTTGACCGAGAACACCTGGTTGTTCTGGAGGAAATTCGAGATCGTGTTGCCAAAACAATCGTTGGCGGCAAAAACATCCATGTTGGTAATGTAACTGGCCAGATTCACCGTGTTGCTGCCCGCGCTGGTCACGGAAAGCCACAACAGATTGTTTGAGGACATGCCGCCCGCGGAGTTGGTCTGCAGATAATAGATGGAATACGGCGGCGTGTAGGGCGCGGTGGCCGTGCCATTGTTCGTATAAAAAATTTGCAGTGCGTTGCCAATCGCCCCATTGGTGCCCGCAATCGGAGTGAAGTTTCCCGCGTTATCGGTGTTGCCCACTTGCAGCGTCTTGGCCTGACGGATGTCATCGCGGATCTGGTTCAGCGCCTTGCGCGAACCCTGGGTGGCGGTCAGCTTGGTCGCCGCCAGCGTATAAATCCGCAGCGCGAAAATTTGGATGGCGACGATCACGCCGACAAAGATGACCAGATAAATGCCGGCGGAAACCATCATTTCCACCAGCGTAAACGCGGCGCGGCGCGGGCGGCTGCCGGACTGAATGGGAAAAGATAATTTCATTGGTCAGGCGCGCGAAAGCCAATCGCGGTGTTGGTGCAAAGTGAGCCGTCCAGCGGAAAAGTCCACACGCAGTCCGAACGGATCTGCCGCATAAACGGCTTGTCCGGACTCAGGTTGGTCAGCACGTTCATGATCGTCACAAAATTGGTGATGTAAATTGGCGACCCGCTTGTCGGCACGTCCAGCGTGTCGGTGACCGGCGGCAGATTGGTGTAGCCGATCGAAGCCGGAAACCCCAGTTCATCGCCGGTCCCCGGCCCGAAATTGGTGTTCGGCCAGCGCACATAATTCCATTGCGCCGACTTGGCCTGTTCCAAGCCCTGCGAGGCATACGACTGCGCGGCCAGCGACATGGAACTCCATTCCGCCAGACGGTTGACCTGCACATAACCATAAATCAAACCGCTGACCACCAGGCCAAAAATAAAAAACGACACCAGCACCTCGACCAGAGTAAAACCCCGGCGCCGGCCGTTTTTCGGTATCCAATGCAAAAACATAAGCTCAAAGGTTCAGACCAACTGCCATAAAAGCAAGAGGCATACCACAATTTTGCCTTCAAATCCATTCGCAAATCGTGACGGTTGGACCACGGGTTGTCCCACAGTTTGACAGAATTGTCGCTTTCAAAACATCCGCCGCGCCGGCGCTTTCACAAAACTTGTCGGCCGCAGATACACCGGTTCCAATTGTTCGCCTCGCACAAAATCCGTCCGCCCCGCTGCCAGCCGCGCCACCATCGCCGCGCTGGGAAACAAAACGTGCGCCATTTCCGGCCCCGCGCAAATTTCTCCCGCCGCCTGACGCCGCGTCACCGCCGCCGCCGGCACAATCGCCAGCGGTGAAATTTCTGCGCGCTGCTCACCAGAAATTTCCCATGTTGCCAGATAAAATTCCCCGCGCTGCGCATCCACCACCACGTTCATCCGTCCGAAAATTTTCGCCGCCTGCGCCTGCGCCGCCAGACTCTCCGCGCTGCTCACGCCAAGCAGCTTGACGCCGCGCGCCAGTTGCCAGCCCTGCGCCACCGCAATCGCCGCGCGGATGCCGGTGTAGCTGCCCGGCCCCAAGCCGACCGCGATCACCGCGATTTCCTCCCGCGAAATTTTTGACTGCGCCAGAACTTTTTCGATCAGGACCAGCGCATTCGTGGACCGGCCGCCGCCGCCCTCGACCGCTTCGGCGAGAACTGCGCCGGCGCGCGCCAGCGCCACGCTCCGCCGCGCCGAGGAAAATTCAAGCGCCAAAATCGTCATAAATAATTTTGCGTTCCGTCTCGCCGACAATTTCAATCTTCACATTTTTCAAATCCGCAATCTGTAATCCGCAATCCGCAATCCGCTCCGCCCATTCCATCACGGCCGCGCCGTCGGGGTTAAAAAATTCCTCGATGCCCGCGCTCAAAATCTGCTCCGCTGTTTCCAGCCGGTATAAATCCAGATGAAACAGTGTCAGCCGTCCGCCGCCGTATTCGTTCACCAGCGTGAACGTCGGCGAATGCACGCGGCCGGAAATTCCCAGCCCGCGCGCCAGCCCGCGCACGAACTGCGTCTTGCCCGCGCCGAGATCGCCGCTCAAGGCGATGACCCAGCCGGACGAGGCCGCGCGGCCAAACTTTTCACCGAGCGCTTCCGTTTCCGCCGGACTATGCGAAATGAACGTAGCCATGCGCGTTGAATTTGTGCGAGCTTGTTTTGTCGCGGATCAAAATGCCTTCGCCGGCAATGATTTTCCCGATGCAGCTCAATTTTAATTTTGGAAATTTCTTCCGCCACGCGTCCAGCAGTTTCACCGCGTCTTTGCTGGCGACGGTGAACAGCAGTTCAAAATCCTCGCCGTCCGTCAGCGCCGCCACGAACGCGGGTTTCGCCGCCGAATTTTCCTTCGCCCGCAATTTCGCCGCGCGCGACACCGGCACCGCCGATTTCAAAATTTCCGCGCCAACCTTGCTGGCCGCCAAAATGTGGCGCAAATCACCGCCCAAGCCGTCGCTTAAATCCATCAGCGCGTGAACTGAAAAATGTTCCGCCAGCCAGCGCGCTTCGGCGAGGCGAGGCTCGAACTCCAAATGTTTTTCCGCCAGTGAGCCGCCAAGTTCGCCGGTCACAAAAATCGCGTCGCCCACTTTCGCGCCGCTGCGCAAAATCTGTTTTCCGCGCGGCACGGTGCCGAGCAGTGCGATGGAAATTAAAATCCGCTCGGGGTTCGTCGTCGTTTCGCCGCCGACAATCGCCACGCCGGTTTTTTCCGCGAGCGCGTTCAGGCCGTCATAAATTTTCGCGATGAATTCCGCGTCAAATTTTTCCGGCAGCGCAATCGTCACCAGCGCCGCGGTCGGCGTGCCCGCCATCGCCGCGATGTCGCTTAAGCACCGCGCGAGCGCCTTGCGTCCGATTTTTTCCGGCGGCGTTTCAGCTGTGAAATGAATGCCTTCGACGACCGCATCGGTCTTGAACAAAATCAATTTTTCCGGCACGCCGAGATCCAGCACCGCGCAGTCGTCGCCCGCGCCGGTCACGACGGTTTCATTCGTCGGCAGCGATTTGGTCAGGCGCGCGATGAGTTCGAATTCGTTCATCGGGATTGCGTGAACAGAATGACCAGGTTGGCCGTGTTGAACAGGCTGTGCGCCGCGATCGGCGCGAGCAGGCAGTCGGTTTTTTCGTAAAGCCAGGTGAACACCAGCGCCAGCGCGAAGAGCGGCACGAACGACGGCGCGTTGAAGTGGATGAGCGCGAACAGAAAACTCACGCCGAACCACGCGAGCTTCGGCCAGCCCCGTTGCTTGATGAACGGAAACAGCACGCCGCGAAAAATAAATTCCTCGGCGACGGGCGCGAGCACCATCGCAAAAAAGGCGAGATAGCCGCGCAGCCAAAACGATTTCGCGTGGGCGAGCAGTTCCACGGCGCGCTGGTTTTCCGGCGGCCAGCCGAGTTTTTCCAGCGCGAGCGCCGAGCCATACTGCAACCCCAAAACCACCGGCAATGCCAGCGCCAGCACGCCGGCGGCGAGCAGCAGGGCTTTTTTCAATTTTACGTTGCGGAAACCGAAGGCGTCGCGCCAGTGCGTGTCATGCTGTTTCAGAAAAATGAAAATCAGAAACCACGCCGCGCCCTGGAAACTCAGCGTCGCCACCAAAATGTTGGCGAAGCTGTCCGGCGATTTGAACGCCGGCACGCCCGCCTGCCGCAACAGCCCCGCTGTCACCACGCCGAGACACAGGCAGACGAACACGCCCGCGACCAGTTGGATCACGGCTTCGGCCCGCCACGGTTTTGGCGACAACATATTTTCAGCCTAGCGCAGCCGCGCGCGCGAGACGACGTAAAATTATTCGCGGCTAGGCGCTCTTTACGGCATTTTTATCGAAATGGATGCCAAACACACCAATCATCTTGCTCGTGAAAAATCGCCGTATCTGCTCCAGCACGCGCACAATCCCGTGGCCTGGTTCGCGTGGAACGCCGCCGCCTTCGCCAAGGCGCGCACGGAGAACAAGCCGATTTTTCTGAGCATCGGTTACTCGACCTGCCACTGGTGCCATGTCATGGAGCGCGAAAGTTTTGAGGACGAAAAAATTGGAGCATTTCTGAACGAACATTTCGTCAGCATCAAAGTGGACCGCGAGGAGCGCCCGGACGTGGACAAAATTTACATGACCTTCGTGCAGTCCACCACCGGCAGCGGCGGCTGGCCGTTGAATGTTTTTTTGACGCCAGATTTGAAACCGTTTTTCGGCGGCACTTATTTTCCGCCAGACGCGCGGCATGGGCGGCCGAGTTTCTTGCAACTGCTTCAGCAAATCGCGGAATTGTGGCGCGAGCGGAAAATGGAAATCTGCGCCTCCGCCGACGAGTTGCACGCGCGGCTCGAACTCATCACGGCGCGCGACGCCAAGGAAAATTCGCCGCTCACACCGCAGACGCTCCAGCGCGCTGCGCAAATGTTCAAGGACGCCTACGATCCGGTGAACGGCGGCTTCGGCGGCGCGCCCAAATTTCCGCAGCCGAGCATTCCCTTGCTCGTTTTGCGCGCGGCGAAAAGATTTGGCGACGCCGCGGCGGTGAAAATGGTTTTGCATACCTGCGACAAAATGGCGGCCGGCGGCATTCATGACCAGCTTGGCGGCGGCTTCGCGCGCTACGCGGTGGACGCCGAATGGCTCGTGCCGCATTTCGAAAAAATGCTCTACGACAACGCGCAGCTCGCGCAGCTTTACCTCGACGCACATTTGATTTCAAAAGCGGAAAGCGGAAAGCGGAAAGCGGAAACTTATGCCAATACCGTCCGCGACATTTTGGATTATGTTTTGCGCGACCTGACGCATCCCGGCGGCGGATTTTTTTCCGCCGAGGATGCCGACAGCGAAGGCCACGAGGGGAAATTTTACTGTTGGACAAAAGCCGAGCTTTCCAAGCTGCTCACGGTGGAAGAATACAACGTCGCGGCCAAATATTTTGGCATCACGGCGGCAGGCAACTTCGTGGATCACAGCCACCCGACGCCGCTGGCGGGGCAAAATGTTTTGAGCCGGATGAATCCTGATTTGCCCGCGCACGACCTGCCCTTGCTCGCGTCTGCGAAAATGAAAATGTCGGAGGTGCGTGCAAAGCGTGTTCGCCCCCATCTGGACGACAAGATTCTCGCCTCCTGGAACGGCCTGATGCTTGGCGCGTTTGCCCGCGCCGCCGCCGTTTTTGGCGAGGCAAAATATCGCGTGGCGGCGGAGAAGAATTTGCAATTCCTCCGCGAAAAACTTTGGGAACCGCCGCCCCAATCGGCAATCGGCAATCGGCAATCGGCAATTCCCGGCACGCTCTTTCACCGCTGGCGCGACGGCGAACGCGACCAGGTGCAACTGCTCGAAGGCTACGCGTTTCTGCTCGACGGCGTGATCCAGCTTTACGAGGCGACGCTGGAACCGAAACACTTGGCTTTCGCCATCGAGCTGGCCGGTGCGATGATTGCGACGTTTTACGACCCTGCCAATGGCGGCTTCTGGCAAAGTCCGGCGGGCATGGACGATTTGATTTTGCGCGTGAAGGATGATTACGACGGCGCGGAACCGAGCGGCAATTCCGTGGCCACGCTCGCGCTGCTCAAACTTGCCGCCATCACCGGTCGCGACGAATTTCGCCAGCCCGCCGAGGCCACGCTGCAGCTCTTCGCGCACCGGCTGCAAACCCAGCCCGCCGCGCTCGCGTTCATGCTGCACGCGCTGGATTTCTGGCTGGACGAACCGCGCCGCGTGGTCATTGTGGGCGACGCGAATTCCACAAATTTTCACGATTTGCTTCGCGCCGCGCACGCAGTTTACCAGCCAAACAAAATTGTTCTCGGCAGCACCGGCGCGGTCGAGCCATTCGCCAAAACTTTGGCCGCAAAATCGGAAGCGACTGCTTACGTCTGCACCGGCATCGCGTGCCAGCCGCCAACGCAGGACGCAAAAGTTTTGCAGCAACAGTTGTAGCGCGGTTGTGACTGCGGAAAACGGCGCTCATCAAGTGCCGCTGCAATTTTTCCGTTCGTGTATTTCGCGCATTTCGCGGTTAAAATTTTTCCGGCATGGATGATTTTGAAACCAGATTTGGCGGCATCGCGCGGCTTTACGGCCAAAGCGGACTGCAAAAATTGCGCGCCGCACACGTCGGCGTCATCGGCATCGGCGGCGTCGGCACGTGGGCGGCGGAAGCGCTCGCCCGCTCCGGCGTCGGCGCGCTGACGCTCGTGGACTTGGATGAAGTCTGCGTGACCAACATCAACCGCCAGCTGCACGCGCTCACGGAAACCGTCGGCCGCGCCAAAGTCGAGGTCATGGCCGAGCGCATCCGCGCCATCAATCCCGATTGCCGCGTGACGGCGGTCCAGAAATTTTTTAATGAACAAACCGCTGAAGAACTGTTCGCGCCGAAATTTGATTTCGTGCTCGACGCGATTGACGATGTGACGAACAAGGTGTTGCTGCTCATCCGCTGCCGTGACAAAAATCTGCCGGTCATCGCCTGCGGCGGCGCGGGCGGGCGGCGCGAATTGACTTCCGTGCGCGTTGGTGATTTGTCGCAAGCCAGCCACGACAAATTGCTGGCCGAGGTGCGGCGGCGGCTGCGCCAGGAACATGGTTTTCCCGCTGGGCAATCGCCGATGGATGTGCCATGCGTTTATTCGGTGGAGCGCACCATGTTTCCGCAACCGGACGGCTCGGTCTGCGAAATGCGCTCGGCCGCGGAAGACGGCGCGCGCTTGAACTGCAACGGCGGCCTCGGCTCGGTGACGTTTGTGACGGGCGCGTTTGGTTTCGCGGCGGCGGGATTCGTGGTGCGGAAAATTGCGGAAGCCTGAAGCGCCCTGGGCTCGTCACGCCGGCGCAGCTTGAAAAAAGCCGCGTTCAAACGGACTTGGCCGCGCACCCAATTAAGCTCTCTCCGCTGCGGTGGCTCGACATTGGCTGTCTAGCCGCTAAACTTCGCCGCATGACGCGCACGGAAAAACTTCTGGCGGAACTCATCGCGCTGCCCAGCGTGAACCCGGCATTCCTCCCGCCGCAGCATTCTTGCGCCGGTGAAAAAAACGTCGGGGATTTTCTGGCGGCGACGGCGGCAAAAGCCGGGCTCGACCTGGAATTTCAAAAAGTTGTCGTTTCGGACGGGCAACCGCGCTCCAATGTGATCGTCCGGCTACGGCCGCGAAATAAAATTCACCAGACCATTCTGCTCGCGCCGCATCTGGACACGGTTGGCGCGGATGCCGCACAATTGATTCCACGGCGCAAAAACGGCCGCCTGCTCGGGCGCGGCGCGTGCGACACGAAAGGCTCCGTCGCCGCCATGCTCACGGCGCTGTGCGAACTGGCGGAGTCAAAATCGCGGCCGCTGGAAACGGAGATTATTTTCGTCGGCTTGATTGACGAGGAACATGCGCAGGCGGGTTCCCGCGCGCTGGTCGCCAGCGGTTTCAAGGCCGATCTGGCCATCGTCGGCGAGCCGACAAAATTGCAGGTCGTCACGGCGCACAAAGGCAGTTTGTGGCTGCAACTGGAAACGCGTGGCCGGGCGGCGCACGGCGCGACGCCGCAGCTCGGCAAAAATGCGGTCCAAGAAATGGCGCGCATCGTGGAAATTTTGGAGACCGATTACGCGGCGCAGTTGCGGCGGCGGAAACACAAATTGCTCGGCCACGCGACGGTGAACGTGGGGCAGATTTCCGGCGGCACGCAGCCGAACATTGTGCCGGACCGTTGCACGATCACCATTGACCGCCGCACGCTGCCGGGTGAAACCGAGTTGGGCGTTCGCCGTGAGATCGCAGCGTTATTCCGGGCAAAAGGACTCGCGGCGAAAATTTTCAACGCCAAACTCGCGCCGGCCCTGGCGTTGGAAACCGATCCGAAGCTGCCGCTCGTCCGGCAGTTTTTTCAAAGTGCCGGCCAGTCGAAACCGGTGGGCGTGGATTATTTTTGTGATGCGGCGGTGCTGGCGGCGGGCGGCATTCCGAGCGTGGTGTTCGGCCCGGGCGACATCGCGCAGGCGCACACGGCTGACGAATGGATTTCGCTGGCGCAACTGGAGCGCGGGAAAAATTTGCTGCTTAAATTTCTAAAATCGCTTCCCTGAACGGAACCGGTTTCGTATTGTCGAACGCTCATGATTTCTGCAAAAAACGAAACGACGCCGGCGCATTCGGCGGCGCACCACCGGCTGGCCTTTTTCCGGCAGAGCGGCTGGGTGATGCTGACGATGACGCTGGGCGGCGCGGTGATGTATGCCGTGCATCCGGTGGTGGCGCGGCATGTGCCCAAGGAGGAATACGGCGTGTTCACGACCTTGCTGCAAGTGGTGTCGCTGATGGGCATTCCCGCCGCCGGACTCGCGCCGGTCTTTGCGCAGCAGGCGGCGGCGGCCGTCACCGAGGCGCAGCAGCGTGCGGTCATCAGCACATTTCACGGCGTGTGCCGGGCGATTTTTTTCATCTGGCTGGCGATGGCCGTGACGGTGGCGGTGTTTTGGAAGCAGGTGCTGGCGAGCCTGCAAATCAACAATCCCGCCGCGCTGGCGGCCACCGTCGGCGTTGGGTTGGTGTCCATGCTGATGCCGGTGATGACGGGAATGTTGCAGGGCCGGCAGAATTTCATCTGGCTGGGCTGGATCAATATTATCAATGGCGTCGGGCGTTTCGCGATGATTTGCCTGGTCATCCTGGTGCTGGGCGCATGGGCGGCGGGCGCGGTCAGCGCGGTTTTTATCGGCATGGCGGTGGCGATTGCGGTGGCCCTCTGGCAAACCCGCGATGTCTGGGGCGTGGAAAAAAGCAAAGTGGACTGGGCGGAGTGGCTGCGGCGCGTGGTGCCGTTGACGCTGGGACTGGGCGTGGGCACGTTCATGCTGAGCGCGGATATGATTTTCGTGCAGAAATATTTTCCGGCCAAGCAAACGGGCTATTACGCGGCGGCAGGCATGATCGGCCGCGCGCTGATTTTTTTCACGCAGCCGCTGACGCTGGTGATGTTTCCCAAAATCGCGCACAGCGCGGCGCGTTCGCAAAAAACCGATGTGCTGGCGCTGACGCTTGGCGCCACGGCGCTGGCAGGCGCGGCGGCGGCCATCGGCTGCACGCTGCTGCCGTGGCTGCCCTTGCGCGCGGCGATGTATGACAAAACTTTTCTGGAAATCTCCACGCCGCTCGTGCCGTGGTTCGCGTGGTGCATGTTGCCGCTGACACTTTCATTTGTGCTGGTCAACAGCCTGATGGCGCGCTCGCGGTTTGCCGCCGTGCCGTGGCTGGTGCTCGTGGCGGTCGGCTATGCCGTGGCGCTGGCGGTGGTGGGCCGCCACGCGGGAAGTTTGGCGGACACGCAGGCCGGCTTGCGCCAGATGATTCAGACGCTCGGCGCGTTCAACCTGCTGCTGCTCGGCACCTGCATGTGGTTCACCTGGCGGGGAAAAGATGTCGCGCCGGCGAATTAACTTTTCGGACGGGACAGCGGCGGCGGCGTGCGCAGTTTTTTATAAATCCACGCTTCCAGCGGGCGCAACGGCCTTAGCCATTTGTAAAACGGCGAGTAAACCAGCCAGATTCGCACCACCGATAAAAACATCGCCAGCGAATTGCGGAACAGCGACGCCGTGACCTTGGAGCCGACGACGTCCGTCCAATCCACCGGCATTTCCAAAATGCGGAAACCCGCGCGGTGAAGCGCCACCAGCAGGTTCACATCGAACGCCAGATCCGCGATGCGCAGTGAGGAATGGATTTTTTCCACCGCCGCCCGCCGCATGAGCTTGCACGGGCATTGCGTGTCCTTGATGTGCAGCCAGAACAGCAGCTCCACGATGAGATGAAAACACCGGCTGATCACCTGCCGGAATTTTGGCTGCGCCTTCAGCAGCACGCTGCCCGGCAGCCAGCGCGAACCGATCACGCAATCCGCCTGTTGCAGACAGGGAATCAGCTTCAGCACCGCCGCCGGCCCGGTTGCGCCATCCGCGTCCACATAGCCAATCAGGTCGGCGTGGCCGGCGAGTTTGAGGCCTTCGATCAGCGCTCCGCCCTTACCGATGGGCGCGGGAAAATCCAGCCAGCCGACCGCCGGAAATTCCTTCGCCACGCGCTGCACCACGCCGAGCGTGTTGTCGCGGCAGCCGTTGAGCACGACCACCAGTTGAAATTTGCCGGAATAATTCTGCCGGAAAAAATTCGCGTATTCACGCAGCACCGGTTCGATGCGCGCTTCTTCGTTGTAAGCCGGGATGAGGAGCAGCAGGCTTGGTTCGGGCACGCGGATTCTGTAACAGAAAATTTTCGCACAGGCAATCTTGGGAAAATCGCGGCGCGGCGGTCACGGGCCGGCGCGGAAATGGAATTCACGAATCAAGCTTGACGCGCGGAGCTTTTAACGGTTGATTGTCGTCATTATGAAAAAGAAAATTTTTGCCGTTCTCGCCGGGGCCGTCATCATCGCCACGGGCTGCGTTCACACCGTCAGCGACACCAGCACCTTTGCCGTCAGCTACGGCCGGGATTCCGTGGCCGGCCGTTACCAGCGTTCGCCGGAACAGTTATATAAGGCGGCCGTTACCGTCATCACCCGCGACGGCGTGCTGCTCACCGAATATGTGCCGCACGACAGCACCAATGTTGTTCGCTCGCTGCAAGGGCGTGTGAACGAATGCAAAGTCTGGATTCGCGTGGAGCAGGTGGACCCGAAGATCAGTCAGGTGGACGTGCAAGCGCGCACGAAATGGGGCCGCGTGGACCTCGACTTGGTGCATGAACTGGAAAAGGAAATCGCGCTGGAGCTGGCGCAGTAAGCCCGGCTTCAGACTCCATTCTGATTTCGGAATTCCAATTGGACCAGGGCGCGGTGGGCGGCGTTGGCTTCAATGCGCCGCGACCTTGGCTGACTTGTCTTTGATTTCCAGGCAGATCACGGAGGCGATTTTGTCTGGAGCTTCGGCCGGCAGGGCGAGGCTCACGCCGGCAGCAGATTGATTCACGTTCAATTTCTTGCCGCTGGCGAGCAACCAGGCTTTTTTCACCTTGCTCTGCAGCCCGGCAATTTCAAATTTTCCATCCGTCGGCCATTTGAAAATCGCCACATAGATTTTCCCCGGTTGGGTAGTCGCGCGCCAGTCCCACGCGGGAATAAATTTCGGTTTGCCATGCGCGTCTTTTTCCGTGGCGCTGAATTGTCCGGCCTCCGCGCCGAACGGCGTCGGGCCGGCATTGTAAATTGCCGCGCCGTTGACTTTCATCCACGCGCCGACTTCGGCCAGCCGGTCCACGCTCGGCTGCGGGATGAGCCCTTCGCTGGTCGGACCGACATTGAGCAAATAATTTCCGCCTTTGCTGGCGATGTCGCACAAATTGTGAATGATCGTTTCCGGCGATTTCCAATGGTCATCATGTTTGTTGTAGCCCCAGTGATTGTTCAGCGTCATGCACGTTTCCCAATCCACGCCGGGGCCGAAGCCGCTCGGCGGAATCTGCTGTTCCGGCGTGCCATAATCGCCGACGCGATCCTTGCCCGCATCCATGCCTTCCATGCCGGCCCGCGCCTTGCCCACGCGGTTGTTAATGATGAGCTTCGGGTCCAGCGCGCGCAAATAGGCGTAAAGATCCGCGCCGCGCTCATGCGTCCACGGCGATTCCCATTCGCCGTCAAACCACATGACGCTGGGATGATATCGCGTAATGAGTTCCTTAAGCTGCCCTTTCATATAGGCCGTATAGCGGTCCATGTCCGGCGTGCCGGTGGCCACATCGTTCCACGCGCGGCGCGTGCCCCAATCCGAGCTGTGCCAGTCCATGATGGAATAATAAACGCAAAATTTTATGCCCGCCTGGCGACAGGCATCCGACAACTCGCGCAGCGGATCGCGCTGAAACGGCGTGGACTTGATGCACCAGTCGGTCAGCGCCGATGGCCACATGCCGAAGCCGTCGTGATGTTTCGAAGTGATGACAATATATTTCATGCCCGCATCCTTGGCCGTTTTGACAAACGCCTTCGCATCGAATTTTACGGGATTGAACTCCTTCGCAAACTGTTCATAGCGGCTGACGGGAATGCGCCCGGTTTCCATGATCCATTCGGCGTGATCCGTGCCGCCGTTCCACTCGCCGGCGGGCACGGAATAAACACCCCAATGGATGAACATCCCGAACTTCGCTTCGCGCCACCATTCCATGCGCGCGTCATGTTGCGCCGGGGTTTCGGCCAGACCGGTCGGATTGGTTTGTGCGGCGGCGACCCGCCAAATGACCGTCAGCACTAGGGCAGCGGCCAGCATCAGTGATTTTATTTTCATAATCGTGCGAGCGGGGATTTACGCCAAAACCGGCCGGAATGTAAAGCCGCCGTTTTCCCCATTTCACACGTCTGGATTTTAGAAGTCTAAAACCCGACAGTTTGTTCGCCGGATGAATTTTTTGCCGCCGGCTTGCGCAAATTCAGAATTGACGCCGCCGCTGCCGCCGTGGATTGTGTCGCGCGTGAAAATTCATCGTGCCTTGCTTTCTGTTTCCGATAAAACCGGACTCGTTCCCTTCGCCCAGATTCTCGCCAGCCACGGCGTGGAACTTATTTCCACCGGCGGCACCGCCAAAACCTTGCGCGAAGCCGGCTTGACCGTGAAGGACATCAGCGAACACACCGGCTTTCCCGAAATGCTCGATGGCCGCGTGAAGACGCTGCACCCGAAAGTCCACGGCGGCCTGCTTTACATCCGCGGCAACGCCGCGCACGAGGCGGCGGTGAAAGAACACGCGATCACGCCGATTGATCTGGTCGTCGTGAACCTCTATCCGTTCGAGGCGACGGTCGCCAAGCCGGACGTGAAGCTGCACGACGCCATTGAAAACATTGACATCGGCGGCCCTTCGATGCTCCGCAGCGCGGCGAAAAACCACGATAGCGTGACGGTGGTGGTGGACCCGTTTGACTATGCCGAAGTTGCAAAACAGATCACCGAGAACGGCAACACGACTTTGGAATTTCGCCGCAAGCTGTGCGCAAAAGTTTTTGCGCGCACGGCGGCTTACGACGCGGCCATCGCCGCGCATTTGCAAAAGGAATTTGCCGCCGACAAAACTTCGCTGCCGCTCGTGCTGACGATTTCCGCGCCGCTGGCGCAGCCGTTGCGCTACGGGGAAAACCCGCACCAGACGGCGGCGCTTTACGGCAAGTTCCACGACTTTTTCAAGCAGCTCCACGGCAAGGAACTTTCCTACAACAATATTTTAGACCTCACGGCGGCGGCGGCGCTGATCGCGGAATTTCGCGAGGACGCGGCGACGCTGGCGATTTTGAAGCACACGAATCCGTGCGGCGTCGGCCAGGGCGCGGATTTGCGCGAGGCGTGGGACAAGGCGTTCGCCACCGACAAGCAGGCGCCGTTCGGCGGGATCATCGCCGTGAACAAAACGCTCGACGGTGCGTGCGCGGCGGCCATCGCGGAAATTTTCAGCGAAGTGATCGTCGCGCCGGAATTTTCGGCGGAAGCGCTGGAAATTTTACAGAAGAAAAAAAATCTGCGCCTGCTCCAAATCCAGAAATGCCCGCTGTCCGCGCAGCCGTGGGATGTGCGCAGCGTGGGCGCAGATTCATTTTTGCTCCAGCAGCGCGATTTGAAAACCACCGCCATCGCCGATTTGAAAATTGTCACCAAGCGGCAGCCGACGGAGGCCGAGCTCAAGGCGATGCTGTTTGGCTGGCGCGTGGTGAAGCACCTGAAATCAAATGCCATCCTTTATGTCGGCGAAGGCCGGACGCTCGGCACCGGCGCGGGACAAATGAGCCGCGTGGATTCCAGCCGTATCGCGGTGTGGAAGGCGGGCGAGGCCAAACTGGATTTGAACGGCAGCGTGGTTTGCAGCGACGCGTTTTTTCCGTTTCCCGACGGACTCATCGCAGCGGCCGAGGCCGGCGCGACAGCGGCGATTCAGCCCGGCGGTTCGGTGAAAGACGCGGAAGTCATCGCGGCCGCGGACGCGCGCGGGCTGGCGATGGCGTTCACCGGCGCGCGACATTTCCGGCATTGAAATCTGCCGGCGCAAGGACGCAAGCTACGCACGCGCCGGAAAAAGTGCGGCGATTTCCATGTCGGGAATCGCGAATAAAACTTGCCTTTGAAAAAGTTGTCCGCAATTTAACGGTTTAAAATATGAGCCAAAACATTTTCATCGGCACGGACAGCGGCGCGACCACGACCAAATTTTCCGGCGTGCGCGAGAACGGCGAAACCATTTCCACCAAGCTGCTGCAACGTCCGACCAGTTCGGAAAACGGCCGCGGCGCGGTCATCAGCGGTTGGATCGCGGGCATCAGCGAGTTTCTGGCGCAGAATCAACTGCAATGGTCGCAGGTCAAAGGCGTCGGGCTGGCGATTCCCGGACCCTACGAGCGTTACGGTGTTTTCGGCAAAACGCCCAATCTGCCCGCCAGTTTTTCCGGCTGGGATGTTTATTCCGATTACCGCGCGGCGCTGACCAAGCAGGCGGGCCACGACATTCCGCTGGTCGTGGGCAACGATGGCAATTACGGCGGCGTCGCCGAAGCCCAAATCGCGCGCGGCAGCACGCGGGCCTCAGTGATGATGCTCATGCCCGGCTCCGGGTTGGGCGCGGCGTTCATCGGCGCGGACGGGTTGTCGCTCGACGGTGACACGCTTGCCGGCATGGAAGCCGGCCACATGCCCGTGCCCTGGCAGTTGCTCGGCGTCACGGCCAAACCGCTGCCCTGCGGCTGCGGGCGTGACTGGGGCTGCGTGGAGGCTTACACCACCATCTCCGGCCTGCCACATCTGCTGGCGGAAAAATTGTTGAAATTTCCCGACCACGAACTTGCCAAGTCCAGCGCGACGCCGAAGGAAAAGGCGCTTTCGCTCCGCGGCCGCGCGCAAAAAGGTGACGCGCTGGCGGTGGAAATTTTTGATTTTCAAGCGCGCGTAATGGGCTTGCACGTTGCTAACCTGGTGATGGCGCTGGATCCCGGCATCGTCGTCATCGGCGGCGGCTTGATGGATCACGAAACGACCACGCCGGAATTTCGCGAGCGCTATCTCCGCATCGTCAGCGAAACGGCGCGGCCGTATCTCTGGATACAACAACGCGACACCCTTAAAATTGTCCCCGCCGTCTTGGGCGACTTGTCGCAGGCGATCGGCGCGGCGCTGGTGGCGCTGTATCAAAGCCGGAGCTAACACCAACGGCCAGCGGCCCGCTCGTTTTACAGCAGGTGCCCCATCTTCTGCTGTTTGGTTTTTAAATACCGTTCATTGTGCGGATTGGATTTTATTTTGATCGGCACCTGCTGAACAATTTTCAAGCCGTAGCCTTTCAGCCCGACGACTTTTTTTGGATTGTTCGTCAGCAGCCGGATGGTTTTCAGGCCGAGGTCCACGAGGATTTGCGCGCCGAGGCCGTATTCGCGGAGGTCCATGCCGTAACCAAGTTTCAAGTTTGCCTCCACGGTGTCGAGCCCTTCTTCCTGTAATTTGTAAGCCTTGATTTTCGGCGCGAGGCCGATGCCACGGCCCTCCTGCCGCATATAAAGAATCACGCCGCGCCCGGCCTCGGCCACCTGCCGCATCGCCTGATGCAGTTGCGGCCCGCAGTCGCAGCGGCGCGAGCCGAACACGTCGCCGGTGAGACATTCGCTGTGGACGCGCACGAGCACATCTTTTGTGCCGGCCACATCGCCGCGCACGAGCGCGAGATGATGCTGGCCGTCAATTTTTGAAGCGTAGAGATACAAATTAAAATCGCCATAGTCCGTCGGCATTTTCACCACTTCAATTCGCTCGACGAGTTTTTCGCGCGTGCGGCGGAATTCGATGAGATCGGCGATGGTGCAGATTTTCAAACGATGTTTGGTCGCAAATTTCCGCAGCGCCGGCAGCCGCGCCATCGTGCCGTCGTCATTCATGATTTCGCAAATCACGCCGATGGGCCGCGCGCCGGCCAGCGTGACGAGATCCACGGCCGCCTCGGTGTGACCGGCGCGCTGAAGCACGCCGCCGGATTTGGCGCGCAGCGGAAAGACGTGGCCGGGCTGGACGAGATCGTCCGGCACGGCGGTCGGCGAAGCCATGACTTCGATGGTTTTGGCGCGGTCGGCCGCGCTGATACCGCTGCTGATGCCGTGCGCGGCATCCACGCTCACTTGAAAATCGGTGCGGAACACTTCGCGGTTCTGCTGCACCATTCGCTCGATGCCGAGCTGCTGCAGACGCTCGCCGGTCGTCGGCACGCAAATGAGGCCGCGCCCGTGCTTGGCCATGAAGTTGATGGCGGCGGGCGTGACGAATTGTCCGGCCATGACGAGGTCGCCCTCGTTTTCGCGGTCGGCGTCGTCCACGACGATGACCATTTTGCCTTTGCGGAGATCGGTGATGACGGTTTCGATGCGGTCGAAATGATTTTTCATTCGGTAAAATAATTTTAGCCGCCGGCGGTGAAAACGCCATCCCATTCGTGGTCGGCCAGGATTCGTGAAAATAATGGTGGGCATTGAGTTTTTTGTTGGTGGCCGGTGGAAGTGCGGCTAGATTATCGGTCAATCTTTTGAACGCCGCCGGCCCTAGAATGGCGGCGTGAAAACAAAATGTCCTCCGACATCCCACAAAAAATCATCCGCCCGGCGGCGGAACCAGTTTCTGCCACCCCGGAACCCGCGCGGCACGATCTGGAGCGGCTTGACCGGCTGGCTACCCTCGGCTTGTTTTCCGCGAGCATGGCCCACGAGATCAAGAACGGCCTGGTAGCCATCAAAACCTTTGTCGAAGTGCTGCTGGAAAAAGGCGAGGACCGCGAACTGGCCGGCGTCGTTCTCCGCGAGTTGAAGCGGATTGACGGGCTGGCGACCCAAGTGCTGCAATTTGCCACGCCCAAGCCGGTGGTGCTGGGACCAGTAAATGTGCCGGTGCTGCTGGACCACTCGCTACGCCTGCTGGAACCCAAGCTGCGGAGCCGGTTGATCACCCTCCAGCGCGATTACCGCGCCGCGCCGGAAACCGTGCTGGGCGATGAAGCGCAGTTGCAGCAGGTGTTCATCAATCTGCTGCTCAATGCCGTTGACGCAATGGGTGCCGGCGGCACGCTGACCGCCGCGACGGAAACGGCCGCCGATAAAATGAAAATTTCCATCCGCGACACCGGCGCGGGCATCGCCCCGGAAAATCTGGCGCAGGTGTTCGACACTTTTTTCACCACCAAAAAAAATGGCACCGGGCTGGGCTTGGCCATCAGCCGGCGCTTGGTGGAAGCGCATCACGGCACGATTGAAGTCCAGAGCAAAGCCGGACGCGGTGCGACCTTCATCATCACGCTGCCGCTCGCGTGAGTTCCAGCCGTCCGCCAACGGCTAATCCGCCGCCTTCAGATCCATGTCGCGTTTGAAATACAAAATCCGCCCACAGCTCGGACAGGTGACAATCTCAGCCTGCGCCTGGCAACTGACCAGGATTTGCGCGGGCAGTTTCATGTGGCAGCCGCCGCAAGAACTGTGTTCGATGCCCACCACCACGTTTTCGCCTTTGCTCTTGAAAATGCGCTCGTAACGGTTGCGCGTGGATTCATCCACGACCGATGCCAGTTGCCCGCGTTCGCCGATCAGCTTGGCGAAATCCTGTTTTAAATTCGCTTCCCGCTGGTCCAGCAGGCCGATTTGATCGTCCAAAAGTTTTTTCGCGGCGGCGGCCTCGGTGGTGGCGCGGGCCACTTCCTTCTGCGCGGCCTCGGCCTGTTCCATCAAAATAATTTCCGCGTCCTCGATTTTGAAAATGACTTCCTTGGCCATCTCGATTTCATGCGTGAGCGCCTTGTATTCCTCGTTCTTGCGCGTCAGCAACTGTTGGTTCAGGTATTTCTCGATCTGCGATTTCTTGGCCTCGATTTCAAGGTCGCGCTGCTTGCGCTCGGTCTCGATTTGTTTCACGCGCAGCTTCGCCGCCTCCAATTGGCTTTGGGTGGCCGCCGCGCGGCCGCGCAGATTGTCGCGGTCGGGGCCGATATGGGCCAGTTCTTGGGTGACGCGGAGAATTTTCCGGTCGCGATCCTGCAAAATGAGCAGCTGCTCGATGATTTCCTGCATTTAGGCCAAAGGCTAATGCCCGCAACAATCCAAGTCAATCCGCAGACTCATTGAAGCGTGATGCGTGATGCGTGAACCACTTAAATACCATCGGCCCTCACGCCTCACGCCTCACGCCTCAACAACCCCCGTTTTCATTTCATCATTTCCACAACGCGATGATTGTGGTTAATTGCCCGCATGAGTCATTTGCAACGCGCCATTGAGGATTCCATCGCCACGCTGCGCAGTTTGTCCGCGCTGGAAGCGCCGCTGGGCCGCGCCGCGCAGCTCGTTTTGCGCGCGCTGACCGGCGGCCACAAGCTGCTCGTCTGCGGCAACGGCGGCAGCGCGTCGGACGCCACGCATCTCGCCACGGAATTTCTCTGCCGCTTCAAAGAAGACCGCCGGCCGTATCCCGCCATTTCGCTCACCGCCAACGGCGAGTTCATGACCGCCGTCTGCAACGATTATCACGCCGATGAAATCTTTGCGCGCCAGGTCTGGGGGCTGGCGGAAAAGGGCGACGTGCTCATCGGCATCACCACCAGCGGCAAATCCAAAAATATTTTGCGGGCGCTCGAAGAAGCCCAACGCATGGGCGTCGCGAGCATCGCCATTCTCGGCCGCGACGGCGGTTTCACCAAAGGCGTGGCAACGATTGATTTGATTGTGCCCGGCTCGGTCACGGCCCGGATTCAGGAAGCCCAAAAAGTTTTGTTCCACGCACTCTGCGAAATGGTCGAGGAAAAACTGCCGAAGACGTAGCCGCCGGTTTCAAGCGGCGGCATAGCTGGCGAGTGCCTGGCAAATCAGCAGCGCGTCCACAATGCTCCAGACCAGCGCTCCAACCACCGCACAGGCCACGCCCCAGATTCGATAAGGCCGCGCGGCGTTCCAAAACAGTTTTTCCTTCACCCGCACCCGGCCGGACAACCAGAGCGCGCCCAGCGCAAATGGCAGGCCGATGATCGGCAACAGACCGAGCACCCCGAAAATGAGGCAGCGGATGGAGCCTTTCATCATCTTGATTTTGGCGGCGGGAAGGTCGTTCATTTGGCGGCGTTGATTATAGCTGTGACCAAGTTGGTCTGCGGCCCGTTCAGCCGCTTGATTTGCTGCTGCTCCAGCAGTTTCACCTCGCGGTGCAGGCGGATCACGGCGTTGCTTTCGACGCTGATTAAAATCATCATAATCGCAAGCAGCGCGATGAAAATTACCGTCGCCATGCCGCGCTCGCGAATTTCCGCTTTCCGCTTTCCGGTTTCCGCTTTTGAAAATGTTTTCATGGCTTGGTTTGCGCCGCCTCGAAAGTGAACAACAAGGGCAACTGGGTTTCCGGGCGGCGTTCGTTCAAAACCAGTTCCCAGCGCCACGCGGTCACGCCGGCTCGTTCCTCCATCCGCATCTGCGACGCGTTGACTTTTTGCAGCAGCAACTGGGAATTTTTCAACGTCGAAATTTCGCGGCGCACTTCGCCGGACTCAAAGCGGTAAACAATTTCCTTTTCCGGTTCGGGAATCCGCACCACGTCGCCGGCCGCCGTGCTTGCGATGGAAATTTGTCCGGTCGCGGCGCGCACGTCGGCACGCCAGCGCTCGCCCGCGCGCAAGGCGGAGCTGATATCGTCCGTCGCGTAAATCAGCGCCTTGGAATGATCCCAGCACAAATAAAACGCCGCGAAACCAATGCCGGTCAGGATCGCGAACACGGCGAAATAGACGAGGCATTCGACCAGCAAAATGCCCGCCGTGCGGCGCGGTTTTGAAATGGCGGTGGGCAGTTTCATTGGAGCGTGGTTTCGCGGACGACGGGGCCGAGGCCGTGCTTTTTGTCCGGCGTCCATTCCAGACGCAGCTGGTTTCCGTTTTTGGTCAATTGAAAATGGCCCGGCGGCAACTGGCTCGCGGCGTTCGCGTGAACGGAATAATTCTGCGAACCATCGGGAAGATTTTTCCCGGCGCCGGCGGCGAGAATTTCCATTTCGCCGTCCACGATTTCATTGGCGACGCTTCGGCTGTATTCGATTCGCAGCACCTGCCGCTCGCGCACGAAGGAATAGCCCAGCGGCACAATCGCCAGCGTGAGAATCGCCAGGCCGACCATCAAATCCACTTCCAGAAAGCCGCCGCGGCGGTGCGTTTGGGCGGCTGATTTTGAAATGAGCGTTTTCATCCGTTGGCCACCATGTGGTTTAATAAGGCGACAAAGATGCCGAACATGCTGACGGCGATCAGCGCGACGACCAGGCCGTTCATAATCACCAGGCCGCTGGTGAGGACATGCGTGGCGGCCTCCTCTTGTTGAAAGGCTTTCGCATCCAGCGCCTCGTGCCAGCCGCGCAGCGCGTTCAAAAATCCGCCGTGCGCGTGCGTGGCATTGGTGAGCCGCCAGTGAAATTCGCCGGTGTCGTCGAACGCGCGGATGGCGTCATCCAGCTTCACTCCTTTTTCCAGCGCGGCGATGACCCGCCGCGCCCGGCGGCGGCAGATTTCGTTGGCGGTGGCCTCGCCGGCCAGCCGGACGGCTTCGGCTTCCGGCACGCCGCCATCCAGCAGCACGGCCAGCATGGCGGAGAACGTGCGCTGCAATTTTTTTTGTTTCCACGGAATGCGCCAGGTGAGCCAGTCCACGACCGGCACGCTGCGGAATTGGAACCAGCGCACGAAGCCCGGTCCGCCGATGTAAATCGCCGCCACTGTCAGCAGCCCAACAAACAGCAGGGCTTCAAAACCAATCAGAATATGCGAGTCGTTGAGGGCAAAGACAAACAAGGTAATCGGCCACAGCTGCACGCCCATGCCGGCGGCGACCTCCTTGAATTTGGGAATGACAAACAGCGAAATCATGCAAATCAGCCAGATGGCCACCGGCGCGAAAATGAGCAGGATGGCCACCATGTAATGCGCCGTGCTGCGGACGGTGTCCGGCGCCACGCGCAAGACTTCGCGGCAGGCGGGCAGGACTTTTTTCAGGTCGCCGAGCTTTTCGCCCACGCGGAGCATGGCGTTGATTTGCGGCGGCAGGAAGCCCGGCTCGTTTTCCAGCGCCTCGCTCAACCGCGCGCCGCCCTCGATATGCGCGGCCACCATGTAAAAACGGACACCGATGGCGCGGTCATGATTTTCAGCGGCGGCCAGAATCGCCGGCTCCAGCGGCTGCCCGCGTTGCAGGACGGTTTCCACGAGATCGAGAAAAAACAGCGCGCGGTCGCGCCGGCGCATCGGCAGCGAAAGCAAAAAATGGATCGCCACTGAAAACGCGCCGCCCGGCAGCAGGATGAACACGGCATACCAAAACAAGGCGAACAAAAATTGGGCAAAATCCATCATGGCATCGGGGTTTGAATTAGCTGCCGCTCAAATTGTTCAGCATGGCGATCAGCGGCAAAAACATGCTGATGACCAAAAAGGCCTGTGATAAAACGACCACGCCGAGAAACAGCGACGCGATCGGCAGCACCGAATACAGCGCGACTTCGGTGCGATACAGGGCGCGGGAGTGATAAATTTCCGCCGCGCGATTGAACCCGGCGGTCAGATCCTCGCCCGCGCTCGCCACCACCCAGACGAACAGCGGCGGAATCAGCCGGTTGCTGGCGGCGACCTCGGAAAATTTGGCGGTGCCGGTGGCGAGTTTTTTTTGCCACTGGTGCAGGTCGGCGGCGGCGGCGGCGCTGCTTTCCAGCTTTTCCACCAGCCCGATGGAGTCGGGCAGGCTGACCCCGTTTTTCATCAGCAACGCGAGCGCGGCCGCGATGCGCGAAACCGTCGCCTCCTTGAACGCCGGGAGCCGCCAAAGATATTTTCCGCGCAGGCCGGGCACAAAAATGACCGCCGCCACCAGCCCAAACAGGATTCCCAGAATCACCGGAAACACCCAGATGGCTTGCAGCGTCGAGAACGCAAAAATCGTCGCCGCCGGCAGCCTGACCCCCATGCCGCCAAACACATTTTGCATGCTGGGCCCGATGACGCAGGTCCAAATGAACGCCAGCGCCGTGGAAATCACGAACGCCACAAACATCACAATCAGCGGATAGGTCATCATGCTTTTCAACCGCGTCCAGACGTTGTTCTGGCGTTGAAAATAATCCGCCAGCATCGTCAGCGCGCCCGGCAGGTCGCCGCTTTTGACGCCGACCAGAATCATGCGCTTGTAAAGTTCCGGCAACTGGCGCGGCGCGAGCGCGGCGGCCATCGGCGTGCCTTTGGCGAGCTCGGCTTCCAGCGCCTGCAATTCGGTGCGGAGCGTGCCGGCGCGCATTTCCTGGCAGAGCCGCCGCAGCGCGCCTTCGAGCGGGATGCCGTCGCGCAGCATCGCCGCGAGCTGCTGGTTGAAGAACGCAAATTCGTCGTATTTCATAAGCCGAAAACTCGTTTGAACTCCGCCTCGTTCGTCACGCCCTGGTTCACCAGCGAACGCGCCGAGGCGGCGAGCGTTTGCGTTGGCACTAACGCAGTTAGTTCGCGTCGCCGGATTTGTTCGCGCAGAGTTTCATTCACGCGCAGCCATTCGACGAGCGGCACGCGGCCGTTGTAGCCGGTGCGCAAACAGCTTTCGCAGCCCGCGCCGTCGCACGCGGAACAAACTTTGCGGACGAGCCGCTGGTTCAAAACCAGTTCCACCGCGCTGGCCACGGCGGAATGGTCGGCGCACATCGTCAGCAGCCGCTCAAAAACACCTTTGCACGAGCCGGCGTGCAGCGTGGAAATCACCAGATGCCCGGTCAGCCCGGCGCGGACGGCGAGCTGCGCGGTGGCTTCGTCGCGAATCTCGCCGAGAATTAAAACTTGCGGATCTTGCCGCAGCAGATGCCGCGCGGCACGGGCGAAATCCAGGCCGATGGCTTCGTTGATTTCCGTCTGCATCGTGCCAGGCACAATTTGTTCCACCGGGTCTTCGACGGTGATGATGTGGCGTCCGCCGAGTTCGGCCAGCTGGCGCAGACAGGCGTAAATGGTCGTGGTTTTGCCGCTGCCAGCCGGGCCGGTGAGCAACAGCAAGCCGGTGGTTTGGCGGAGAAATTTTTCCAACTCAGCGTTCGCGGCGGCGGGCAGAGAAAGTTCGCCGAGTGATTTGGCAGTTTCGGAATTGAACAGCCGCAGCACAATTTTTTCGCCGGTAACGGTCGGGTAAGTCGCGACACGAAGGTCGTTTTTGCTTTTGAGTTCGGCGTGCGGAATGCGGCCGTCCTGCGGCAGCGTTTCCTGATACGTTTTCAGCCGCGCGAGAAATTTGATGCGGCCAAAAACGCGCTCGGCCACGTCGGCGGATAATTCCGCGCCGGGCGTGATGACGCCGTCGAGCCGGAACGCCACCTCCGCCGTCCGGCCGCGCATTTGCAAATGAATGTCGCTCGCGCCCGCGCGCTCGGCCTGGCGAACCAGTTGCTCCAAAATGGCGGGCGCGGATTCGGCCCGCAGGCCGGTGGCCGGCGGATGTGACTCGGTGAGCATGAAATTGCGTGTTTCATATTTCGACCGGGCTGCCGCCGGTTCGTCACGCAAAATTAGCGGCGAGGTCGGGAACGGTCGGGTTTCAGTAATAATCCGGCTCGTTGCCGGCTTGCCATTTGATGTTGCAGCCGATGCTGGCGGTTTGTTTTTCTGAAACGGTTTTTTCCGCGAGCACGGCGTCGAGCGCGGCGCGCAAATCTTTTCCCGTCACCGGAATGCCGTTGCCCGGCCGGCTGGCGTCAAACTGGCCGCGATAAACCAGCCGGCGGCCGCGGTCAAAAAGGAAAAAATCCGGCGTGCAGGCGGCGCGATAATTTTTGGTGACGGCCTGCGTCTCGTCGTAAAGATACGGAAAAATGTAGCCGGCGGTTTTCACTTCGTCCCGCATTTTGGCCGGGCTGTCGGCGGGATAATTTTTGGCGTCGTTGGCATTGATGCCGACGATGCCGACGCCGCGCGGCGTGTAATCGCGCGCGAGCTGCGCCAGCCCGCTGCGGACGTGGACGACATACGGACAATGGTTGCACATGAAAATCACCAGCAGCGCGGCCTTGTCCTTGAAGCTGGCGAGCGAGACGAATTTTCCGTGCGTGTCCGGCAGTTTGAAATCCGGTGCGGTCGTGCCGAGCGGCAGCATGGTGGATGGTGTCAGAGCCATGGGGAAAATATAAGTCCAATGGCCAAAGTTCAAAGTTCAAAAATCAGGGGATTTGTGATTTGCGGGAAAAGATTCGCATTTTTTAAATCCGCATTCGCAATTCCGAATTCCGCGTTTGAAATGAGTTTCCTTGCGTCGTCTCCTGCCACCAAAAAAAGTGGCCGGAACGGTTGTCCGTTCCGGCCTTGGTTTTGGCCAGCCTGCTGGATTCTGATTTCAGCTTTCCGATTTCAGAATTTCGGCTTTTGCCTTTGGTCAGTCCACGATGCTGGAGCCGGGCATGGACCAGTCGCTTTGACCGGTGCTGCCGCCCAGCGCCCGGGCGCGCACCTGATACACCGTGCCGGTGGTCAGACCGGTCAGCGGAATGGTGCGGGCTTGCGACCAGTATTTGACGGTCGTCCACGCGCCCGTGCCGGTGCAGATCTGCACCTCGTAGCCAAACGCATTGGCCACGGTGGTCAGGTGCACGTCCAGCTCCGTGGAAGTGTCGTTGTCAATGCCTGTGATGGACGGCGTGTCCAGTTTCGACTGGCTGCGGTTGGTGCTCATTGGCACGAAGCCGGAGGTGAATATCAGATCCTGGTCGAAACGGGCGACCGTCTGCACGTAGAACGCTAGCGAATCCAGACCCTCGATCACCGCCGCCAAGGCCACATTTCGCGCCGTCAACGCCAGTTGGCCGCCATCCAGATAATTCTTGATGGCAACCTGCAGCGCCGTGATGCGCGTGGTCATGTTCACGGGAGCGGTCGGGTCGGGCGGCACCGCCGGTGCCAGCGGGACTGGCGGCTTGTTGAAAACCGCGCTTCCCGTCAGGCAGGTGACGACCCACCCCGCAAAGGGCGGGACCGCCTCCACCGGCAGCTTTTTATAGCCCAAGCTGACTCGATATACTAATTTTTTCATAATGAACCTTTCGGTTGATGGTTGATAAAAATCGGTGCCATCTGGAGGAAGCCACCCGGCTTCGCGCGGCACCGTGTTATGCCCGGTTCAAATGCACTTGCCATGCCGGAAACGGCATTTTAAAAAAACTGTAAGTGCTGCAAAAGCACTTACAGTTGCCCTTGAATGTGAATTTTTAACAGGGGCTTCGGGAGCAGGGACATGGCCAAAATCACTGTGCCAGATCGTCGCGCCGCGCGGATTTTTCCGCGCACAAAAATCTCAGCGAGACGGTAAGAAAACGGGACAAGACGGTAAGACACTGGCGCGATTTTACCGACAAACACCGCGAGACGGTAAGAAAACATCGCGCGCTTACCGTCTTGCGCCACGCGACGGCAAGCAATCGTCACGAAATTACCGTTTCACGTCGCGAGACGATAAGAAAACACCGCGAGCCTGGCGTCACGCGCCGTGAGATGGCAAGCAATCGTCACGAGCTTATCGTCACGCGGGACGAGACGGTAAGAAAACACCGCGAAATTACCGTCACGCGGCGCGACATTGCCGTCTTGTCGCCCAAATTCCTTCTCCGCATCGGATGGGGAAGGTGGCCGCAGGCCGGATGCCCGTCAACCCACAAGGCCCGTGTCTGCCAAGGCGCGGGAACTACTTCAAGGCCAACACAACGGACGCCCGGTCTGGATTCGTTCACCCAACCCGATGATACCAGAGTTGGTTTTCATAATTATGATAACGATGTTGATAGTGAAATTTGCGATTATTTTGTTTGGTCGCTAAGTCGGTGAAGGTGGATGCGGCGAATGAGCTGCTTTGCTCAAAGCAAATGTAGAAGGAAGAATGCAGAAACTTTCAAGCCGCTGCCCATCGCCGCCAGTCGGACGGTGAAACTGGGCGGGACGGTAGCCACGGTGGGTTTGCAAAAGCAAATGATGAAGTTTGAATGATGAATGAAGAAATAAAACGGCAACCGGCTCGCGACGGAGTTAATTCATCATTCATCCTTCTACATTCATCATTTCCCCGCCGTCGCTGCCGGAGAATGTGAATTACGCGGTGAAAAGCAGCCGGCTTTTGAGCTTCCTGGAATCGGTGCCGAACGTGGACGCGAAACTGAAAGAGCCGAATACGAAGGATGAAGCGTTTGAGGAGGTGGTCAAGTCAGCGCAGGAGGCGGCCGTTCTTGTTCTCGTTTATTGAACACCAAGGAACGAAGGAACAAAGTTTTGCCGGCTTGGTTGCTTTGTTTCTTTGCTGTTAAAACCACAAGCCGGCGGCGGTGCTGGCTTATTGATTTTTACGCCTTCAAAAAATAATTCCGCTGCTTCTCGCTGATGGGCATTGCGAGTTTTTCCATCGCGGCCAGCATGTCTTCCCAGACGCGGCGCTTCTCGCTCATCGCCTGGTTGCGCAGCAAATACGCCGGATGATACGTCGGCATGAGCGGCGTGCCGCGATACGTCTGCCAGTTCCCGCGCAGCTTGGTGATGCCGACGGTTTTGCCGAGCAAGCCTTCCACCGCCGTCGCGCCGAGCGCCACGATGACCTTGGGCCGGATCAAATCAATCTGTTCGTGCAAAAACGGAATGCATGTCTGCATTTCTTCCGGCGTGGGCTTGCGGTTGCCGGCGGACTGACCCGGCGTGTCCGGCCGGCATTTCAAAATGTTGGCGATGTAAACGTCCGCGCGTGTAAGCCCGGTGGCCTGGATGATTTTCGTAAGCAACTGTCCGGCTTTGCCGACGAATGGCTCGCCTTGTTCATCTTCATCCGCGCCCGGCGCTTCGCCGACGAACATCAATTGCGCGTCAATGCTGCCCACGCCGAAAACAACATGTTTGCGCGACGACGCGAGGTGCGGACATTTCACGCAGGCCAGCGCGCGTTCGCGCAGCGCGGCGAAAGCGGCTATTTTTTCCATTGCGGATTGCGGATTGCGGATTGCGGATTGTGGCAAAGGGTTGCTGGCAGCTTCGGACGGAACCGGCGCGGTCAACTTTTTCGCCGGCGCGAAAACCGGAGTTTCCGTTTTGGCGACCGGCGGCGCGGGCGTTTTCGCAATTGGAAATTGGAAATTGGAAATTGGAGATTGCGCCAGCGCCCGCAAGGTTTCCGGCGCGACGGCGACATGGCGCACGCCGCGCGCTTTCAGGTTTTCGAGGTGCTGAATCGTGGCACCAAGCAGTTCGTTGTAGGGCGCAGGCACACGTCATCGTAACAATTATGCGGCGAAGCACAAAAAATTCTTGTTCACAATCGCCGGCTTGCCCCGCCGTCACTTTTTGGTGATGCTGACGTCCATTCTTCCATGAAATTTCCGAAAATACATTTCACCATCGTCTTGGTTGGTTTTTGCACGTTGTTGCCGCTGCGCTCGCTGGCGGCACGGAACACGCAGGATTTTGACGCTGACTGGCTTTTCAGCAACGGCGACTTCGCGTCGGCCATGATGCCGGCGTTTGACGACGCCGGCTGGCGGACGCTGAACGTCCCGCACGACTGGAGCAGCGAAGGCCCGTTCAGCGCGGAATCTGGCAGCGGCAACGGCTACGCGCCCGGTGGCATCGGCTGGTATCGCAAACATTTCCGGCTCGACCCGCAGGAGCAAGGCCGGTCGGTCGCCATCGAGTTCGATGGCGTTTACGATTATTCGGAGGTCTGGCTCAACGGTCAGCTCGTCGGCGGGCGACCATTCGGCTTCATCGGCTTTCAATTTGAGCTGACACCGTATTTGAACTGGAGCGCCGACAACGTCGTGGCTGTGCGGGTGGATCATTCGCGCTTTGCCGACTCGCGTTTCTACACCGGCTCGGGCATTTACCGGAATGTCCGACTAACCATCGCGGACAAATTACGGATCAGGCATTGGGGAACTTGCGTGACCGCGTCCAAGATCACAAGTGATTCGGCAGTCGTCCGCCTCGAGACAACCGTTGAAAATAATTTTGCCGACACGCGAAAATTTTCCCTGCAATCGGACCTCGTCGCGCCGGACGGAAAAATTATTGGAACCTTGACCACTTCAAAAGCGGCGGCGGGCAATTCGGTTCAAACGCTCGTTCAGGAAATTAAAATTTTGCAGCCGCAGTTGTGGTCGCTTGCCGCGCCGCAACTTTACACGCTGAAAAGCCGCGTCACTGCCGGCGACATCGCCGGGGATGAAACCGAAACACCGTTCGGCATTCGCACCGCGACGTTTGACGCGAACCAGGGATTTTTTCTCAACGGCGTTTCGACCAAGCTGAAGGGTGTTTGCATTCATCACGACGCCGGCGCGCTCGGCGCGGCGGTGCCGGACAAGGTTCTCGAACGCCGCCTGCGGTTGCTGAAAGAAATCGGCGTCAACGCCATCCGCACCAGCCACAATCCACCGGACCCGGAATTGCTGAACCTATGCGACCGGCTCGGTCTGCTGGTGATGGACGAGGCGTTTGATGAATTCACGCCGGCGAAAAACAAATGGGCCACCGGTCGGAACAACGGCGTGCCGAGCCGTTTTGGCTACGCCGAGTTGTTCGACCAATGGTCAGTGACGGACATTTCGGACATGGTCCGCCGCGACCGCAATCATCCGAGCATCGTGCTCTGGAGCATCGGCAATGAAATTGATTATGCCAACGATCCGTTTTCCGATCCGGCGCTGGGTGAAAATTACCGCCCGGCAAATCCGCCGGCCACCGGTTTGCTGAAATGCGCCGCGCCGCTGGTGGCCGCCGTGAAATCGCTCGACCGCACGCGGCCCGTCACCGCTGCGCTCGCCACCGTGGCGATGTCCGACGCCGTCGGGCTGCCGGAGTTGCTCGATGCCGCCGGCTACAATTATCAGGAATCGCGTTACGCCGCCGACCACGCCACATTTCCGCGGCGGATCATTTACGGCAGCGAGAACAGCCAGCAATACGGCGCGTGGCAGGCGGTCGCCACGAACGCTTTTATTGCCGGCCAATTTCTTTGGACCGGCATTGATTATTTGGGCGAGGCAAATGAATGGCCCAATCGCGCGAGCGGCGCGGGCCTGCTCGATTTATGTGGTTTCAAAAAACCGCTCGCCTGGTTCCGGCAAAGCCTGTGGAGCGACCGGCCGATGGTTTATCTGTGCATCGCCAGCGGTCGCGGCGGGCGGCGCGGTTTTGCCGGCGTGGAAAACTGGAACTGGCCGTCCAACTCGACCGCGAGCATTCACTGTTTTGCCAATTGCCCGGAAGTCACGCTGACGCTGAACGGCAAAGTCATCGGCACCCAAAAATTGGCCGAAGCCGTCAACGGCGTCTTGAACTGGCAGGTGGCTTACGAACCGGGAACGCTCAAAGCTGTGGGCTGCGCCGATGGACGCGAGGTGTGCGAATACACGTTGCAAACCGCCGGTGCGCCGCAGCATCTCGAATTGCTGCCGGACGTAAAATCATTCCGCGCCGACGGCAAGGACGTGAGCCATGTGGAATTCCGGATTGTGGACGCCAACGGTGTGCGCGTTCCCGACGCGGAACCGGAAGTGAAGTTTGAACTGACCGGTCCGGCCAAAATCATCGGCCTCGGCAACGGCGATTTGAACAGCACCGAGAATTGCAAAACGAACATGCATCGCGCTTTTCAAGGCCGGGGTCTGGCGATTTTGCAAACCACCACGGCTTCCGGCGACATCACCTTGCAAGCGACGGCTCCCGGCCTCGCGCCCGCCAGCGTGACGTTGCAAAGCCGGTGAGTTGCGACGCGAATTCCGCCGTTAAAACCGGCTGGGAACGGTTCCGGTTTTCAAGCCGTCGGCGATGTCGCGAAAACTCTTTCGGATCTCGCCGCTTTTTCCCAGCGTGATGAACAGATCATAGGCGAACACCTTGCCCGGCGTGATGGCGAATTTCACCAGCGGCGCAAAATAGGAACACGCGCCGTGCTCGCGCCGGCCATCGCCAAAACGGTAGCAGGTGATTTCATCCGCGACCGGCACGAACGCGCCGACGCCGAAATCATTCGTGTCCACATACGCTGCCCAATGCTCCGTGATGCGCCGGCCTTCATTCGGCCAGCCGGGTTTTGAGCGCTGCAAAGGCGCGCCGGCCCACGGCTGATTGCCCTCATAAAGAATCAGCGTATCCAAATCCGGTTGCGCAAAAAATGCCGGCACCTCCTGCGAGTTGACCGGATGCACGTTGGTTCCGGCGTAAGTCATTTGGAAACGGACGTGCGCAACTTTGCCGGTGAGCGTGATCCACTGTTCCATCGTCACCTCCGGCAAGTCTGCGCCGCTGGCCCAATGCTTCGGCAGCGTCCTGGCGTAAAGCGAATTGGTTCCCAAATTTAATTCCAACACGCGCGCCGCGTGGCCGCGCCAGTCGCCGCCCTGCACGGGATTCCAGCGCCACGGTTGTTTGTCCCACCGCGAGCCATCGGTCTGGCCATAATAAGATTGCTGCACGAGCCGGCCATGATCCCAGTCATTGATGAGGTTGCGCGGCGAACCGCTGGCGGAAAACCAGCCGATGCCCGCGCCGGAAGTTTTTTTCACACCGAGCCGCACCTGGCCGTTGTCCAGAAACGCCCAGTCGTCCGCCCCGCCGGCCGCCACCCCCGCCGTGGTGCTGGCCGAAAATGCGAGGAGAAAAAAACAGTGCCAGCAAAATATTATCTGCGGGTTTATTTTCATGGTGCCTTAATGCGGAAAAAGGTTGCGGGCGTAATTTGATTTGCCAGTTTTGTCCAAACAACGGTGCGGTTGGTGACAAATAAAAGCACTTTTCCAATTGCAAGCCAAGCCCGCGAAGCTGCCGACCAGGTTCAGACCTGGTTCCGTTCTGAATAATAGCGGAAGCGATTGATGCGATAGACCCAGGCCAGCACTTCGGCCACGGCGGCGTAAAGCTGCGCCGGCACTTCGCCGCCCACTTTCGCGTGCTTGAACAGCGTCCGCGCGAGCGGCTTGTTTTCCATGATGGGCACTTGATGCTGGACGGCGATCTCGCGGATTTTTTGCGCGTTGAGGCGGATGCCTTTGGCGACGACCTTTGGGGCTTTCATGGTTTTGCGGTCGTAGCGCAGGGCGATGGCGATATGCGTGGGGTTGGTCACCACGACGTCGGCCTTGGCGACTTCGGCCAACTGTTTGGCCTTGCTCGCGGACTTACGGCGGCGGCGGGCATTTTTGATTTGCGGGTTGCCTTCGGTGCTCTTGGCTTCTTCCTTTAATTCCTCTTTGGTCATCATCAAGTCGCGGCCGGTCTTCCAGAATTGATAGCCGTAATCGGCGGCGGCGATGACCACGAGCGCTAGCGACACGCGCAGCAAAATGCTTAACCCGGTCTGGCCCAGAAATTCCGCCAACCGCCCGACACTCACCGAGGTCGTGAAAATCGGATCAAGCAAAACGGCGCGGATTTCCGTGTAGGTGAGCGCGAGGACGATGGCGAATTTCACCGCCGCAATCGCCGTCGGCACCAGCGTCTGGTTGGAGAACAGGCGCTGAAAACCCGTCACCGGATTCACGCGGTTCCAGTCCGGCGCCAGAATTTCGGAGGCCGTCTGAAACCGGTTTTGAATCGCGCCGGCCACCAGGCCCGCGAGCATGGTGATGAACACGAACGGCCCGGCGCATTTCAGCACCAGCAGCGCGCCGGACACGCCGTAAGCTTGCAGGGAGTCGGCGGTAACGGGCGTGTTGTAAAGATGACCGAAGGTTTGCACCTCGGTGTTGACGAGCGTCTGCCACGTTTCGCGGCCGCAGAACGTCAGCGCCGCCACGCCGCCGAGCAGCACAAAAACCGTTTGCACTTCGGCGCTGCGCGGCGTCTGGCCTTTTTTGATGGCCTCTTCCAGCCGCCGCTGGGTCGGCTGCTCGGTTTTTTCGCCGGTTTGCTCGCTCATGTCAGCCTCCGTGCAGCATCTGGCCCAGGCCGATCAGGTCATCCGGCAGCCGTTGCAGATGGTTGACGATATATTGCGCCGCGATTTGCAGCGTGAAGCCGAACACGACCAAGCCGGCGGCGATCTTGATGCCGAAACTTTCCGAAAAAACATTCATCTGCGGCACCGCGCGGCTCAGCACGGCAAAAAAAACCGTGATGCAAAACGAGACCGCCATCACCGGCGCGGAAATCTGCAGGGCGATCACGAAAATTTGCGAGGTGCGCGCCACCATCGTTTCAAACAAAGCCGAACTCAAATGACCGTCGCCCAGCGGCAGCACGTCGAAGGATTTGGCAAAACCGAGCAACAGGCCGTGATGCAAATCCAGCGAGAGCATCGTGATGGTCGCGAGGAAAAACAGGATCAGCCCCGGCACCTGTTCCGGCTGGCGGGAGGTCGGATCCATGATGCTGCCCATGCTCAAGCCAATTTCGTTGGCGATGATGACGCCCGCGATGTCCGTCGCGAAAAAAACCATGCGCGCAAAAAATCCAAACAGCAGGCCGATGGCGATTTCGCGCGCGACCAGGCCGAACAGCGTCAGCAAATCCAGGTGGCTGATGGCGAACGGCGGCAGTTGCGGCGCGAGCAGCAGCGCGGCCAGCGCGGCCAGCGCCACGCGCATCGTCGCCGGAAAATTCACCGCCGAAAAAAACGGCAGCGCCAGAAAAAATGCGCCCATTCGCACGAACACCAGGAACCAGTTGTAGAAATCAATTTCCATCTTGCGGCGAATGAAGAATGAAAAATGAAGAATGAAGAAGCTTCTTCGCCGAACCCGCGCCGGTTTTTATTTCTTCATTTTTCATTTTGCCTTCCTCATTTGTTTCAGTGCGCCACCTGCGGCATCTTCATAAAGACCGCCGTGGTGAAGTCAATCAGCGACCGCACAATCCACGGCAGCAGCAAAAGCAGAATCCCGATCACCGCCAGCGCCTTGGGCACAAAGGCCAGCGTCTGTTCGTGAATTGTCGTCACGGCCTGGAACAGGCTGATCGCGAGGCCCACGACCATGGCCGTCAGCAAAATCGGCGCGGCGATGGTTAGCGCCTGGAAAATCATGGTCTTCAACAGTTCGATGGCAAATTCAGGATTCATAACATTTTCAATTTTCAATTTCCAATCGCCAATTTGTTTTGGCGGCGCATACGATTTTGAAATTGGCAATTGGCATTTGAAAAATGGAAATCGGTTCACATTCCAAAGCTGCGCACGAGCGATTGCACGATCAGCGACCAGCCGTCCACCAGCACGAACAGCAGTAGTTTCAGCGGCAGCGAAATCGTCATCGGCGGCATCATCATCATGCCCATGCTCATCAGCACGGTCGCCACCACGATGTCGATCAAAATAAACGGCACGTAAATCAGAAAGCCCATTTGAAATGCCGTGCGCAGTTCGCTGATGATGAACGCCGGCGTGACGACGCGCAGCGGCAACTCTTCCACTTTGGTCGGCGGCAATTTGGCCATCGAGACAAACAGTTCCACATCCTTGGGCCGCGTCTGCTTGAGCATGAAATTGCGCAGATGGCCGCTCGCGGCATCCAGCGCCTGCTGGCTGGTGATTTTGTGCGCCTGATACGGCTCCAGCGCGTCGTGGTTGATGCCGTCCCAAACCGGGGCCATGACAAAAAAAGTGATGAACAGCGACAGGCCGATGATGATCTGGTTGCCGGGCGAGCCTTGCAGTTGCAGCGCGGAGCGCACGAAACCGAGCACAATGGCAACGCGCGTGAAACAGGTCATCAACAGCAAAATCGAAGGCGCGAGCGACAGCAGCGTGATGAGAAAAAGAATTTTGATGCCGGAATCAATGTCCGGCGCGCCGCTGTTGCCGTTGAGCGAAATCGAAAGCGGGCCGAGGCTGGTCGTGGCCACGTTCGTCTGCGCGGAAGCGGCAAACGCGCCGAACAGAAGAAACAAGACGGCGCCGACCCGGCAAAATTTGAGCAAAGCCGGTTTCATTTCCGTTTCAGCACCTGGGCCAGCGCCTGGCTAAACGGCATGGGTGCGGCGGGTTTTCCGGCGGCTTCCGGTTCGGCAGCCTCGGCATCGGGCAAATGGCTCAACAGATTCACGCCGGCGGGCGAGGTGGCGACGAGAAAACGCTGGCGTTCGTAGCCGACGACAAACACCGCCTGCCGCGCGCCGAGCGACCGCGTTTCAACAATGTTCAGCTTCGGCGACTGGCCGCGTTGCAGTGCGAGCCGCTGCCAGTTTTTGAAAAACCAGGCACCGGCGAGAAACAGTCCGAGCACCAGCGCGAGCGCGCCGGTGACGCGCAGCAGCGAAACGCCGGCGGCCGGAAATGGCGGCGCGGTGACGGGCGCGTTGGTGGATTGCGCCAACAGATTTCCCGCCGCAAAGCAAACGGCGACGCAAAAAAAAGTCCGCGCGCCCGACCGAAAGCCTTGGCAAAACAAAGGGAAATCAAGGGTTCGGACCGGGCGCGAGGACGTAAATTTTTTTTGGCCGTTCATGCCGCGATTGGCTGGCCGACGACCTCGGTGATTTTCACGCCGTAGCGGTCTTCGATGACGACGACTTCGCCGCGGGCGATGAGCTTGCCGTTCACGCTCAACTCGACGGGCGCGTCCGCCGGTTTGTCGAGCTGCACGACGGAGCCGATGATGAGCTGCAGCACCTCGCGCATCGGCAGCTTGCAGCCGCCGAGTTCGATGGTGAGGCTGACCGGCACATCGAGCACAAGGTTCAGGTTGGAAGGATTTTCAAGGGTGGCGTTCATGGAGCAATGGCGGCGGTGAGCTGGACGGCCCATTTGGCATCGCTGGTGCCGGGCCGGCCGAAAAATTTGGGAATGTTGCCGAAGCGAACCACCACCTGCGCGGCGCACGCGGGATCGAGGCCGAGCAGATCGCCGGGCTGAAGCCGCGTGATGTCGCCGGCGGACATTTTCAAGCCCTGCCATTCGGCGGTCAGCGGCACTTTGACTTCGTCGAATTCCGAATTCCAACGCGGCTTGCCGGGTTTGGGCGCAGCGGGTTCGGCCCCGGTTAATTCCGGATTGAGCAGCCGCATCAGCGGTTCAAGCGTGGCGTAAGGGAAAACCATTTGCAACGTCTCGGTCTGCTCCGCGATGGTGGCGGTCACGGTGAGAATGAGCATGGACGTTTCCGGCGGCGAGGTCTGGAGAAACTTGCTGTTGTTTTCGTGGCCGAGCACCGTCGCGTGCAGATCGCGCATTTCGGGCCAGTGATTGCACCACTCGGAAAGGATGAGCATCGCGGATTGGTCGCTCAAGGCGACCTCAATGTCCGTCAAATCGCGGTTGTCCGGCGGCATCTGACCGGGGCCGCCGAGCAACCGGTCCACCAATGTGAGCGCGAGGCGCGGCGGAACGACGAGCAAGCCGGCACCTTTCAGCGGCTCGGTTTTAAACAGCGTGATGTAGCTCGGATTGGACAGCGTCTCGATGAATTTCTGATAGCTCTCGATGTGAACTTTCGCGAGCGAGAGCGAAAATTCCAACCGCAGAAAAATCGCCAGCCGCGCGGCGAGCGAGCGGATGAATTGTTCGTGCCGCTGCCGGATGCGGCGCAGTTCGCTGGCGGCGAGAAAGCCGGATTGGCGGAAATTGTGGGCCCGCACATCCTTGGCCGGCCGGCGTTCCCGCACCCCGCGCGCAGTCAGGACGACGATTTCATTTTCACTGGCGGATGGCGCGGTGGCTTCCATGCGGCTTATTGGATGGCGAACTCCGTGATGTAGATTTCCTGCACCGAATTATCGCCCAGCACATTGTTGAACCCGTTGATCAGCTCGGTGCGGATGAGGTTGCGCGCGCCGGGTTTTTCCAGGTCGGCGAGCGTTTTGCTGGAGATGGCACCCATCGCCATATCCCGGAGCTGGGGGTCATTTTCGGTGACCTTGGCTTTGAAGGCCTCGCCGCCCGTGCCGACCAGCGTGACGCTGACGAGCAGATACCGCGCGCCCAAAGTGCCGGCGATATTGACGAGCAACTTGTTGAACGGCACGGAAATTTTCTTGGCGTCCGCCCCGGTTTTGGCCTTGGCGCCCGAACCACCTTCGGCCGGTTCCTTGATGCCCAGACTTTTTTGCAGCTCCGGCACAATGACAAATTTCGTCATGCCGAACGCGAGCGCGGGCATGAGCACCACCGCCAGAATGAGCGGCAGCCAGCTTTTGATGCCACCACTCGGCGCAGCAGCGGCAGCCTCGGCGGCGGCGCTTTCGGCCCCGGCAGTTTTGCGGTCGTCAGCCATAAATTTTTAGCGCACGAGGTTGATGAGCGTCTGGAGCACGTTGTCACTGGTCGTAATCACTTTGCTGCTCGCCTGATAGGCGCTCTGCACGGTGATCAGATCCGTGAGCTGCGTGGCTAGATCCACGTTGGACATTTCCAACGAGCCGGTGACCAGCGATCCCATGTTACTGCTGTTCGGTGCCAGCGGCGTGGTCGTGGCCCCGGCAGCGGTCAGCCCGGAATAAAGATTATCGCCGACTTTGACCAACTGGCTGGGGTCGGCCACATTCTGGAGCAAAATCTGCCCGCGCGTGAATTGGGTGCCATCGGCCAGCAGCACGGAAATTTTTCCGTCCGAACCGATCGTGTAGCTTTGCACCGCTGAAGTGTCACCGCTGGGCGCGCCGGTGTTGTCAATCTTGATGTCGCCCACCGTGCTCAGTCCGGCGTCGCTGTAGCCCTGCACGCGCTGACCCCCGTTCGCCACCAGATAGCCATTGGAATCCACCGTGAATTGCCCGTCTTGTGTGACATAGGAATTCCCGCTGGTCGGATCTTTGACGAGAAAAAAGCCGTTGCCATTGACCGCCATGTCCGTCTGCACCCCGGTGGCGGTGATGGAACCGGCGGAAAAATCGTTCGAGATGCCCGCCGACATCACCCCGGTGCCAACCTGGATGGAGCCGGCGGCGTTGGTGCCCAAGGTCTGGCTTAGCGTGTCCGCGAAATTAAAACTGCCGCTCTTGAAGCCAACCGTGTTGACGTTGGCGATGTTGTTGCCGATGACATTCAGGCTTTGCTGGTCCTGTTCCAGGGCGCTGAGGCCGGAGTCGATGGAGAGAAGCATAATTTTCCTGGGTTTGATTTATTGGTTGGTTGAACTGGTCGAGTTGGTGGTGGTCGGGAGCGGAGTCGGTGTGACCGCAATCACCTGGCTCAAACTATAAGACGTGCCGTTCACGGTGATCTGCGGCGTGCCATTATTGAGCACGACGCCCGACACGACGCCGTTCGCGGTATTCTGCGAGTCCACTTGCACTGTCACGGTGCTGCCGACCAGACCGTTTGCCTGCATCATCGCCAGCGACGACGTTGACTGGGTCGCCTGCTGCAACGAAGTGAACTGGGCCATCTGCGCCGCCATGTCGGTATTCGACTGCGGGTTCATCGGATCCTGATATTGCAGTTGCGCCACCAGTAATTTCAGAAAATCATTTTGATTCAGCGTGCTGCTGGGATTGGTGGACGTGTCGGTTGACGCGGTCGAAACCGCGCTGGCATTGGACGTCGAAGCTACCGAAGAAACAGTGCTCATAAATAATAAAACAAAAATGGTTACGCCCACGATTCCCAGCCGTCGTGCGCCACTGCCAGCCGCGCCGTGGCACCGCCCGCAAATCCCGCCGAGGCGAACTCCGCAAACGCCGATGCCTGCTGCGCCGCTTCCTCGCGCGATGCCTGGTCCTGCTGGAAACTGCCGTCGCCGGCCGTCGAAAAATTCGCCTCGCCGCCCAGCGGCGCGAGCTTAATGCCGCGCTGCTCCAGCCGCTGCTGCAGCTCCGGCCAATGCTGGCTCAAAAATTGATGATCGCCGCGCGTCAACGTCGCCTGCGCCTCCACGCCGCCGTTCCGCTGGCGCAATTCCAGTGACAATTCCGTGCCCACCGCCGGCTTGATCACCACCGACAGCGCATCCGATTTCGATTCCAGCAGCCGCATCGAATGCAGCGCCATCATGTCATGCGCCCGTTCCACCGCGCGCATCCGCGCATCCGCGAGCGACGGCAAATCCACGGCATTCAACACCGGCGCATTATCCGCCACCGGCGCATTGCCACTGCCGCTGGAAAAACTGAAATTCAAATCTGCACCCCGGTTTTCCATCGCGCGCCCCGGCGTCCCCAGCAGCGGCGTCGGCAAATTCTTCTCCCGCGCCACGCCGGTTTCACTGACCGGCAAAACTTTCACGTCTGGCCCGGCAACTTTGTTCGCTTTTTGAGGATTTTTCATCGGCAAGTCTGTCATTGCAACTCCCGTGCCAGCATTTGCCGCCGCGCGTTCCGAGGCCGCCGCCGGATTCAAATCAAAGGCCTTGTCCGCCGCATCAGTGGCGGGCAAAGACCCAGAATCCGCCTGTGTTTCCAATGTTTTTTCGCCATCCGCCGGCACTGCCAGCTCCGCGCTGGCGGCATTTTTCGGCTCCGGCACCGGCGGCGCGACATTTTCCGGCGCAGCTTTTTTTGCCGAGTCGGCAGAAATAGTTTTGCCCAGCTCCGCCGCTTCGGCCGCCGTCACGGGCGAAAGAATTTGCAACAATGAGTTTTTCGCCGCCGGCACCAGCGACGTTTCCGGGTTGCCATCCAAATCAACCACCGCTGTTTTCACGGCGGCCGTCGCCGCAGTGGCAGCCAGCGGTAGATTGGCGAACGAAAGTTTATTGGCCGGCGATGACAGCTTGGCATCTGGTGCAACCGGACTGGCTCCGAAAAATGAGAAAGGCGGCGGCATCAAAAACCCCGATGCGGGGGTCGGTGCCTCCGACGGAATGTGCAGAGCATTTGCCGCCGGTGAAAATGTTTCGTCCGCTGCTGCGCCGCTTTTCACGGTGCTGATGGCTCTAGCCGTTTTGCCGTCGGAACTTTTCGCGTCGGCAGAAGCTGCCGGTGGCTCGTCCGCTGGTGCCGGCGTTTTGGTCGCTCCATTTTTTCCCGGCCGGGCCGCGATTTTTCCCGCCGGAGATTTTTGGGCGTCCGGCGCGAGCGCGCGTTTCATCGCGTGGTCAAAATGGTCGCCGGTTGAAAGTTGTCCGGAAGAGTTTTCCGCCGGGTCCGCGTAAGAATTCCCCGGCGCGCCGGCGGCGAGCCTGACGTCAACGGCCGGCATTGGCGGTGAGATTGTTGGTGGCGGCCTCCGGCAGCACATCTTTGATCCGCTGCGTGAGCGTGGCCGCGCGCCGGGCCGGTGCCGCGCCGAGCTTGCTCATCGCGTCGAGAATCGCGCCGGAAACGTCCGGCTTCATCGCGTAAAGCAGCTTGGTCACCTCGTCGTCGGCCATTTCATTCAGCATCGCGGCGGCACCGTCGGGCGACATGTCGGCAATCAGCTTGAGCTGTTTTTTGGCGTTGTCTTTTTCCGCGTCCTTGAACAACAGCACCCGTTTGTCAAATTCCGCCTGCGTCCGGCTCACGGCCTGGGTCACGGCGGAAATCTCGCGGCTCTCGGCCGCCAGCCGCGCCTCCCATTCCTTGAGCTGCTGCTCGCGCACCGCCAGCGTTTCGCGCTCGTCCTTCATCTGCGAGACCCACTGGTCAACATCCGGGTTGTGAAATTTCCATGACGGATCGTTCTCTGCCATCAGCGGCGCTTTGGCGACCGCCGCCACGCGGCCCAGCGGCAGCGTGCGCAGCACGGCGAACATGGTGAGAAAAAACAACAGCGCGGCGACGACGCCGACGGTGACGGGAGATTGGAGGATGCGATTCATGTCAGTTCAAACAAGATTTTTCAAGCAGCGGCGCGGCCTGGCGCTGGACAGCCAGTTCATCGAACATTTTCTGTTCTTCCGCTTGAAATTCGCGCTGCCAGGCGGTGTGCGATTTGTCGTGAAACCGGTCGAGCGCCTCGCGTTCCCGCGCGGCGGCGGTCATCAGGCGGAAGGCGTCATTCGCAGCGCGGCGGGCTTCGGCAAACGCCGCCGCACATTCATTGCGGCGGATTTCCAGCACCGCGCACCACGTCCGCAGATTGAGGATGCGCGCCGCCGTAATCCCCTGTTCGAGTTCGCCGCTCAACAGGGTGTGGCCGGCTTTCAATTCCTCTTCCGCCAGTTGCAGCACGCGCGCCGCGCCGTCGCGCAGCACGAGGGCGCGGGCGTAGCGCTGCTGCGCCGCCTGTTCGCGCTGCTTGCGCAACGTGCGGAGCGATTCGAGCGGAAAACGGAATGCTTTCATAACGCCTTGGGTTTCGAGTGGAGGGTTTGGTTCAGCAAATTCCAGCTTTGCTCGGCGACAAAACCTTCGGTCACATTTTGCCGGAGAAATTTATTGAGCGGCAGATGCAGCGCGATCGCCTGGTCAATCACCGGGCTGCTCCCGGCCGGATACGCACCGATGTTGATGAGATCCTGGTTTTTGCGATACACCGCCAAGTGTTCGCGCGCGGCGGCCGTCAGCTTGATTTTTTCCGGCGGCAGCAAATCGCGGTTCAGGCGGCTGACGCTGTCCAAAACGTCTATCGCCGGATAATGATTTTGGGTCGCCAACTCGCGCGTCAAAACAATGTGGCCGTCGAGGATGGAACGCACGGAATCCGCAATCGGGTCGTTCATGTCATCGCCTTCCACCAGCACGGTGAACAAACCGGTGATCGCACCCTGCTCGCCCGCGCCGGCGCGTTCGAGCAATTGCGGCAGCAGTGAAAAAACGGACGGCGTGTAGCCGCGCGTGGTCGGCGGCTCGCCGACCGCCAGGCCGATTTCGCGCTGCGCCATTGCGAAGCGCGTCACCGAATCCATCATCAGCAAAACATTTTGTCCCGCGTCGCGGAAATGCTCCGCGATCGCCATCGCCAGAAACGCGCCCTTGACGCGATTGAGCGCCGGTTCATTCGACGTGGCGACGATGACCACGGATTTTTTCCGCCCGGCGTCGTCCAAATCACGTTCCAAAAATTCGCGCACTTCGCGACCGCGTTCGCCGATGAGCGCAATGACGTTCACGTCCGCCTCGGCCTGCGACGCCATCATGCCGAGCAAAGTGGATTTGCCCACGCCGCTGCCGGCAAAAATGCCGAGCCGCTGGCCGCGTCCGAGCGGAGTGAACGTGTCCACCGACTTGATGCCCGTTTGAAAAACCTGACTGATGCGCTGGCGCTTGAGCGGATGCGGCGGACGCATATTCAATCCGACAAAATGATCCGTAACAATCGGCCCGTGGTCGTCAATCGGATTGCCGAGTCCGTCAATCACGCGGCCCTTGAGCGCGCTGCCGACCGCGACGCGCATCGGCGCGCCGGTGGCAATGACTTCGCTGCCGGGATGAATGCCATGCAATTCACCGAGCGGCATCAAGAGTAAATGATGATTCCGAAAACCGACCACTTCCGCGAGCATGTCCGCCTGGCCGCGCGCCGATTGAATGCGCACAACTTCACCGAGCGCGGCGAGCGGGCCTTCCGATTCCACGACGAGGCCGATAAGCTGTACCACGCGGCCGCACGTTTCCGTCACGCGCGTTTCGCGCACGCGGCGCAAGGCGCGCTGCATCCGGCTGCTGGTGCATGGAAGCGTTTGGGTCATGTTGCCAGGGATTGCCGCAGTTGTTCAATTTTGGTTTCGCGGCGTGCGTCAATCAGGCCGAAGCGCGTCTGGATGATGCAGCCGCCGCGGCCGATTTCCGACGAGTGCGTAAAACGCAGCGGCCCGGATTCCGGCAGCCCGTTGAGAATTTCCGCCTGATGCTGGCGCAGTAGCGCCAGATCATCCGGATGCAGTTGAATCACAATTTCCGCCGTGTCCTCAGCCTGCCGTAACGCTTCGCGAACCGTGCTTTCCACCATCGCCACATCCACCGGCATCCCGGCGACAATTTTTTTGGCGGCCTCCAGCGCGAGGTCAATCACCGCCGATTCCGCCTCGTGCGCAACTTTGGGGAAGGCCGTTTGCAGCGAATCCAAAATACCGCGTTGCAATTCGATGGTTTCGTTGCGCTGCCGGAGCAATTGTTCGTTCAGCGCGCTTTCGCCCGCGCGCCGGCCGTTTTCAAAAGCCGCTTGTTCGCGCTCGCGGATGAACTGCTGCCAGTCCTGCACGGGCGAACCGACCAGCAGGCACACGTCGCGCAGCGGTTGCTCAAACAAAATTGTGTCAGCCCATTTCATTTTCGGTGACGCGGGAATCTTCGAGCTCGATTTCGCCTTCGGCTTCCAGCTTGCGCACGGCATCAATAATGCGGAATTGCGCGGCCTCGATGTCGCGCGCTTTCACGTTGCCGAGAAACGCAATTTCTTCCTGCACGGATTCGGCGGCGCGGCGCGAAATATTGCTCAATAAAAGATTTTTCAACGGCGTGCTCGCCTTCTTGAGCGCCACCGTGAGGTCGCGCATGTCAATTTCGCGCATGATGCGCTGGATGGAACTGCCGCCGAGCAACAGCAGATCCTCGAACGTGAACATTTTTTTGCGGATGGACATCGTCAGCTCAGGATTGCGATTTTCCAAATTCGTCAGCAGCTCACGGCTGACCGTTTTATCCATGGCGTTCAAAACATCCGCGACTGTCGTGACGCCGCCCGTCTGTGACATCGCGCGCGTTTGTTTCACGCCGAGCTTGGTGTTTAAAACTTCCACGACTTTTTCCGCGACCTCGACCGGCGTGGCGGCGAGCGACGCGAGCCGTTCAATCGCCAGCTCCCGTTTTTCCGGCGTGAGCATGTTCAAAACCTGCGCGGCTTTTTCCGGTGAAAGATGACTGACTACAAAGGTGACCGCCTGCACCTGCTCGTCGCGGATGAGATTGAAAATGTGGCGCGGATCCATGTCCGCGATCACCTGCATCGAGCCGAGCGGCGAGCGCGTGGTGGTGACGCGGCCCATCACATCGCTGGCCTTGAACGAGCCGAGCGCCTTTTCGAGCGTGTGCCGCGTGACTTCCGCGCCGGCGGAAAGCGACGTGCTCGCGGCGAGCGCCACGCCGGAAAACTCCTCCAGAATCTGCTGCTGCTGCTCGCGCGTGATCAACGTGAATCGCGCCATCTCGCGCGAGACGGCTTCGATTTCACGCGGCTGAAACTGGCGGAGAATCACCGACGCGCTTTCCGAGCCGAGCATCACCATCAACGCGGCGAGCATCTGCACTTTGTTGAGACTGCCGGTTTCGGCAACGGCCTCTGGATTTTCTTCGACGGCGGTCATAATCAGGATTCGGGCGTATGGCCGCGGTTCATCCATTCGCGGATGGCCTGCGTCATGTTGTTGGGGTTGTCTTTGATGAGCCGGTTCAGCACGTCCACCGTCACCACGCCGGGCTGCGGTTCAAAATTGTGTTCACCGAAACGCCCGCCAATGGTGTGGCCGTTGCCATTGCCATTTTTGTAGCCGAGCCGGCCGACCGGGATGCCGAGCTGAATTTCCTGCACCGGCGTTTTCTTGAACGCGCGGAGCAGAATGAAAAACGCCACCAGCCCGAGCGCGGGATAAATCGCGTTGCGCGCCAGATTCACCCAGAAATCCCGCTTCTGCTGCTGATCCAACTGCGTCGTCATCTCGGTGGCGAACTGGTCGTTGAACGGCAGTTCCGCCAACTCAATCGTGTCGCCGCGCGTCGTGTCCGCGCCCAGCGCGCTGCTGACAATGCGCTGAAGTTTGGCAATTTCCTCCGGCGAACGGACGATGGGTTTGCGGTCCGCGCCGGTGCCTTCAAATTGCTGCGCCACCGTGATCGCGGCGGTGATACGCTTGATGCCGCCGGCGGATTGCGTCATTTCACTGGTCGTCTTGCCGATTTCGTATTCGATGGTGGTGAGCGTTTTGTGATTTTTGCTGCTGTTGACCGGCGCGGACGAAGCCTGCGTGCCGTTGGTGTCCGTCACGGTGTTGGCGCTGATGCCCGTCGGTGTCGTATTGGCCGAAGTGGCGGTATCGTTGTTCTCGTCGTTTTTGGTTGATGTTTTCACGACTTGGCCGTCCGGGTCATATTTTTCCTCGGTCTTGGTGAGCGTGTCGTAATTCACTTCCGCCGACACGCGCACAATCGCCTGCCCGGGACCGAGCACGGTTTCGAGCATGTCCTGCGCCTTTTTGGAAAGGTATTGTTCGAGGCTGCGGCGCGCGGCGAGCTGCGAGGTCGAAACGCCGGCGAGCGATTCATTGTCGGAAATTTCCTCGGTGTTGCCGAGATTGTCCACCACCGCGACGTGATTGGCCTTCAAGCCTTCCACGGAATTCGCCACGAGAAAGCGGATGGAATTGATCGTCTGCGGCGGCAACTGCGAATTTCCGCGCACGCGGACAAAAACGGAAGCGGTCGGAAACTTGTCCTTGTCGAGCAGCAGCCGGTTTTCCGGCAGCACGATCATCACGCGCGCCGCCTTCACATCGTCCAACTGGCCGATGGTGCGGGCGAGTTCGCCCTGCAACGCGCGGAGATAATTGGCGCGCTGCACAAAATCGCTGATGCCGAAATTCGGCTTGTCGAAAATCTCAAAACCCACGCCGTCGCCTTGCGGAATGCCCTTGCTCGCGAGTTGCATCCGCATGGTGTAAACCTTGTCCGCCGGCACCATGATCGCGCCGCCGCTGCCGACTTTGTAGGCGACTTTCGCGTCGTCGAGCGCGGCGATCACTTTGGCCGATTCCGTGTCTGACAGGCCGCCGTAAAGCAGGCCATATTCCGCGTGCGACGACCACAGCGCCGTGGCCGTCAGCCCCGCGACGAGCACGAACGTGGCCGCGAGAACGCTGACGCGCTGGCTCGCCCCGAGCTGTCCCCAGATCGTGAGCAACTGCTGACCGAGCTTGGAAAAATTATTGTTCATTTAGTCCTCAAACTTGCATCCGCATGATTTCCTGATACGACTCGAGCAAACGATTGCGCACCTCCACCATGAGCTGAAACGAGACGCTGGCCTCCTCCATCGAGATCACGGCCTGATGCAGCGGCACGTTTTGTCCACTTTGCAGCGCACTGACGGACTGCGCGGAAACTTGCTGCTGCGCGTTGACCTCCGACACCATCTTGCCCAGCAGCGACGAAAACGAATCGCCGCCCACGGGCGTGGCGGCGGGCAGGGCCGACGGCAATTCCGAAATCTCCTTGCCCGGCAGCCGCTCGATTTGCGGCAGCAGGTTCTGGGAATAAGCGGGAATGGCTGAAAGCGGAGACATCGCGTTTTTTTCTCAAAAATAAAGGTTCAATGTTTTCCAATCGCCAGCGTCTGCATGGCCATGGAACGGGCGTTTTTTACGACGGCCAAATTCGCCTCAAACGTGCGCGAGGCCGAAATCAAGTCGGCCATTTCCTCCTGGATGTTGATGTTGGGCATCGCCACGTTGCCGTTCGCGTCGGCATCGGGGTTGCCCGGGTCCGGGATGAGCAGCGGTGGTCGCGAGTCGCGCTCAATCTTCGCGACCTGAATCGCCGGCAGGCTGGCGCTGTCACCGTTCATCGCGTTTTGCAACGCCGTCTCAAACACCACCACCTGGCGCTGGTAAGGTTTGCCGTCCACATCGTGCGTCGTGTGCGCATTGGCGATGTTCTGCGAAATGACATCCAGCCGCGTATGTTCCGCGTCGAGCGCGGCGGACGTGTTCTGGATGCCGGAAAGGATTTGGATCATAACCTGAAATCAATGGCCGGTGATCGCCAGGCGCATTTTGGCCAACATGCTGCTGACCATCTGTGTTTCCAGCGAATGGGTCATGGCATTCTGGTTCATGCGCATTAGTTCCTGCTCCAGATGCACGGTATTGCCATCTTTGCTGGCCGCCTTGGCCGTGGCATCCACGGCGAGCGAGGGCGTCAGCGATGTAATCTGCTGCGCGTCCCCGGACGAACTGGCGCGTTCCAGCTCCTGTTCAAAACTCGGTGCCAGGTCCACGCGCTTGTAGCCGGGCGTTTCCAGGTTGGCGAGGTTGTTGTTGATCGCCTCCGAACGGAGCGCTACCGCGTCCAGCGTTTTTTTCGCTGCCAGGTAGTTTGGCTGGTTAAACAGGGCTTCGATCATAAAAATTCCAGCAGATGCAAAGCAACGATGATGCCAGCGGCAAAAAAGTGCGGAAAATCAGGGGATTTCATGGAATGACCGGCGGCCATGGGAAAATGTTTCCGGTCAAAACCAGGCGACTAGGCAAGGTTGTGGCGGTCTGAAACCCAAAAGCCGGATTCACAACCCTCCGGCTGACAAAATGAAACCCATTGCCAAGCTTGCTCGCACGGACAAAGCAGCCGCCACCAGCGCCTCCGTCCCGGAGCGCCGGACGGAGCGCAAAACTTCAGTTTTTTACCGAGTGGTTTGCAGCGGCGGACGGCGCAGAAAAATCAGGATCGTCATTCGTTTCATTTTTGCCCTCCACGACCAAATACAGCGTTGGCAGCAGCATGAGCGTCAAAAGGGTGGCGGAAACCAGGCCGCCGATGATGACAATGGCCAGCGGCCGCTGCGTTTCCGAACCAATGCCGTGCGAAAGCGCCATCGGCAACAAGCCGAGAATCGCAAGCAGCGCGGTCATTAGCACCGTGCGCAGACGGTCACCAGCACCTTTGACCACGGCCTCGTAAACTGGCAGTCCGTCGTCTTGAAGTTGGTTGAAATGGCTGACCATGACCACGCCGTTGAGAACCGCCTGACCGAACAGCGCGATGAATCCGATGGAGCCTGAAACGCTCAAAGGGATGCCCGTGAGCAGCAGTGCAAAGATGCCGCCGATAAGTCCGAGCGGCACGTTGACCAAAATCAGCAGCGCGCTTTTCACGGATTTGAAAGCATTGAACAGCAAAACGAAAATTAGAAAGATGCTGATCGGAACAATGATGGATAGCCGCTTCATGGCGCGTTGCTGGCTTTCAAACTCGCCGCCCCACGTTACAAACCAGCCGTGCGGCAAAGAAAATTTTGCCAGCCGCGCCTGCATGTCGGTCACCGTGCTGCCCATGTCGCGGCCTTTGATGAACACGCTGATGGCGGAAAAGCGCGTGTTGTCTTCGCGGCTGATGTTCATGCTGCCGCTGGTTTCTTTGAACGTGGCGACTTGTTCTAGCGGGATGTGCAACCCGTCCGGAGTGTCCACGAGAATTTTTTTCAGGTTGGCGAGGCTGCGCTGGGCTTCGGGGAGCCGCACGACGATGCTGAAGTGCTTTTCGCCCTCCCAAAGTTCCGTGGCCGCTTTGCCGGCGAGCCCGGTTTGGATGACGTCTTCGATGTCGCCGATGTTCAGGCCGTAGCGGGCGGCGGCCTTGCGGTCAATTTCGATGATCGTCTGCGGCACTTCGCCGGCGCGATCCACGCTCGCCGTGTCCACGCCGCGCACGTCGGCGATGGCGGCGCACATTTCCTTGGCCTTGTTGCGCAGCGCGGTAGAGTCGTCGCCGAACACTTTGATGACCACCTGCCCGTCAATTTGCGAAATGCTTTCCAGCACGTTATCCATGATCGGCTGGTCAAAGCTGATATCAATGCCCGGCAACGTGGAAACATTTTTGTTCATCTCATCCAGCAGCATTTGTTTGGTGAAACCGGGGCGCCATTCGTTCGGCGGTTTGAAATCCAAAAAAATTTCCGCCATGTTGATCGGCTTGGGGTCGGTGCCGTCTTCGGGCCGGCCGGATTTGGAAACCACCGTGTTGACTTCCGGCGTCTTGCGCAGCAGTTCGCGCATTTTTCGGCAATACTCTCGTGCCTGCTCGACGGAAACACTGGCCGGCAGATTGGCGTTCACCCAGATGGAACCTTCGTTTAATTCCGGCAGAAATTCCGTGCCCAGCCGGGGTGCCAGCGCCAGGCTCACGCCCAGCGCGGCGAGCGCGGCGAGGACGACAAATTTCGGATGCGCCAGCGCCCAGCCCAGTGAGGCGACGTAAGGTTTCTTGATGAAACGGACGAGCGCATTTTCTTCGTGCGGAATTTTTTTTCGCAGCAGGAAATAGCACAGCAGCGGCACCAGCGTCAGCGACAAAATCAGCGAGCCGATCAACGCACTGGTGATCGTCCACGCCATCGGCGCGAAGATGCGGCCTTCGTGACGTTGCAGCGTGAACACCGGAATATGCGCCGCGATGATGATGAGCATCGAGAAAAAAGTCGGGCGGCCGACTTCCACCGTCGCGTGTTCGATGGCGGTTCGAAATGCTTTTTTGTCGCTGCCCGGCTTCAATTCGCCGAGCCGGCGGAAAACATTTTCGACGACGATGACCGCGCCATCCACGATAATCCCAAAATCCATCGCGCCCAGCGAAATCAGATTTGCCGGAATGCCGCGCCACGTCAGCCCGATAAAAGTAGCCAATAATGACAAGGGAATCACGACGGCCACAATTGCCGCCGCGCGAATGTTGCCCAGGAAAAGCAAGAGCACGAAAGTCACCAGAATCGCGCCAGTGGCGAGATTCTCAAACACGGTGTGCAGCGTGGTGCCAATCAGCCACGCGCGGTCGTAGTAAGGAACAATTTTGACGCCTTTCGGCAAAATCGAATTGTTCAGAATTTCAATCTTCGCTTTCAACGCCTTGAGCACCACCGACGGATTGTCGCCTTTGTGCATGTCCACGATGCCGAAAACAATGTCATCGTCCTTGTCTTGTCCGGCGATGCCTTCGACCGGCAGATTGCCGAGCGTGACGTCGGCGATGTCTTTGACCAGCACCGGCGTGCCGTTGTGGGCGGTGATGACGATGTCCTTGATTTCATCGGCGGAATGCAGCATCCCGACGCCGCGAATGAGATACTGCTGCGAACCTTGCGTGACTTTGCTGCCGCCGACATTGGCGTTGCCACGGCCGAGCGCGGTGTAAAGCTGCTGCAAGGCGATGCCGTAATAACGCATCTTCGCGAGATCTGGATTCACCTCATACGTTTTGACCAAGCCGCCAAACGTATCAATGTCCGCCACGCCCGGCACGCCGCGCAAATTGCGATCCACCACCCAATCTTGCAATGTTCGCAACTCGCGGGTCGTATAGCCGTCGCCCTTCACGCGATAGCGAAAAATTTCGCCGATGGCGGTCGAAAGCGGCTGGAGCTGCGGCTGCGCATCGGGCGGCACGTCCACGCCCGTCAGCCGTTCGAGCGTTTGCTGGCGGGCGACCATGTCCGTCGTGTGATCGTCAAACGTCACGACGATGTAGGACAAACCAAATTGCGTGTGCGAAAACAACCGCACCGCGTGCGGCATTCCGTTCAGCGCGGTTTCCAGCGGAATCGTGACCTGCTTCTCGACCTCCTCCGGCGCGCGGCCCGGATACAGCGTGATGACGTTCACCTGGATGTCCGAGACATCTGGAAACGCCTCGATGGGCAGTTGCATGAACGCCGCCACGCCGCCGCCGATGAATAGCAGCATCATCAGCACGATGAACAACGGCTGGTGCAACGCAAAACTGACGACTCGTTTAATCATGCAAAAATTTCGAGAATGATAATTGTTGCGCCGATCATTCCAGGAGCTGTTGCAGAAAAACGCAGCCGTCCGTCACGACTTGCTGGCCGGCTTGCAGGCCGCTCAAAATCAAAACGCGGCCAGCTTGTTCGGAACCAATGGCGACCTCGTGCCGCGTGAACTCGCCGGGCTTTTCCTGCACGAAGACAAAATGTTTTTCGCCTTTCAGAAAAACCGCCGCCGCCGGCACGCTGAGGCCATGCGTTTCGCCGCCGGGCAAAATCACGTTCACAAACATCTCAGCCTTGAGCCGCCGGCGCGAATTATCCACCGAGCCGCGCACTTTGATGGTGCGCGTGTTCGGGTCAATGAATTCGGAAACCTTGTCCACGCGGCCGGTAAAAGTTTCGTCGGGAAAAGCGCGACTGGTAAACGTGAATTCCCGACCGGGCAGCAATCGCGGCACGTCCACTTCTGTTGCGTCAATCTGAATCCACAGCTGCGCTGGATCGCTCACGATAAAGAGCGGCGCGGTGATCTCCGGCATATTGGCCAGCATCTGGTCGGGACGAACTTCCAGTCCCGGACTGACGCTCTTATCCACTACTGTTCCCGCGAGTGGACTGCGCAAAATAAAAACTTCATCCAGCGAATCGGCGTTGGCGCCATACGCCGCGATTTTTGAAACGGCGCGCGAATGCTCGGCCTCAGCCTGCGCCTGCGCGTCCTCGGCGGCCTCGACATCTTTTTGCGCCGCCGCGCCGTGCGCGAACAATTCCCGTTCCCGCGTCAAGCTGCGTTGCGCCAGTTTTAAATCGCTTTCGGCTTTCCGCGCATCCGCTTGCGCCTGCCCGAAATCCGGGGACTCGACTTCCGCCAGCGACGAATTTTTCTCGACGCTTTGGCCGATGTCCGCCGTGATTTTGCGCACGCGCCCGGCGAACGGCGTGAAGATGCGCACCGTGACGTCATCATTCCAGGTGAGCCGGCCCGAGAGCTCGGTGCTGGCGGGCGCGCGCGATTCGACCGGCGCCAATTCGAGCGACGCCAGTTGCGTTGAATCGGCCGGAAAAGAAATTTTTTCGCCCGCGACTTTGGGATCGCCCGTCGGTTCCGGGCTGGCCGCGCGGTGACAGCCCGCCACCAGCGCCGCGAGGATCAAGCAGTTGAAGAATTGGAAAATTTTCATGGGCGGACATTCTGTAGATTCATGGCTTCGGCGGCGGCTTTCAAATCGGCGACGGCGCTGGCGGTGTCGGACATGGCCTGGGCCGCCGCCAGCCGGGCGTCGTTGTCGGCGCGTTCGGCTTCCAGCAAATCCACCAGCGATGAACCGCCTTTTTCGTAGGCGAACGCCACCGCCTCGCGCACCTGCTGCGATCTGGGCAGGATCTGTTTTTGATAACGCTCCAGCCGTTCCGAGGCTTCGCTGAATTCAGATTGCGCATTGGCAATGTCGGCCGCCGCCTGGGCTTTGGCTTTGCCGAGGGCGAGCGCGTTTTTATCAACGGCCGCCTGCGCGGATTTGATTTCACCCCGGTTGAAATTCCACAGCGGCAGCGGAAACGAAACACCGATGCCGACCGTATCCTCCGGCGGTCCGCCGCCGGGCGGATTGTGCTCGACCAAAAACGAAAACGTCGGGTCAGGAATTCTCATGGCCTTTTGCAGCTTGAGATCGGCTTGCGCCTGGCTCAAATCCGCTTCCGCCGCCAGCACGTCCGGACGTAGCGAATTGGTTTTTGATTCACCAGATTGCGGAACTGTGACGGCCATTTGCGCGAGCGATTCCGTCGGCGTCCAATTCCCTTTCGGCTGCGCGACGCCGAGCAAAATGTCCACCGCGATCCGCGCCTGCACGGCGGCGGCACCCGCCGATTTGGCCTGCAGCGCAAAAACCTCCGCGCTGTTTTCAATCTGCTTTTCATCGGCCGCCGAAATGTCGCCCGCCTGCAAGCGCGCCTGCGCAATTTCCGCTTCGTGGCGCAGCATCCCGGCGGACTCGGTCAAGATGCGCGCGTTCTCGCCCGCGAGCAGCGCCGCCACAAACGCTTTGCTCACGCCCTGATCCAGCAGCCGCCGCGCATCGAAAAACCGGGCTTGTGCGCCGGTGATTCCGGCTTGCGCGGAAACTTTGCGATCGCGCCGTTTGCCGCCGATTTCAATGAGCTGGTTGACGGCGAAAATCGTGTCGTAGCTGCGGCTCCACAGGCCGTTGCCCGTGGACGTGCTGTTTTCGTAGGAACCAATTTTCGCGGTGGAATAGGAAAATGTCGGATTGGGAAATTCTTTGGCGACGAGCAATTGCGCCGTGGCCGCGTCCACGCCGCTTTTCGCCGCGAGCAAATCCCAGTTGCGCTCATAGGCCAAGCGTTTGGCGTCCGCGAGCGAAAGCATGTTCGTCGCCGTCAAATCGCTTTGTGCCAACGCTTGCGGCTGAAACACGCCAAGCGCCGCCAGCAACAGGCGGGCCAGCCCGGCGCGTTGGAAAAAGGTGCGAATCAACACGCCCTTTGAATAACCGAGAAACTGGCGCGAAGAAATTAGGCGCGGGATAGTTCTCGCCTAGGGTATTGCCTTAGGCGCCGCGCGGTCAACTCGTCGGATTGCTTTCCTGCCAGCGGACGGCCTCGCGCAACAACTCGGCGGCGTTGGTCAGCTTGAGCTTTTCCTTGATGTGGGCGCAGTGGGCCTGCACGGTTTTCATGCTCACGTTCATCATCTCGGCAACCTGACGGGTTTCGTAACCTTTGCCCAGCAGTTGAAAAGCTTCCAGTTCGCGGTCGCTCAGTTGTTCCACCAGCGAGCCGCTGGCCGGCAGCCGGCCGTCCACGAATTTTTCCGCGAAGAGCGCCGCCAGGCTTTCGCTCATGTAAATTTTCCCGGTCAGCACCTGCCGGATGGCGGTGATGACTTTTTTGGCGGTCTCGCGTTTCATGATGTAACCACGCGCGCCGGCCCGCAGGGCGCGTTCGGCGTAAAGCCGCTCGTCGTGCATCGAAAGGACAATGACGGCCACGTCCAGCTGCATGGCTTTCAAATTTTTGATCAGCTCGATGCCCGAACCCTGCTTGAGCGAAATGTCCACGATCGCCACCGCCGGTCGGGTTGCGGCAATTTCCTGCAACGCGTGCGGCGCGTCTTCAGATTCGCCGCAGACCATGAGGTCCGGCTGCTGCTGAATCAGGTTGGTCAGCCATTCGCGCACGAGCGGATGGTCGTCCACAAGAAAGATTTTTATTTTATTCACGTTGGGTTTTCTCCGGTTCAACCTGCAGCTCGCAGGCGATCAGCGTGCCGCCGGTTTCATCCCGGCGCGCGGTGAAGGTGCTCCCAATCATGGCTGCCCGATGCGCCATGATGCGCAGGCCCATGCCCCGTTTTTTCGGCATGGGCTCCGGCAGACCGGCCCCGTCGTCTTTGACGGACAAAACCGTGCTGTCTTCGCCAACTTCCAGGCGGATCAGGATGTTCTTGGCCTTGCCATGCCGGATGGCATTGCGGACGGCTTCTTGCGCAATTCGGTAAAGATGACCGGCGGTGGCGGCATCATGGATGAGCACCGGCACATCACACTCAAAGCGGCAGAAGACCTTGAACAATTCGCTGGTGGTCGCGGCATATTCCTCCAAGGCCAGCATCAGACCGTCCGCTTCGATTTCCACCGGATACAAACCCTTGGCCAGCCGGCGGGAAAGGTTGATGCCTTCCTCCACCAACTCGACGACCTTGTTGGCGTCGGCTGCTTCGGCCAGCTTCAGCGCGGCCAGCTTGCCTTCCAGCACCTGCCCGGCCAAAGTTGCGCCGGTGAGATGCTGGCACAAGCCGTCGTGCAAATCCTGCCCAATGCGGCGCTGTTCCCGCTCGCTGATTTCGAGCAGCTCGCGTTCCAGCCGTTCGCGCTCAGCCATTTCCTCCGTGAGCGCGGCGGTGCGCTGTTTCACCTGGGTTTCCAAATAATTATGAAACGACCGTAGCCGGGCCAGCAGCCAGACGACCACGAGGTAAAACGCCAGCAGAATGATGGCGTTCCAAATCGGAATGAGCGGACTCGTGAACCGGGCACCGCTGGCGTAATCTCCCACCACCCAGACGGCCACGCTGAACACCGAAACCACCGCCCCGAAACCCCGGCCAACGAACCAAACCGCCAGGGCCACGCCCAGCAGATAAAAAACCGAGAACGAAATTTCGTGGCCGGTCAGATAATCCACCAGGCCGATGGCCACAATGATCACGCACGCCATCGCGCTTGAAACGAGGCGGGAACGGTTTTCCAGTGATCTGATCAATCGCAGCATGATTGGCTTGGCGGTGAACCACCGACGTTTGATAAACACCAGACGCCCGGTGCGGTGTCAAATGCAATTCGGCGGTTGGGAAAAAGTTTCCAGCTTGGTCGCCAAAACCAGCGGGTGACCGGAACGAGGCGGAAAAACCAATCAGGCTTCCGCCGCCTCGTCCTCGCCGGACTTGGACGACGTGTCGTTGTATTCGTGCAGCTTGTTGCGCAGCGTGCGGATGCTCACGTCCAGCAATTTGGCGGCGTGGGTGCGGTTGCCTTTGCAGCGGTCCAGCGCGGCAATGATGTGCTGTTTTTCCAGTTCGCCGAGCGTGGGAAATCCGCCGGAGCTGCTCAAAACCCCAGGCACGGCCCCATTGTCCACCGGCGCGGCGGCGGAATTTGATTGGCCGGCGGCCAGTCCGAGGTGTTCCGGTTCCAACATGCCAGTGTCGCCGCACATGATCACGGCGCGCTCGACGACGTTTTGCAGTTCGCGGACGTTGCCCGGCCAGGAATGTTCGTTCAGAATGCGGAGCGCGGCATCGGTGAAGCCTTTGATGTGGACGCCGTGTTTGCGGCCCAGCCGGCGCATGAATTCCGTTGCGAGCAGCGAAATGTCCTCGCGCCGTTCGCGCAAGGCCGGCACGGAAACGGGCACGACGTTCAGGCGGAAAAACAAATCCTGCCGGAATTCTTTTTTCGCGACGCTTTCTTCGAGGTTGCGGTTGGTCGTGGCGATGACGCGCACATCCACTTTGATGGTGCGGCTGCCGCCGACGCGCTCGAATTCGCGCTCCTGCAAAACGCGCAGCAGCTTGGCCTGCACGGCGGGGGAAATTTCGCTGATTTCGTCCAGCAGAATCGTGCCGCCGTGCGCGAGTTCAAAGCGGCCCTCGCGCTTGGTCAGCGCGCCGGTGAACGAACCTTTTTCGTGGCCGAAAAATTCGCTTTCGATGAGGTTTTCGGGAATGGCGGCGCAGTTGACTTTGATGAACGGCGCGTTGGCGCGCGGGCTTTCGCGGTAAAACGCGCGGGCGACGAGCTCCTTGCCCGTGCCGCTTTCGCCCTGTATCAAAACGGTGGCCTGCGTGCGCGCCACTTTGCGGATGAGCGAGCGCAGCGTTTCCATCGCGGGGCTGCGGCCGAGCAGTTCCGATTCGCCGTCGTCGGATTCCTGGCTCAACAGCGTGTTGACCTTGAGCAGTTGATTGAAATCCTGCGCCTTGCGGAGCGTCACCTCGATCTGCTCCATCGAAAACGGCTTGATGAGATAATCAAACGAGCCATTTTTCATGCACTCCACGGCGGATTCCACGGTGCCGAAACCGGTCATCACCACGGCCAGCGGGCGTTGCGGGCGGGACTGCAATTCCTTGAGCAGATCAATGCCCTCGCCGTCCGGCAACCGCATGTCCATGAAAATCAGATCGAAATTATCCCGGTTCAGAAAATCGCGCGCGGCACTCAGCGTGCCGGCGGACGCGACGTCAAACCGCTGCCGCCGGAGAAAATTCTCCAGATTCGAGCGGACAATGGCGTCGTCTTCGAGGACGATGATCTTTTCAATGGACATGGTTCAAACCGCAGCATGCCGGCGATACAAATTGGCGACAAAATTGGGCCGCTGACTGGCGGCTGGCGGCAACTGCGTGGCGGGCATCAGCCCGCGCCGCAGCATTTCCTGCTGGTTTTCACGGTCGAGCAGCAACAGCCGCGGGAGCAAATTCTGTATGTCGCGGAACAAATTCCTGATCTCGCCGCAGGACTCGCGCTGATCCGCCGGCATCCGTTCCCACCACTGGCGATGACTGCGTAACTTTATTAACCCTGATTCCAAACGTGGGAGCAAGCGCTTTCTTTCCGCGTTGAACGCGCCGGGCGACCACGGCTGCGGTCGGCGGAGTGTCTGGTTCTCCTCGGTGAACAGCGCCAGAAATTCGCGGCTGAGGTCCAGATAGCTCTGCAGTTCGCGGGCAAGATCGGCAAGATCGGTTGGCGGGTTCATGGCTGGCTCAAGTTCAGATTGGTGGTGGTCAGGGCGGCGGTTTCGTGGGTGAACGCTTCGGCCCGGTGGTTCCATTCGAGAAAATTTAACCGCCAGCTCGCCATATCCACCACGGCCTTGAGGCTGGGTGAAAGATTGGTGACGGCCAGCGGCGCGGCATTCGTGAGGATGTTGCGGTAAGCCTCGATCGCCAAACTTGGCTGCAGCAGTTTTTCGTAGGTGATGCCGACTTGATAGCGCACGGGCAACTGCCACGCAGGCGCCGGATCGAGCTGCGCCAGCGCCAGATAAACCTGCAGCGCCTTCACAAAATCGCCTTCCTGATACAGCTCGTTGCCAATTTCGTTGCCGACGCGCTGCTGCCAGTAAGACCAGATTTCCGGATTGTTCGTGGTTTGATCGCGTTCTTCTTTCAAAAAAATTTTCACCTGCTGGAGCGCCTCGGTATTCCGGTTCTGGCCTTTGAACGCCTGCGCCAAATGATACCGCACTTCCGGCTCCTCGGTGGATTTGGGAAAATGCGCCAGAAAATCCTGCGCCTGATTCGCCGCGTCCTCGTGGCGGTTGATGGCTTCGAGCGAGCGGATGAGCCGGAACTGGATTTGCGCGCGGTCGAGCGCGGGATCATTCTGCGTGAGCAACCGCGAATAATAATCCGCCGCGTCCTTGAATTGGCCGACGAGATAATGCGTTTCCGCAATCTCCACCTGCGCCTGCAAGACCAGTCCTTTATAAAACGGGAGCTGGTTGTTTTTCAAGGACAGCGCGGTGGTCATCACGCCATAAAATTTGGCGAGCGCCAGATTGGGCAAACCCATCTGCCGGAAAAGCTGGCCCTGGTGCAGAAAAATTTCCGGCGTGCGGTCGTCGCCGGGCCAGCGCTGGAGATATTGCGCGTAGATGGATTGGGCGCGCGGCAGGTCGTTTTGCGCCGCCACCGCCTGGCCCAATTCAAATAGCGCCGTCTGCTGGGTCGCTTCCGGCACGTCCTCCGCGAGCAGCTTGATGAAATTGATTTCCGCCTCCGCATAATCCCGCGTGTTGGCCTGAAACCGCGCCGTCGCCAGCGTGAAATCAAAGCGCTCCAGCTTGGTCGGCATGGAAAAATTCGTCTCCGAAGCCGTGCTGACCATTTCCGGCGGGACCGCATTGGTCACGGCGATGCCATTCGTCGCCGGCGGATTCAACGGCTGGGCTGGCAATGTGACCAACCCAAAACCAAACACCGCCAGCACCACCGGCACGCGGCGGCACATCGGCAAAAAGTAATTCAGCCAGGTCATTTGACAATATATTCCGCGCGGCTGGATTTATCCGGCACCGGGGGCATGAAGCCGACATGAAACGGTCCGGTCAGCACCGTGTTCGTCCCGAATTGGACGGGATGAAAATACGTCGCCAGCATTTGCGGCGTGATGCTCAACAAATCCGGCGTGGGCAGCGCAAACACCGACGCGCTGAAAGTTTCCTCCAAAGACCGGTCCGCGCCCAGACCGTTGAGCGGCCCGGCCAGAAAAGCGTTCGCCGCGTCGGTGCTGGTGGCGTCGGTGGTGCCGGGAAAATTTTTCACCGCCACCGCCGCCAAGTTGGTATGGGCGACGGGAGCCGCCTCAATTTTGAGGCCGGCGACCGGGCGCGGATTTTTCACCGCCAGCAGGCGCAACGGCGGCGGGCCGGTCAGCGGCAGATACGGCAGGCCGGCGTGCGCCACCGCGCCGAGCGCGAGAACGATGCCCAGCGCTTTTAGCGAGGCGATTCCCAAATTGACAGGTCGTTTCATAATTCAAGGCGGAGAGACGCCGCCGGATGCGTCATCGGAACAATTTGCCGGGACTTGAGGAAAATGTTTGGCGGCGGAAAAATTTTTTGCTTTTGCCGGTCAAGTCGCCGGCCATTCTGCCGATGAAAGGGTGGATTTAATTCCGATTTTAACATGGCGCAAATCTCGACGGCTCAAAGTGTAACCCGGCTCGGCAAAGGTGAAATTCAGACGCAACTGGCGCGCTGTCCTTCGCTGCCTTCGCTGGGCAGCATCAACAAGGCATTGCAGGGGCTGCTCCTGACCGAGCAGCGTTACACCGCGCAAATCGCGGAAATCATCCGGCGCGATCCCAGTCTCACCTCGCGCCTGCTGCGGCTGGTGAACTCCGTTTATTTCGGCCTCACCACGCCGGTCAACAGCATCGAGGAAGCCGTTTTTTATCTCGGCGTCCGGCAAATCCGCCAGCTCGCGATGGTCACGCCCGTCATTGAAGATTTTCAGCGGCTCACGCGCCAGTGCAGTTTCCCGTGGCGCGAATTTTGGCAGCACTGCATCGGCACCGCGATTTTGACGCGCGAAGTCACCGCCAACGTGCCCGGTCCCACGGAAGATTCCGATTATGTCGCCGGCCTCGTGCATGACATCGGCAAGATCGTCATGGCCTGGTCCTTTCCCGATCACTTTGCCGAAATCCATCGCCAAGCCATCGTCGGCGAGCGCGCGATTTCAGAAATTGAGGATGAAGTTCTCGGCGTGAATCATGCCGAACTCGGCGCTTTATATCTGGAACGCCATCGCCTGCCGGAGCTGATGATTTATGCCGCGCGCTACCATCATTGCCCGGAGAAATCATCGCAATTCCGCCACACCATCGCCGCCGTGCAACTGGCCGACATGCTGCTGCGCAGCTCGAAAGTGGGTTGCAGCGGCGACTATGTGGAGGTGACGCGTGAAGCCTGTTACTCCGCGCCCGTCTGGCAAGTGCTGCTGGCGCGCACGCCGGAAGCCGAGCAGGCCATCGTCAAAGCCTCGCTCTCGCGCACGCTCGAACAAATTCCCACCATGCTCGAAGGCATGGTCTGAAAAGCACCGGATTGCCGCAGCGGTTGATTGGCCGAAAAAGCGCCAGGGAAAATTCCGTTGCGCTTTTTGCGCGGCGACAATTTTTATCAATTAACAAAGCTTTCGCACCGGCGTTTCCTTCCGCACCGGCGTTTCCTCACCTGCCGTTTCACCGGTTTGGCGCGCGCCAGAGCGATCAGCCCCGTCACGCCGCCAAAAACGCCCAGCGCCACATTCACCGGTTCGGGCACGGCGGTGATCTCCAGGCTCCAGCCCTCGAGCGTGGTTGCGCCGCCCGGGCTTTGATCCCCGAAATACAACGTCCAAGGGTTGTTTGGGTTTTGCGCGACAAAAGTAGTTCCAAAATCAACCGCGTAAGTCACCGGCGTGCTTTCGCTCAAGGTCTTACCCTGCACCAGACTGGTCAGGTCGGAAGCGGTCGAGTCGGTTAAATCGCCGAGCCGCAGATACCCGGACAAATCGCTTGCAAAACCGCCCTGCAAGACAAAGGTCAAGGTCACGTCCGTCAGACTGGTTCCCAATCCGCTCAACGTGCGGGCGTCGCTGAAACCAATGGTGCTGTTATCCGGAATGGCCCCAATGGCCGGGCCGCCGTTCAATGTGCCGAAACTGTAAAGCGCGCCCCCCGCAGGAAAACTGAGCGCGAGCATCAAGCTCGCGAGGCAAACCTTCGTTTTCATGTTAGTTATAGTTTGGATTAATGTTGAGCGAGGCGATAATACCGGCTGACATGATTGGGCTGGTCCGTATCGGTGTAACTCACCACGCCATTGGCTGCGGCTTTGACTGTGTTAATTGTGGTCCAAGTGCCTCCCAAGTCATCACTCGCCTGCACATCGTAAGCTTGATTCGGCAGCCCGGACGCCGTCAGCGTTGCGCTGACACCGGCCGCGACCACAATATCCGTGATCCGGCTGGAGGCATTCACCGCATTGACCGTCACCGTCACGGTGCCGGGGCTGCTCCCGCCGGCGTCATCGCTCAATGTGTAAGTGAAACTATCCGCGCCGGTGTAATCCGTCGCTGGCGTATAGGTAATGTTGCCCCCGCTCAACGCAACGGTGCCATGCGCACTGGGGCTGGCCACCGCCGACACGTTCAGCGTGACGCCCGCGTCACTGGCGAAATGAATAATTTTAGAGGCGGCGAAAGTGGCTGCATTATTTTTCGTGGTGACCAGCGCAAAGGTGCCCGGTGCCGGATTGATTCGCACTGAGCCGCCGGCCCCGGCGAGCGTGTAATTGCCAGCCGTGCTGCCGCCGAGCGCGAGATTGCCAAGCGACGTGATCGTCTGCGAGCCGCCGTTGGCGGAGGCCAGCGAACCGCTGCCCGCAGCCACGGTCACGTCATCCGCATTGACTTTATTGGCGATGGCGAGAATGGCGGCGGCCGTGGCCGCTGTGCCGTCATAAACCCGGCTGCCGGTCAACAAAACCGGCAGCGGATTGATCGTCAATGCCGTGGCATTGCCCGCCGCTTGGACAAACGCGTAATTGCCCGCCGCCAAGCCGCTGCCGTTGATCGCGCAGCGACCAGCCGCAGTGTGTGAACTGGCCGCAGTGGTGAAAGCCAGCGTGCCCGTGGTCACTCCCGCCTGATTCTCACCGTTGACAAAGCCGGAGACGCTGCCGCTTAAACTGGGAACCGTGCCGCCATAAGTCATGGCTGCGGTGTTGGCGGTATAAGTCAATGTGGCTTGGCTCACCGCGTTGCCGCTCGCGGCGGTGGTGAGGTTGACGGTGGTGGCCCCGGAACTGGTCAGCGCGATATGTTGCGAGTTATAAGAACCTGAGACGGCCGCCGTCGCTTTAAGCCGCACATGCAAGGTGCCGTTCACCACGCCGCTGACGGGAGTAAACGCCGCGGTGTTTCCATAAGTTGTGCCGTCGCTCGAAATCTCGAAGCCCGACGGTGCGGTGGCTGTAAGATTCGCACTCAAATAGGCTCCTGAAACGGCGAAACTTTGCGGCGTTGAGGCTGTTCCATAGGTCGTCGTAAAAGCCGACGCCATTGCCGCGCCCGTAATGGTCGGGCTGCCTGGGGCAAAAGCGATGCCTTTCAAAATTGTTCCGCTGGCAGCAGTGTAGAGAGTCACATTGTTTCCGGCAGTGATGTTAATCGGCGCATTATATCCTGCGGCATCCGTCAATTTGACGACACTGTTGGCGGTTGAAGCACCAGTGCCTGTCGTGGCATATAATATTGCCCCGCTGCCATTCTTGGCGGCGCAAAGACCAAATCCGCCAAAACCCGTCGGATAACTTCCATTGGCCACCCATGACCCGCTAACCAGCGAATACTTGCACACAGCTCCCGCCGTTGAACTATTGTTTGTATTGTCGAGAGCATACAAAACGTCGAACGCGGTGCCGTTGTTGCCGGATGAGATCAGATAGAAATCCACCGCGTTTGCGTCCTGCGTTAAACCGGGCAAACCGGTGAAGGTGCCTCCAGTTGCTGCCGACACGGTTGAAACGACAATCGTGCCTGTCCCTGACTGCAGCACATAGACGATGCCACCAAAGCTTTTTACACTGTAATAACTTCCCGACGGACCGGCACTTGTAGATCCATTCGAATAAAAGCCACCCGCGTCACTTATAAACCAGGTTGCATTGTTTACGCTTGTCGCGCCGCGCGGCGGATTGCCACTGCCCGTCGTGGTGCCTGTATAAGTCGTAGGCAAGGAGAATGAGCCAACGGCATTCACTGTTCCAACACCGCGCAACGGAATGAGATTAACCGCGGCTGTGGTGTCGGCGCTATTGCCACCAACAAAAGCAAGCAGCGTCCCATCATCGCTGGCTGCGAGATAGGGAGCGGTTCTTGCGGAACCGCTAAAGCGCAAGGCGCTGCTGCCAGAGCCACTGATCGGAATAGTCTGGCTTGGTGTTTGCCCGGCTGCCGTCGTATTCAACTCCATCAACGAGCAAGTCGTATTCGTGGTGCTGGCAGCGGCCAGTAGGACCGCTAGGTTGCCGGCGGTGAAGCCGATATTAAATCCGGACGAAGTTACTCCTGCAAGCCCATTGGCGCTGAAAGCTATTGCCGCACCGGACAAGGCATTGACGCTGGTGGCCGTCAAGTCGGTAAAGGTGGTCACTCCGGAAACCGCCGCTTTGGTTGTGGTGCCGCCAATCGTCCACGCGCCCGCACCAACGGCGGCGGTGACATTCGCCGAGCTGGCAACTTGGTTGCCAAATTGATCTTGAACCACCACCACGGGTTGAGCGGGCATGACGGCGCCGTTGCCCGCCGTAGTCGTGGGCTGCGTCGTGATGGCCAGTTTCGCCGCTACCCCAGCCGCGATGATCTGGGTAACCGGGTCACTACTGTAAGTTGTCGCGAGGACGGCGATGCTCTTTGATCCGTTAGTTCGGATCAATGAGTCGGCGGCGTCATTCGCCGGCGTGAAAGTAATTTGGCCGGCAGAAACTGTGTAAGCGGAAGTCGTCAGCGGACTGCCGTTCACCGTGACGCTGGTGATATTTCCGCGCCACGCTGAATTGTCCGTAAAAGTGATTGCGAACGGGGCATCCACGGTGGCGTTGCCCGCTGCCGTGAGGCTGGGCGGGGTATTGCCGGCGGTGGTGAAACTGAGTTCGGGCGAGGACAACGTCGTGCCGTTGGCATTGACCGCGTAGGCTTTGAAATAATAAGTCGTTGCGCCAGTCAGAGCAGAGAGATTTAGCGAATACGAACCGGTGGTTCCGGCCACGGTGGTCTTGTTATCGGTGATCGTCACCCCGCTACTGGTCTTGTAAACAAAACCGCGTTCGGTAATCAAGCTGCCGCCGTCCGAAGTGACATTGCCGTTCAACGTGGCCGCTGATGCGGTAACC
>CAJAQO010000084.1 GCA_903944085.1 uncultured Verrucomicrobia subdivision 3 bacterium
CCAGGCGCTCGTGAAAATCGGCTTCAAGGAAATCGAGGTCGGCTTTCCATCGGCGTCGAACACGGAATTCACGTTCAACCGCCGGCTCATCGAGGAAAAACGCGCGCCGGACGACGTGTGGCTCCAGGTGCTCGTGCAGGCGCGTGAGGATTTGATCGAACGCACCGTCGAGTCGTTGATCGGCGCGAAGAAGGTGATCATTCACATGTATAATTCGACTTCGCCCGCGCAGCGCCGCGTGGTGTTCGGCAAGTCGAAGGATGAGATCAAAGCCATCGCCGTCAACGGCGCGCGGATGATCAAAGAGCGTTTGCACCGGCTCAAGGGCACGGAAATCATGCTCCAGTATTCGCCGGAAAGTTTCAGCATGACCGAGGTGGAATATGCGAAGGAAATTTCCGAAGCCGTCATGGACGTGTGGCAGCCGACGCCGCAGCACAAAATGATTTTGAATTTGCCGGACACCGTCGAAGTGGCAATGCCCAATGTTTATGCGGATCAAATTGAGTGGATTTGCCGCAACATCAAAAATCGCGACGCGCTCATCATCAGCTTGCACACGCACAACGACCGCTGCACCGGCGTGGCCGCGACGGAATTGGGCATGCTCGCCGGCGCGGACCGCGTCGAAGGCACGCTCTTCGGCAACGGCGAACGCACCGGCAATTTGGATATCGTGACGGTGGCGTTGAATCTTTACATGCACGGCATTGATCCGAAATTAGATTTTTCCAATCTCAGTGCAATTATTGATGTTTATGAGCGCTGCACCGGCATGACCGTGCCGCCGCGCCAGCCTTACGCGGGTGAATTGGTGTTCACCGCGTTCAGCGGCTCGCATCAGGACGCGATTAAAAAAGGTTTGGCCGAACGCGAAAAAATTCCGCACGCGCACTGGGACGTGCCGTATCTCACGATTGATCCGGCGGACATCGGGCGTGAATACCGCGAAGTCATCCGCGTCAACTCGCAGTCCGGCAAAGGCGGCGTTGCCTACTTGCTCGAAAGCGAATTCGGCATCGAGTTGCCGAAGGACATGCAGCGCGAGTTCGGCCCGATCGCCAACGATGCGGTGGACAAGCTCGGCCGTGAAGTCAGCGGCGCGGAATTGAAGGCGATGTTCTGGAAGGAATATGTCGAGCGCACCTTGCCGTTCTCGATTGGGACTTTGCGCACCTACAGCGAAAATGGCAAAGTTAATTGCCAAGGAACTTTATTCCGTGGTGCATTTCCCAAGCAATTCAACCTTTCAATAGACGGCAATGGAAACGGTCCGCTTGAAGCATTTGTTAATGGCCTCAGTCTTTATTGGCACGACGGAACCGTTCCGCGTTTTGAGATCAGCAATTACAGCGAACACGCCTTGAGCAGCGGCGAAACGGCGGCGGCGATTGCCTACATTCAGATCAAAACCGCCGACGGCCAGTTGCGCTGGGGCGCGGGCGTGGACACGAACATCGAGCTGGCCTCGGTGCGCGCGGTGTTGAGCGCGCTGAACCGGCGGACGTAATTCCTGCTCGTCAAACGCCGGCCCAGCCCGTAATTTGTTTTCAATATGAAACTGAATTGGTTGAATTCGTTCGCCGCCGCGCTGGCGGTTTTGGGAGTGGCCGCCGGTTCTGCTGCCGCACAACCCGCGTCCGCCGTCGCATCCGCGCCGGTTTATGTGCCGGACAGCACGCACGCGAACGATCCGCTGCCCGACGGCGTCATCGCCTGGGACGCGCTGACCAAAACCGCCGACGCGACCAACGGCCAGGATTTCGCGCGGTTCGAGTTTAACTTCACGAACATCGCGGTGAAAATGGACGTCGGGCTGGCCACCAATATCAGCAGCTTCACGAACCTCACGTCGCTCACCAATTCGAGTTTTTGGGCGAGGCTTCGCGGCAAAAGAATTACTCAGGTGACGAGCATCACGAGCGCTACGAACGTGGTCACAGCGACTAATTCCATCACGCTGCTGCCGGTGACGATTCTGGATGTTCATCCCTCGTGCGGTTGCACCACGGTGGAACTGCCGCCACGGCCGTGGACGATTCCCGGCGGCTCAAACGGATTGATTAAAGTCGCCGTGAACCTCGCGGGCAAAAGTGGCACGCTGTTCAAGACTGTCAATGTCAGCACGGACAAAGGTAAAAAAGATCTGATGTTGCGCATCAATGTTTTGCCGGCACCGCCGGTGGCACCCATGAGCGAGGCGGAACGCGCCCGCGGCATCGCCGCCGCCAAGATTGACCGCCAAGCAGTGTTCAAGGGCGATTGCGTGAGCTGCCACGCCAAAAACACCGAAGGCAAATATGGCCAGCAACTCTTTACCAGCATTTGCGCCGTCTGCCACGAGGCGAATCCTCGCGCGAGCATGGTGCCCGATCTGCACAATCTCAAAGACCCGACCAACGAGGAATTCTGGCGCACTTGGATCACGGCGGGCAAGGCTGGCACGCTCATGCCGGCGTTTGCCACGTCGCAGGGCGGGCCATTGAACGACATGCAAATCGCCTCGCTGGCCGCCTATTTGAACGCCACCATCCCCTCGCACGTTGCGCCGCCGACCTCGCCGCCAGCAAAGTAAAATGAGCCGTCCGCACCGGCATAAAAAAGCATTGCCATACGGCGCAACTGCATCGCCGGAGCGGGCCGGAATTTGAATCATTGCGAGCCATTTCCGGGGCCGGGTTGAATTGGTGTTTCATCGCCGGCGCTTTGATGGCTGGGGCGCTGGTTTTATGGCTGGTGCTGTCCTTGGCCGCGCCCAATTATTCCGAATTGCTTCCGCCGCGCGATTTACTCCGTCAGTGATTTTGTTTTTTGCAGCCGGCCCGGAGTGAACGCCGCTTGCGGAAATTTTTCCGGCGGTTATTATGTCAACCATGACAGCGAAATTGGTTGACGCGAACAATCACGGCAAAATCTCCGAACTCGGCCAGCGGGTTCTGGGCGGCGAGCACATCACCCGTGACGAAGCGGCGTGGCTCTTCAATCTCGAAACCTCCGCCGACATTTTGGATTTGCTGTCATGGGCCAATCGCATCCGCGAACAATTCAAGGGCAACAAGATTCATCTTTGTTCCATCGTCAACGCCAAGGCCGGCGCGTGCTCCGAGAATTGCAGCTTTTGCTCGCAGTCGGCGCATTATCAAACCGGCTCGCCAAAATATGGTTTTGTTGATCCCGAACCCGTCGCCGAAGCCGGCGAGGAGGCGAATAAAAATGCCGTCACCGCCGTCGGCCTCGTCGCCGCGTGGAAAGGGCTGAACGAAGGGCCGATGCTGGATGAAGTCTGCGCCCGCGTCGCCGAGATGAAAGCCGCCGGCAAGACGCGGCCTGATGTTTCGCTCGGTCTCATCAAATCGCAAAATGTCGCCGACCGTTTGAAGGAAGCCGGCGTTGAGTGCTACGGCCACAACCTCGAAAGCTCGCGCAATTTTTTCCCGCAGACCTGCACCACGCACACGTTCGACGACCGGCTGGAAACCATCGGCTATTTGAAAAAAGCCGGCATCAAGATTTGTTCCGGCGGCATCATCGGCATGGGCGAGACGCGCGCGGACCGCTGCGACCTCGCGTTTGAATTGAAGGCCATCGGCGCGAACGTCGTGCCCGTAAATATTTTGAATCCCATTCCCGGCACGCCGTTCGCCAAGAACGAGCCGTTGCCCGTCATGGAAATCCTCAAGACCATTGCGTGCTTCCGTTTCATATTGCCGCGCCAGGAAATCATGATCGCCGGCGGCCGCACCGTGAATCTGCGCGACGCGCAGAGCATGATCTTCATGGCCGGCGCGAGCGCGCTCATGGTCGGCAACTATCTCACCACGCTGAACCAGCCCGTGGAAAAAGATCTCCAGATGCTCAAAGACCTCGGCCTCGATCCGAACTGGGACAGCCACGATTTCAGCGATCAGGAAGAAGGCGGCTGCGGGTGTGGTAAAGAAAGTTGCGAAACGGAAGCGGTAACGGCCTGACCTCGCAAAGGCGCAAAGCCGCCAAGTTAAGAAAATTCCTTTGCGTCTTCGCGTGAAACTTTTCCCGGCGACCTCAGTCGCGCCATTTTTATAGCAACCCAGACCAAAAATTTCCCAGCCGCAGCGAGGCGACGGCGGCGTGCGGGAAAATTAACGGCGTGACAAATAGCCGGAAACCTTCACGCCAGCGCCAGCGTTTTGGCAAAGTCCAGCGCCTGGTCCACAAAGGTCAGGAATTTCCCCACGCCTTGAATGACATTGGTGGCAGTGGCGACCGCGCCCAGGGCTTTGGTCAGGTCCGCGTCGGCCTTGGTGACATTGGCCAGCAGGCCGCTCAACTGCTGGCTGGACTGGCTGAGCAGCAGACCTTGCGTGAGGTCAATCCGGTGCCGGAGTTCGCGCATCTCGGTGATGATGGCAGCCATGGTGTCGCTGTCCGGAGCCGTGGCCAGCAACTGGTATAGCGCAGCGTGCTGGGCGGTCAGCAGATCATGCAGTTGGTTCAAGTCTTGGTTCATAAAGCTGGCCGGGTTCAGGGTTTGAGGCTAGTCTGAAAGTGAGTGTAAATGTCGCGGGATGCCTTGACTTCGTCGGCAATCATTTGGGCGAATTGCAGCGCCTCCAGGTTCGCGCCTTTGGCCAGCGACGCATGGAGACCGGCCAGATTCAGCAACGACCGGCGCAACGACGCCAGCAGCGCGTCCTGGGCGTCGCGTTTTTGCATCAGCGCCACAAAATTCGCCGCCATCGCCTTCTTGGCCGCCGCGCCATCCGCCAGGCTGATTTCTTTCTTGGCGGGATCTCCCGCGATGGCTTGGCGCATTTTTTCATCCGCCTGCTTGAATTGCAGCATCAGCCCGGCCAGCCGTCCTTGCCAGTGGACTTGCAGCGTGCCGCGCAAAGCGTCCTGCGATGTTTTGCCGATGGTGTCGGCCATGCTTTGCAGCGCGTGGCCAATGCTCGCGTTCGCGTCCGCCGCTATGCGCAGGGCGTCGTGCTCGGCTTTCTCGCGAATAAGCAAGCTGCCGATTTCCGTGAACGCCGTGGCGATTCCCGGCGGGATGGCTGGTGCCGGCGCCACCAGTTGCTGCGTTTGCAGACTCTGGCTGAACGCCTGCAATTGGGCGCCCAGGTTTTCGGAATCGGTCACAAAATCCTGCGTCAAATCCGGCGACGTCAGCGCCTCCAAGTGCTGCGCATACGCTTCGAGTTTCGCCAGCGTGTTGTCCCAGACCGCCAGCGCCGCCGGGTCGAGCACCGTGAAAAACAGGCTTTCCGAGAGGTTGGTCGCCTGCGCGGCGTCATCCACTTGATCCGCCGCAATCAGATCATTGACGGCCTGAAAGGCCTCGTCTGCTTGCGTCTTGGCCGAGGTCGCGCCGGCGGCAAAAGTTTGCACCGAAGCGGTCGGCACGGTTTTGCAACCGGTGGCCAGCGCCAGCATGATGGCCAGGCCGAGGACGGTGACGAGCCATTTTCCGCCGGGTGAAATTGAGTTCATAAGAAAAGGTGGTTGGTGGAATTTGAGAGCTGATTGATTTTGCAAGCCAAAGCGGAACACGGCCGCAGCCACCCAACGGCGAGCGCGCCGCCCAAGCGCCGTCCGGCTTGCCTGGCATGAACATGAGCCGCGTGTGACATGTTGATTCGACAACGCATACCAGCGGGACAGTGATCCCTCTGAAAATCCTTCGACCGGGCTACTCTAGCAAAGCGAATTCAAAGGTGTCAATGGACAAGTGATAGTGTAAATAAGTTTTATTCAGCCACCGCCATCCCGCAACCGATGCGCAGCGTGCGGCGGAAAAATCAAGGTGAATTCTTGTCGTCGTGCTCGTCCTTTAAGCTTGAATCGCGGCGGCCATTTGCGACAACTAAACGCAGTTTCAATGCGCACCACCAAGCCACCCACTGCCGGACAGCCGAGCGCGGACGTGAAGGCGGATTCCGTCCGCCGAACTTTTTCCCGCGCCGACCTGGCTGCCAACCAAGCCGCTTTGGCAACTGGCGAAATTCACCTTTGGCTGGCCCCGGCCCAGGCTGGCGACGGGACGGAAGAATTGGTCTGGTCATTCCTATCGGGTGCGGAACGCGCGCGCGCCGGAAAAATCCGGGCCGGTGCCGGCCGCGCGGAATTTGTGCAGGCGCACGCATTGATCCGCGCCGTTCTGAGCCAATATCGTGCGGTTGAACCCGGCGCGTGGCGGTTCGGGCGTGGCGCGCTGGGCAAACCGTTCATCACTGCGCCGAATGATGCGCCGCCGCTCCAGTTTAATTTGTCACACACGCGCGGCTTGGCGGTGTGCGTGGTGACGCTCGCTCTCGCCGCCGGCGTGGATGTGGAATGGTTGGAGCCGCACGCGGATTTGCCGGCCGTGGCGCGCGAGTTTCTGGCACCGGCGGCCGTGCAGGAATTGGAAATACTTTCCAGAACGGAACAAACCATCCGTTTTTACGAACTCTGGACGATGCGGGAAGCCCGCAGCAAAGCCGCTGGAACCGGTTTGACCGCGCCGGTTGTCGAAAACGAAAGCGGCGAAGACTGGCGCTGCTGGCAGCAATGGCTTGCTTCAAATCATATTTTGGCGGCGGCAGTTCGCGGCAGGCCGGAAACGCCAACCGTTTTCCGAATGCGAACCGTGCGCTGGTGCCCGCGCACTCCGGCTGGCTCGCTGGAGGTGTGCGCTCCCGAACAAGTGGTTTGCGTCGGGCCGGCGGGCTGCGCCGAAAGCTGAGTTGCCGGCTGCAACGGCGGCGAATAATTTGAACTTTGGCTTGCTTCGGAAAAAAACAATTTCCAATTTGAATCATGCGCCCACTTATTTTTCTGACCATCGGCTTCGCCCTGTTTTTGCATCTGGCCCCGCGCAGTCAGGCGCGGGAAAATCAGCGCTTGGACGATGGCTGGCGGTTCAAACTTGACGACGTTGCCGGCGCGGAAAAAAACGGTCTTGACGCCGCCGGCTGGGCGATGGTTTCGCTGCCGCATTGCTGGGGCTGGGAAGACGCGCAGCAGGGGAAAAATTATTATCGCGGGCCGGGCTGGTATCGGCGCGAATTAAACGTCAGCGCGCAACCGGGCAAAAGGTATTTCCTGCGGTTCGAAGCGGCGAGCCTCGTGGCGGATGTTTACCTGAACGAAAAATTACTGGGCCAGCATCGCGGCGGCTTCGGCGCATTTTGTTTTGAGATCACCAAACAGCTTTCGGACACGGGCACGAATCTGCTGGCCGTGCGCGTGGACAACACCAAGGCACCGGACATCGCGCCGCTGGACGGGGATTTTTCCGTGTATGGCGGGCTGTATCGCCCGGTGCATTTGATCGTGACGGACGAATATAATTTTGCGCTGACGGATCACGGTTCTTCCGGCGTCGCGTGGCTGCAAACGAGCGTTTCCAAGGAGCAGGCGGTCCTCGACGTGACGGCGCAGATTTCCAATCCTTTGACCAACCACCAGCCGCTGCGGCTCGTCGCCAGCGTGTTTGACGCGGCGGGAAAGCTGGTGGTGAGCCAGACGGAACCCATTACGTTGACGTCGCATTTCACCGCGCCGTTTTTTCTGAGCATCACGGTGCCGCAGCCGCATTTGTGGAACGGGCGCAAAGATCCGTATCTGTATCAAGCCGTCGTGGAACTGCGCACGACCAATGACGTGGCTGTGGACCGCGTCGAGCAGCCGCTTGGCCTGCGTTATTATTCGGTTGATCCCGACAAGGGATTTTTCCTGAACGGCGAGCCGTATCATTTGCACGGCGTGGACCGGCATCAGGATTTCATGAACAAGGGCTGGGCGATCACCGAGGCGGACATGGACACGGATATTGCGCTGCTGAAGGAACTCGGCGCGACGGTCATCCGTTGCGCGCATTATCAGCACAGCGATTATTTTTACAGCTTGTGCGACCGCGCGGGCATTCTGGTCTGGGCGGAAATTCCGCAGGTCAACACGATCCGCATCGCGCCGGAATTTGAAAACACTTCGCGCAATCAGTTGCTCGATTTGATTCGGCAGAACATCAATCACCCGGCCATTTTTGCATGGAGCTTGTTTAATGAAGTTGGCAACGGCGTCACGGAAGATCCGCATCGCGAACTGCAAAATTTGAACAATCTGGCGCACGGCGAAGATCCGACGCGCCCGACGATTGCCGGCGCGAGTGTGATGCAATTGCCGCAGACGGCGAAAATTCCCGATCTCATCGGCTGGAATATTTATCCCGGCTGGTATGGCGGATCGAAGGAAACCTACGGCCGCGAATTGGACCGGCGGCAAACCACCAGCCGGCACGGCGGTTTCGGCGTGAGCGAATATGGCGCTGGCGCAAACCCGGCGCAACACGAGCAAAATCCGAGGCAGCCCAAGCCCACCGGTCAGTGGCATCCCGAAGAATGGCAGGCGGAAGTCCACGAAACCGCTTGGGCGGCCATCAAAGCGCGGCCGTTCGTCTGGGGCAGTTTCGTCTGGTGCCTGTTTGATTTTGCCGTCAACACGCGGCACGAGGGCGGCGTGGAAGGCTTGAATGACAAAGGCCTGGTCACGCGCGACCGCCAGACGAAGAAGGATGCGTTTTATTTTTACAAGGCCAACTGGTCGGATGAACCGTTTGTTTATATCACGAGCCGCCGCTTCGCCGAGCGCACGAACGCGGTGACGGATGTGAAAATTTATTCCAATGCTGCGGAACCGGAGTTGTTCATCAACGGCGTTTCGCAGGGCAAGCGCAGCGACGGCACGAACGGTGTTTTTATCTGGAAAAACCTCACGCTCGCGCCTGGTGAAAATAAAATCACCGCGTCGGCGCAACGCAATGGCCAGCCGCTGGCCGACGCGTGTGTGTGGAAGCTGTCAACACCCAGGTAAAGCGAAAGGGCCAAGCGGTTGCGGGCGGACTGGGGAAATTTTTTTGCGCCGGCAGTGCCAGGCGCATGGCGTTGTCTGCGACCAGATCCGGGGCGGACACCGTTAGGTTATGTTTTCAGTCATTTATTGCTTGACCGTCGGTATCAATGAAGTAGAAATGAATCACCACCCATCCCAAACGCAACTCATTAAAACCAGAATAGAAATCTTATGAATGCAAAGTCCATTTATCATTTGTCATCCCGGCTGCTGGGCGCGTTGCTCGCGCTGTTTGCCTTGAACCTCACCACGCAGGCCCAGAACGGCACTTGGATCAACACCGCCGGCGGCAGTTGGACCAATTTTCCCAATTGGAGCGGCAACACTATCGCTTCCGGCAGCGGCAACACCGCCGATTTCAGCACGCTTACGCTGGCATCGTCGCCGGTCGTGACGCTGGATGGGGCGCGCACCATCGGCAATTTGGTTTTTGGCGACGTGGGTAATACTTTTAATTGGACCTTAAGCACAGGCGGCGGCGGGCCGCTGACGTTGGGCGTGAGCAGTGGTTCGCCCACCATCACGGTGAACAACGGGATTGTCACCAACAGTCTGGTTTTAACCGGCACGCAGGGCATGACCAAATCTGGCAATGGCACGCTACGGATTACGTCGGCGGCGACTTACTCCGGCGGCACGACGGTCAACAACGGCAATCTGGTGCTTACCTCTGGCGGTGGCACAGGCACAGTTCGGGGCGCACTCACCATTAATGCCGGCGCCTCGGTGACGACCACCGTTCAGGATGCGTTGGGCTACACTGGCGGAGCCGATGTTAGCACCCTAACCATCAACGGCGGAAATTTTACTAATACCAGCGTCAACAATGAATCCTATGCCACGCAATGGTTGCTCACCGGTGGCACGGTAACCTCGTTCAATCCGGCAACCGGTGCGATCATTTTGACCAATGGGTTCATTAATTTCAATGCGGGTTACGGCATCACCACTTTTGCCTCGAGCACGCAAGTCATTTTCAACGCGCCGATCTTGTTGCGGGGGACGCCCGTTGGTTTCACCAACGCCTTGGGCACGGTGCCGGGCGGAGTGGACATGATTGTGAACGGCGTCATCAACGGCGGCGGGTTGTCCCTAGTTAAGAACGGGCCTGGCACGCTGGCTTTGGGGCGCACCAACTCTTTTGGGGAACTCATCGTCCAAGCCGGGACCGTTCAACTCGCAGCTTCCAGCGGTGGCCTCGGTTGCGTGGCGACCTCGCCAATCTATGTGACCCCCGGCGCGGAACTGGATTGCAATGCCAGCGACGCGCTCGGCTATTCCGTTTCCCTCGCGCTGACGAATGCCGGCACGATCAAGAAAATCAACGCGCAGTCCGAAACGCTGAATCGTCCCATCATCCTGACTAATGGAACGATGATCTCGACCGCCTACAACAATTTCAATGAATCGTATGAGTTGTTTGGCAACTACATTCGGACGCTGGCGGGAACGACTAACTTGATTGGCGGCATTGGCAATTTCGGCTTGCGCACGAGCACGGCCTATTTTACCAACGAGGCAAACAGCACGCTGAAGATTACCTGTGTCGTGCAAGGCTACCAGAACGCCGGCACCACGCCGCTGAATAAATACGGTCCCGGCACTTTGATCCTGGCCGCGACGAACATCTATGCCGGAGCAACCGTTATCAACGGCGGCACGTTGCATGTGGACGGTTCAACCGGCAGCGGGGCGGTTACGGTCGTCGGCGGAGCCACCTTGATTGGCACCGGCACGGTCAATGGCGCCACCACGGTTCAGTCGGGCGGCACGCTCGCGGCTGACCCCGATGTCGTCACGGGCACACTTTCCATCAGTAACTCGCTCACGTTCAGTGCCGGCAGCACGAATGCCATGCGCATCAACAAGACCGGCGGCACAACCGCCAGCGACTTGGTGCAGGGGCTAACTTCCGTGGCTTATGGCGGCACGCTCACGGTGACCAACATCACCAGTGATGCCAATCAACTCGCGGCGGGAGACGTCTTCTATCTCTTCAATGCCTCAAGTTACAGCGGAGGTTTTGCAAGTTATAACCTGCCGGCACTGCCCACCGGTTTGACTTGGGACAAATCCCAGTTGACCGTCAACGGTTCCATCCAGGTGCTGGCCGGCACGACGCCGCCCACCTTCACCCCCGCCGGCGGAGGTTATATTGGCTCGGTGTCAGTCACCATCAGTTCGGACACCGGCTCGACAATTTATTACACCACGGACGGCAGCAATCCGACGAACTCGGTAACGCGGATTTCGGGCACCAGTCCGATTACCGGCATCGTCATTCCGCTGAACACGACGGAAACTTTGATGGCTTATGCCACCAACTCAGTTACCGGGGCCAACGCCAGCCCGGTGGTCAGCGCGACTTATGCCACTGCTCCCACCGGAATTTGGACCAACACCGCCGGCGGTTCGTGGCCGGTGGCCGCCAACTGGAACGTCGGGGCGGTGGGCAACGGCAGCGGCGTCACGGCTGATTTTAGCACACTGACTTTGACCGGACCCACCACCATCAGCCTGAGCGGGTCGCAAACCATCGGCACCATGTTGTTTGAAGATCAGGGAAATGCTTACGGCTGGATACTGAATGGCAGCGGTTCGCTGACCGTGGATGCCGGGGCCACAGTGCCCAGCATCGTCGTCAGCAATCAGGGCGTGAATATCTCGACGACCATCATTGGCACCAACGGACTGGTCATTTCCGGCGCGGGTTCATCAACATCTGGAGTGATCTTGAGCAGCCTCAACAATAACTTCACCAATCTCTTCCTGAGCGGCGTGTCGGTGACTAATACGACCGCAGCCGCTTCCGCCAGCACCACCTTTGATTTGGGGGCCAAGGTTTCAAACAGCACCATCACGGTCAACAGCAACGCGGTCTTAGACTTCACCCTCAACAATATTTTTGGCGGCGGCAACATGACCAATACCACGCTGCCAACTTTGGTGATCGGCGGCACGGTGTATTCGACACGCTACAATGCCATGCCGAATATCGTGCTGAATGGCGGCATTCTGGATCAAAACTCTAGCGACAGCGGCAGCTATCAAGGATACCAGTTCCTCGGCAACATCACCGTCGGCGGCACGGCGGCTTCCACCATCAGCACTGACGACGGCAAGGCTGATCATCTGCTCGGCACTGGCACGATATTTAATGTCGCGATCACGGGCGCGGTCGGGCCCGATCTGACGGTTTCCGCGCCGCTGGCGAACGCTTCGGGAGATTACAGCAGCACGGCCGGACTCTTGATCAAAACTGGCGCGGGAACCCTCTCGCTTGCCGGGGCCAACACTTATACCGGTTCCACGATTGTCAGCAACGGCACGTTGGAGGTGGACGGTTCGACCAGCACCGGAGCCGTGGTGGTCAATGGCGGCATTGTGGATGGCACGGGCACCATTAACGGTCCGGTGACGGTTAACAATGGTGGCAAAATTTCCGCCGGCACCGCCGCGGGCATGGGAGCCCTTGGGCTGGACAACGTGCTTGCCTTGCCCGGCGGCACGGCGGCACTGCGAATCAGCAAGACTGGCGGGTCGCCGGCCAGCGACTTATTGCAAGGGATGACTTCCGTGGTTTATGGCGGCACGCTCAAGGTGACAGATGTCACCAGTGATGGCAGCCCGCTGGTGGCGGGAGACATGTTCCAACTGTTCAGCAGCAGCAGCTATAGCGGTGCGTTTGCCACCTTGAACTTGCCGATCTTGTCGGGTGGCCTGGTCTGGGACTTGTCTGGTTTGACCGCGAACGGAACCATCACGATCAGCGCCAATGCAGCGACGCCCATATTCAATCCGGTGTCGGGTGGTTATGTGGGAGCTTTGACGGTGACGCTGACTTCGGAAAGCGGCGCGACTATTCATTACACCACGGATGGCAGTGATCCGACCTCCTCCGGCACGGTGATTTCGGGGACTAGTCCGGTCACGGTGGTTGTTCCGGTGAACACGCCGAGTTTGACCATTAATGCCTATGCTTCCAAAGCTGGCAAAGGGAACAGCGGCACCGCCAACGCAACTTACTCCACCATTGCCACGCCGACGTGGACAACTCCAAGCGGCGGCAATTGGTCCGGCAATTATAACTGGCTGAACAATGTGGTCGCCAATGGCGGGGACGTCACGGCTGATTTCAGCACCCTGAATTTGGGCGGCAGTGATGCGACGGTCACGCTCGACATTGCGCCCACCGTCGGCAACCTGATTTTTGGTGACCAAGGAAACGCCAACAACTGGATCATCGCGGACGGCGGCGTCGGGCCGCTGACACTGGCCGTGAGCAGCGGTTCATCCACCATCACCGTGAATAATCAGACCAACTTTTTCAATGCCGTGTTGACCGGCACGAATGGTTTGGCCAAGGCCGGTGCCGGCACGCTCGTGCTGGGCAACTTCGATACTTATACCGGCAACACCGTCGTTAATGGCGGCAATTTAATATTGGCTACCAACAGCACCGGCAAGGGCACCATCGACGGCACGTTGACCGTCAATCCGGGCGCTTTAGTCACCGCCACGGCGGTCAATGCCTTGGGTTACACCAACGCCACCAACCCGCACATTTTGTGGGTGCAGAATTTGAATCTCTTCGGCGGCACCTTTAACAATGCCTCCACCGGCGATGAGGGCTGGGGGCTGCAAATTAACCTGATGGGCGGCACGCTGGCTGCCACCGGAACCGGTGCCCATTTGGCTGCGGGTCAAGGCACGGTGATCAATACTTTTGCCACCAATGTGCCCTCGGTCATCTCTGGCACCATCAACGCGCGCGAAAACAATCCGAGCAACCAGATTCCCTTCAACGTGGCCAGTAGCGGCGGTGCTGCTTCGCCGGATCTGCTCGTCAGCGGTTCCATCAACGCTCAGACTGCCGGCGTCGGCATTGTCAAGAACGGACCAGGCGTCATGAGTTTGGCCAACACGAACGGCTTGTCGGGCGCAACCATCGTGAGCAATGGTGTCCTGCAATTGCTGGCTGGCGGCGGACCAGTCGGCACCTTGGCCAATTCCGCCATCACGGTGGAGAGCGGCGCGGAACTGCAAACCTTCACCGGCGATGGTTTGGGTTCCGTTTACAGCGCAGCGCGGACGCTGACGCTCTATGGCACGCTGCGCGAAATCAACACCAACAGCGAAACCTTGTCGCGCCCGATCACCATGATCAACGGCCTCATCACAGCGAACTCTGGCGCAGGGCTTACGGCGGGCGGGGCCATCCTCGCGCAGGGCAGCCAAGGTGATTGCTTCAACCTTTACGGTGCCACCGCCATCCTTACCACCACCAACTACAGCACCAATTACATTTCACTTCCCGCCGGCAGTTATTTTGCGCTGCGCGGCGGTTCGTTCAGCAATGCCGACAACTCGGTCTTGATCGTGAACGGCGTGTTGAACGGCTGGGGCGGCAGCAGCGCCTATGCGCTGATCAAGACAGGTGCAGGCAGCCTGATTCTGAACAGCAACAATACTTATGCCGGTTCCACCGTGGTTAGCAACGGCACTTTGGAAGTGGATGGCGCAACTGCGGGCGGTGCGGTCATGGTCGCTGGCGGTGTCTTGGATGGCACCGGCACGATCAATGGTTCGCCGACGATTCAGGCGGGCGGCACGCTCATGTCCGGCACGCTCGCCAGTATGGGCACGCTCTCCATCAGCAATGCGCTGACGTTCAGCTCCGGCAGCACGAATGTGATGCGCATCAACAAGGCGGGGGTCACCCATGCCAGCGACCTGCTGCAAGGAATGTTGTCGGTGAATTATGGCGGCACGCTGACGGTGACAGCCACGGGCGATACGCTGGCTATCGGCGACACCTTCACGCTGTTCAAATCGTCCAGCTACAGCGGAACCTTCGATAACTACAATCTCCCGGCCTTGGCGACCGGTTTGAGTTGGGATAAATCCCAGTTGCTCGTCAATGGTTCCATCCGGGTGATTGGTGGCACAGGCACGCCCGCTTTCAACCCGCCTGGCGGGAATTATGTCGGCGCGCAGTCGGTCACGATCAGTTCGGACGCTGGCTCGACGATCTTTTATACCACGGACGGCAGCGATCCCACCACGTCCGGCACGCGGATTTCCGGGGCGAGTCCGATCAGTGGTATTGTCATTCCCGTGAGCATGACCGAGACGCTCCGGGCTTATGCCACCAATTCCGGGGTTTTACCCAGCTTGTCGGCCAGCGCAACTTATGTCACGGTTCCGACTGCGATCTGGATTAATGCCGCCGGTGGTTCCTGGCCGGTGTTCGGCAACTGGTTTGCCGGCACCGTCGGCGATGGCAGCGGCGTCACGGCTGATTTCAGCACGCTGACACTGCCCGCCAGCGCCACCGTCACGTTGAGCAGTCCGGAAACCGTCGGCAGCATGTTGTTTGCTGACCGGGGCAATGCCAATGGCTGGACGCTCAACGGAACTGGCCCATTGACGCTGGATGCAGGTGCGACGATACCGAGCATTGTCGTCAGCAATCAAAGTGTCGTGATCACGACGCCGCTCGCTGGCACCAATGGTTTGGTCAAGGTGGGCGCGGGCACGCTGGTGCTCACAAACTTTGAGACTTATACCGGCAACACCATTGTCAACGCCGGCAATCTGACTTTGGGCGTCGGCGGCGGCAGCGGCACGCTGTCCAGCCGCACTTTGACGATCAATCCGGGCGCTTCCGTCACGGCAACCATTGCCAATGCGCTTGGCTACAGCGGCACTGGGTGGGTGACCAATCTCAACGTCAATGGCAGCACCTTCACCACCGCGATCCTCAGCACCAACGTGGGTGATCAAGGCTGGGGACTGACGGTCAATATGATGGGTGGCACGCTCGCCAGCATCGGGACAAATTCCGAATTTTCAGTGGGCGGCGGCTGGGTCATCAACACGATTGCCACCAACGTGTCCTCGACCATTTCGGGCACACTTAGATCGCGCAATGCCCAGCCGAACAATCTAATTCCGTTCAACGTCGCCGCTGGTTCCGCCTCGCCGGATCTGCTGGTCAGTGCCGTGATAAATAATTATCAAACCGGCGACGGAATTGTTAAAACCGGCGCGGGCTTGATGGTTCTGACCGCGACCAACACCTTCGACGGGGTGACGATTGTGAGCAACGGCACCTTGGAAGTGGACGGCTCGATTGCCAACGGTGGCGTCACGGTTTCCGGCGGCATTTTGACTGGCTCCGGCACCATCGCCGGTGCGGTTATGGTGAATGGCGGCACTCTGGCAGCCGGCACGGTGGCCGGCATCGGGACCTTGACGATCAACAACACGCTTGACCTGACCGGCGGCACGGCAACCATGCGCATCAATAAAACCGGCAGCGTGCTGACGAACGACAATGTTCAAGGCTTGTTTGGTTTGACTTATGGCAACACGCTCAAGGTGACGGCTTCGGGCAACGCACTGGCGGCGGGCGACAAGTTCAAGCTCTTTTATTCGCCTGCCTACAACGGCAGCTACAGCGCGTTCAATCTGCCGGCGTTGGCTGGCGCACTGGCTTGGGACACGTCACAACTCGCCACGAATGGCAGCATCCAGGTGGTTGCCTCGTCGGTCAATACCACGCCGCCGACGCTTGCCAACGCCATTAGCGGCGGCAATTTGATCCTGTCCTGGCCGGCTGATCACACGGGCTGGCGATTGCTGGTGCAGACTAATCACTTGGCGGCGGGCCTCAGTTCGAACACGAATGACTGGACCACTGTGACGGGTTCGTCGGCCACCAATCAGGTATCCCTGCCGGTGGATGCGACCAAGGCCACGGAATTTTATCGCCTGGTTTATCCGTAAAGCGCGGGCTGGAAACTGAAATTGCGGGCGCGGGCAGCGTCGTCGTCACCTCACTGGAGCGTGGCGACGACGTTTCCGCAGTGTTTTTTGGATCTTTGAAAGGAGTATCGTCTCGGTAACGCGGAAGTCGCAGAATGTCCGACAGGAGGCTTTGATTTTCCGGCGGAAGATTTTTGCGAATTTTTGAAAGATTTGACTTTTTCATCCGTAGTATAAGGTAGGTAGAGTAGTGCAAGGTGCGCAGGTATTTCCTTCGCAAAAACAACAAACAACAAACTAAACCAAACCAAACTATGAAAAAAAACAATGATGCCATCACGCGACGCAAAATCGCCCGTTACGGCTGGTCGCCGGATCTGCCGGATCAGCGCGATCATTTGTATTCCGCGCCGCTGCCCAAGCTCGGCCCGCTGCCGGCCAAGGCGGATTTGCGCAAGCAATGTCCGCCGGTCTATGACCAGGGACAAATCGGTTCCTGCACGGCCAACGCCATTGCCGGAGCCATTGAGTTCGATCTGCTGAAGCAGAAGCTGGCGGATTTCACGCCTTCGCGCCTCTTCATTTATTTCAACGAGCG
>CAJAQO010000085.1 GCA_903944085.1 uncultured Verrucomicrobia subdivision 3 bacterium
CCGCACCCTACCGCCCCGGTTTGTGCGGTAGGCTTGCGGGCCATAGACGGCGGGATTGTCCATGGAAAACAGCAGCCGGGCCTCGCCTTCGCGGTCGCGGTCGTGCGGATTGTAATGGCGCGGCGTGGCGGTGAGGAACAGGCGTTTGCGGATGGGGAGATTTTGATCTTCGAGGGCAAAGGCGAAGTTGCGGCCTTCGCGTCCGGCGGTTTTGTGCGCTTCATCGAACACGGCCAAATCAAACGCCTCGCCCGGTTGCATCGCCGCGCCCACGACGGACGCGGATTGGTAGGTGGAGAAAATCATTTTCCGCCGGAAAGCGCGCGTCCAGAAAACGCCGCACGCTGGCGGCATCGGTGGAGACTTGAAAGTCGAGGTCGGATTGTTGCGTGGCGAGCGCGTCAATGCCTTCTTTCACGGTCGGGTCGGAGCAGACGCAGAGGTAGGCGAGGCTCGGCAAACGGGTTTCGCGCAGCCATTCGTGCAGGGTCTGGCGCAGCAACGCGAGTGACGGGAGCAGGATGAGAATTTTGGCGGCGGGCACGAGGCCGTCGTTTGTCCCAACGGGACAACCCGACACATAGCCCGGCGTTTCAACGCCGGGTTGCGGTGGCATAGGCAGCGAGTCCCACCGGGACGGCTGAACGGACGGCGCAATTACGTCAGGCGATGGTTTTGTTGCGGAAACCTCGGTCGTCCCTGCGGGACTTGAAATTTCGGCGGATTTAACCCGGCGTTGAAACGCCGGGCTATTATCATTCGTCGCTTCGCGACTACCAAGCGACTGCGCCACATTTTCCGCCACCCACAACGCGACGAGTGTCTTGCCCGTGCCGCAGGCCATGATGGCGGAAACGCGGTCGTGCGTTTGCAGCGCGGGTAGCAGGGCGTCCAGCGCTTCGGTCTGGTGCGGTTGCGGCGATTTTTTCGGCGCGATGAATGCGGCGTCGGCCAGCCAGGCTTCCATCGCGCGGAAGTCACCGGCTTCCAAACGGTCCAAGTCCGAGCCACGGATGCAGAAGAAGCCCTGGCGGTCGTTGAGGACGGCGGGCAGTTCGTCGCAGTTGGTCAGCAACACACGGCTGTGAATGTGCGGGCTGTCGGCCAGGCCGATGAAGGTGGAAAGTTCGCGCCAAGTCAGCGATGGGCGTCCGGTGCGGAACTTGACTTGATAGGCGTTGAACTGGCCGAGCAAGGTTTGCAGCACGCCGTCCACGCCCTGGTCTTGTTGCGTGAGGCCGAGATTTTTGAGGAGGTCGAGCGGGACAGAACCGTGCGGCCAGACGTGCGCGGCGTCGTGTTTGCGTTGCGTGGCGAGATAGGCTTCGGCGAAAACTTCAAACGCAGCGCCGCGAGATTGTTCGTCCGGCAGCGCGGCGATCTTCGATTCCAATTCGGCAAAGGTGGTCAGGCCAGAGAACAATTGTCGCTGGACGAAGTAGGTCGCTTTGGGATGTCGAGCCGTGGCCATGCGGGAAGGGTATCAATTTGTTCGGCGAAGAAAAGCTTCCGCAGAACCAATGTTTTTCGCGTCACTGGGGCTGCGGTTTGGCTTCGCGGTCTTGGCGGTAAAATTAGCCATTTTCACGCTTTCCCGGCGGTTGGACGGAGTTCCCGGTCGCGGGACGGGTTTCCCGGTCGTTTTTCACCTTTCCCCGCCCGCTGGACGCCCTTCCCGCATCGTCGGACGCGGTTCCCGCCCGATTTGCAGGCGTTCCCGGTCAAATGACACAACCTCCCGGTTTGGGATTCGGGGTTCCCGTTTTAATTACCGAACCTCCCGGTCTGGCTACCGCCGTTCCCGGTCGCCCGGACGGTATTCCCGGCTCTCCGGTCGGCGTTCCCGCCTGCGTGGCAGCCGTTCCCGGTCAAAATGACGCATTTTCCCGTTTCGCGGACGCCGTTCCCGCATGACCGGCCACGGCTCCCGTTTGCCCGGACGGCGTTCCCGGTCAAATGCCCGGATTTCCCGGTTGGGCGATGGCGTTCCCGGATCGCCCGGTGTCGTTCCCGGTTCATCCGGCGCGGTTGCTGTCCGGCGGGGCGGCGTTCCCGAGGCACTTCCAGGATTTGCAAACGGCGGGTTTGCGTTTAGGATGGGGCGTGCAACCATTCATTCCATGAAAGCATGTCTGGCAAAATCGGTTCTGCTCGGCGCTTTGCTGCTGGCGGGCACCAGCGTATCGGTGCGCGCGGCCACGGAGACTAATTCGCTGGTCTGGCAGGCGGACCGCGACCGCGTCACCGCCGACATTCGCAGCGAGGCGCTCTGGCCGTTGCTGGAAGACATCGCGCATCAGACCGGCTGGAATATTTTTGTGGAGCCGGGCGCGGCGCACAATGCCTCCACCAAATTTTCCGGGCTGCCCGCCGGCGAGGCGCTGCGGAAATTGCTGGGCAATTTGAATTACGCGCTGGTGCCGCAGACGAACGCGCCGCAGCAGCTTTACGTTTTCACCACCACGATGCACAACGCCACGCAGCGCGTGGCGGCGACGCCGGTCAAACGCGCGCCGATGCCGCACGTCGCCAATGAATTGCTGGTCAAACTCAAGCCCGGCGCGGATATCGAGGCGATTGCGAGAGCGCTCGGCGCCAAGGTGACCGGGCGCGATGACAAGCTGGGAATTTACCGGCTGCAATTTGCCGATGCCGCCGCGACCGATGCCGCGCTGGGCAGCTTGAAAACCAATCCCGACGTGGCGGCGGTGGATTACAATTACATTTTTGATAAACCTGTCCCGCCGCAGCAAATCGCCAACGCGCCGACGGGGCCGGTGGCGCTCACGCTGGATCCGAATTCGTCGAGCGATCCGTGCAATCCAGTCGTGGGTTTAATTGACACAAGCATGCAATCGCTCGGCAGCCAGCTCGACCCGTTTTTGATGAAGGGAATCGACGTCACGGGTGATAACTGTCCGCCGAGTGTCGACACGCCTACGCACGCCACGGCAATGGCCGAAACAATTTTGCGCGCCGTGTCGCAGCAGAGCAGCAGCAGTTCCGTCCGCATTTTGCCGGTGAATGTCTATGGTTGTGGCGAAACGGCGACAAGCTGGAACGTCGCGCTGGGCGTGCAGGCGGCGGTGAACGGCGGCGCGACGGTTTTGAACATGAGCCTCGGCGGCACGACCGACGGCGCGATTTTGAACGACATTATTCAGCAGGCCGTCGCCAAAGGCGTCGTGATTTTTGCGGCGGCGGGCAACCAGCCGGTCAACACGCCGACCTATCCGGCGGCCATTCCCGGCGTCAATGCCGTGACCGCGCTCGGTGCGCCGGGGCAGTTGGCGTCGTATGCGAACTTCGGCAGCTTCGTCGAAATGGCGCTGCCCGGCTCCAGCGTGGTTTATCTCGGCAACCAGGCTTATGTCGTGCAAGGCACTTCCCCGGCGACGGCTTACGCCACCGGCGTGGCGGCCGGTGCCAAAAGCATCAATTGCCAGCCGTGGGCGCAAATTCAGAGCGCGATGCAGGCGAAATTTCCCGTGCCGCAACCATAAGGTTTGCACCGCGCCGCGATTACTCGTAGCGCAGCGATTCAATCGGGTCGAGGTTCGCCGCTTTCCAAGCCGGATAGGTTCCGAAAATAATTCCCACTACGGAGCAGATTCCCAAGCCGAGGAAGATGGAGTCGAGCGGAATGACCGGTGGCAATTTCAACACGAGCGCGAGCACGTTGCCGCCGAGAATGCCGAAGGCCACGCCGAACGCGCCGCCCACTTCGCACAGCGCGATGGCTTCCATGATGAATTGCACCATGATGTTGCGTTTCTTCGCGCCGATGGCGCGGCGGATGCCGATTTCACGCGTCCGCTCCGTGACCGACACGAGCATGATGTTCATGATGCCGATGCCCGCCGCGAGCAGCGCGATGGAACTGACCACCGCCACGCCGATCCGCACCGAGCGGGTGAACGTGTTGAACTGCTCGATCATCGAATTGTTGGAGGCGATTTCAAAATCATCCTCTTTGCCCGGCGGCACTTTGCGAATGATGCGCATCACGCCGCGCACTTCCTCGACGGTGGCGTCGTAACTCTCGCGGCCGGGCGCCTGCACCAGAATGTTCAGGCTGCGCCACCAGCGGCCGTAGCGGTTGAGGCAGGTTGAGATCGGCACGACGGTGAAATTATCCTGGTCGCCGCCCATCGCGCCACCCTTGCTTTCCAGCACGCCGACCACGGTGTAATTAATGCCGTCAATCTTGATGAATTCGCCGACCGCCGAGCTGGTCGGAAAAATATTCGTCGCCAGCCCGTAGCCGAGCACGCAGACGTGGCGCACGCTGTCCACATCGGCGTCGAGCAGCAGCCGGCCTTCGGCGAGATTCCAATTATGCGCGGGAAAACTGCCGGGCGTTTCGCCATAAAGCCGCACCGTCGGCGCACTGGTCTTGTAGCGTGTTTTGATTTCGCCGGACCAGAACGTGGCTTCGATGCCGATGCTGGCCGGCACTTTGATTTTGTCCAGCAAGCGCTTGCCGTCATCCAGCGTGACGTTTTTTCGTCGCCAGTATTTTTCATAATCGCCGCTGGACACGCCGATAAAAGTTCCCGGCCATTTGCGCACCATGAACGTTTCGCTGCCGAGCGAACTCAACTGCCGCTCGATATTGCTCTGCATCACGCGCATCGCGGTCATCACGACGATGATGGAAAAAACGCCGACCAGCACGCCGAGCAGTGTGAGCGCCGAGCGCAATTTGTGCGCCGCAATCGCGCCGAACGCCATCGTGCAGCTTTCGCGCGCCTCG
>CAJAQO010000086.1 GCA_903944085.1 uncultured Verrucomicrobia subdivision 3 bacterium
CGGGCAGCATCATTTCATTTTTCAACGCCGGCCCGGTGGGCGACGCGATAGGTTCAAGCGTCTGCAGCGGATCGGGAACAATGCTGCCGCAAACAACGATTTGATAGACTGTGCTCATAAAATTTTAGTTGGCCGCGAAAAGGCGCAAAAGAATTTTTATCCGCGATTCCGTTTCAACGGTTTGATAATCTGAAAAGTCAGTCCGATGCGTTTGTCTTCGGCGTCGAATGCTGCCCGGAACTCCGGGTTTTGCAGTTTGCGCTTGAGACCATCGGCAATATCTGCGTGCGCCCGGTTATTGGAGGCTGACGTGCGGCAGCGGTTCGCAGGTTTCATAATTGGCTTATTGCGCTGCTAATTTACCAATGCCCCAGCATAACCGCAATCTTTGGTGCGGCCTGCCATCGCTCCGTGCGCCAACACAGCCGTTTCGTGCGGACAATCTTCCCTTCCGTGCGGGTGTCCGGCCGTCGGTGCGGATGAAACCCGTTTCGTGCGGACTGTTCGTCGTTTCGTGCGGAGAATTTCCGTTCCGTGCGCGTGATTCCTCGTTTCGTGCGGGCAACCGTCGTTTCGTGCGGCCATTTTTCAATTCGTGCGGGCTTTTCAGGGGTTTGGGCGGTTAATAACCGACCGTTGCCGCCTTTTCCGCCCGCAGCCCAGCACCATCGGTGCGGAATCTCTGTAGTTTCGCGTGCCATTTATGGTTTAGCTCCGTAGGAGCGGCATATCCAGCCAATGCCGATGCCGCTCCTACGGAGCTGGAAACAATTTTTTCCTGCCATGCTACAAAGATTCCGCACCTACGGTGCTTTGAAACGCCCCGCCGCATTCTCTGCCCCGTCGTTCTTCGGTGACAAAAAAAGAATTGCACTTGCCCACCGTCGGCAGATAATCGCCTGGAAACCCCGTTCATAAACTAGCAAGCAACCATTATGAAACAGAAAATAAACAGCCTCCTTGCCACCCTCAAAACCGTTGACGCCTTTGGTATCAAATACGCCGCCGATTATCCGGTCGCCAGCCTTGGCGGACAGCAATTCGCTCTCGTCCACACCGCCGTTGGCCTCACCGCCGGACTCGGGGCCACGCAAGTTTCCGGTATCGAACAGACCCACGGAGCCGTTCTCGCCAAAGTCGCCAGCCGGTTCCATCTGCATGACGACCTCGTGGGCATCACCAACGCCGTCCATTCTCTCGTCCTGCTCGGCACCGCCGGACTCGACGGAAAATTTCTCCTGCCCCGCAGCGGCGGCGACCAGGCCCTGCTCAACTCCGCCCGCGCCTTTGCCGCTGACGCCCCCGCCTACTCCGCGCCGCTCATCAGCCTGGGCCTCGCCGCCGACTTCATCGCGCATCTCAATTCGGACATCACCGCCTTTGAAACCGTCATCACCGCCAAAGGCGCCGCCGCCAGCGCGCAAGCCGGAGCCACCGGCGGATTGGAAGACGCCGCGCACAAAGCCGCCGTCGCGTTGCACGTCCTGAACACCGTCGTCAAGAACACCTGCAAAAACAATCCCGCCAAACTCGCCGAATGGGCCACCGCCAGCCACGTCGAAAAACACACGCCCGTCCCGCGCACCAAACCAGCTCCGGTCACCACGACCCCGCAAAAATAAATCAAGCCGGCGAAATCAAGGCGCGCATACGCGAATAAATTCCAGCGCCGTAGGCGCGGCATATTTGTAGTTTCGCGTTTAGTAAAAACCAAAGCTCCGTAGGAGCGACATCATCAGGCTGACCGGTGGAAGATGCCGCCCCGGCCGGGGCTGGAGACGCCCCGATAATAGCCCAGCCATTCATGGCTGGGGAGCACGTCAATCCAATGGCAAAGTCCCGCCAGGGACGGCAGAAAAATGGGGGGCCGTCCGCAAGTGATGGCCGTGCGCAAGCACCTTTCGTCCCTCACGGGACTTGGGAAAATTGCGGGCACCAAACCCCAGCCATAAATGGCTGGGCTATTATCAGCGGAAGCGGATCGGGAACGATGCTGCCGCAGACGACAATTTGGTAGGCGAAGCTATGAATCATCTTGACCGAGAAAAGGCACGATAATGGGCGATCCCTTTCTGCCCATGCGCCCTTGCCTGTATCCTGATTCGCCTGCTAAACTATGCCATGCTTGGAATTGATGGCAGTCTTTGTGTTTTTTGCGGCTCCCGCGCTAACAGCAAAGAACATGTGTTTGCAATGAGCGTGTGCAAACGCGCCGGAGACATAAATTATCCCGTAACCGCCGGATTGTCTGTCGAAGGCAAAGAAAACCTTATTCGTAACCCCAAGCCAATGCCGATACAGGCTCTCACGGTGCGTTGCGTTTGCAGCCCCTGCAATAATCTTTGGATGAGCGAGCTGGAAACTTGGTTTATATCGCGGCTTGGTTCACTCATTGACCCGCAATGGCCGCAAGATGCTCTGGCTGTGATTGAGCAGTTGAAACCGGAACGCAACACGCTGGCGCATTGGCTGATAAAGACCGCCGTGACGTATAGCCACACGGTCTTGGAATGCAGTCACCCTGTTGAGTTTTCTTCCGCCGTCACACACAAAATCAAAGATGGAATTTTGCCGGAAAATTGCTGGATTGACTTGGCTTATTCAAAGACAAAAACATTCGGCGCGGGAATAACGAGACATTTTTACGTCAAAAATGGAGCGCAGCCTGTTCAAAATTTTCCTTTGAAAAATGGGGACGGTTTCAATTTTGTCGTTCAATTAAATCATTTGCTTTTACGCATCGCACAGGCACCGCATGTGGGGGAATTTATCTATCCTAATCAACACGGGGAAATTCCAGTTCGACTCTACCCGACTCCATCCCCACGAATGCCAGAGAATTATGAATATGACGACATGATGAATTTTCAGAGTTCAATCATTCTGAAAACATGGGCAGGGTGTCGTGAGGGGCAAGACTGAATTGTGAAGTATCCGCCATGAAACAAACTTGCATCGTGTGTTCCGTGTCACTGCATGACCGCGCTTGCATTTTTGTTGATTCAGAACCGCATTGTTTCAGATGTGCAAAGCAAACCGTTGATGAACTGGTTCAGGCACCAATCCGCGAACATGAGCGGAAAATGAAAGTCTATGAAGAAAAAAAGGCTGCTTTTAAGAAAAGAAATCCTCAATTTGAAGCGGAGGAGCCTTTCTTGGATTGGGGTGTCGTTCTGTTTGGTGTCATCGGCTGGTTAATTTTTCCAGTCATCGGCACGATTATCGGTGTGATGGGATGGCAAGCCATTCGCCGATTTCTTTGGAATCGAGAGCAAAATAGACTTTACCAGGCTTTTGAATCAAAGAACCCAATGCCAGTCCCTCCAAAGCCTGTGGAATTTGATTTGGAACTGGACGAATCGCGTTTTGGCGAACCCGCCACCGACAAATATCGGCTGCAAATCTTGTTGCGTGACGGTTACACCTGCCAGAATTGTGAGCAACAATTCATGGAAAAGGATTTGGAAGTTCATCACATAAAACTCCAAGCTAAAGGCGGAACGCACCACCGAACCAATCTCGTTACGCTCTGCATCAGTTGTCACGACAGGGAAAAATGGTTTGGTCACAAGCGAATGTATCCAACCACACTCTAGCTTTTGGGCGGGAACAGGCCACAGTAAAGGGGGCAGTTCTTGGTATTGTTCACTAATGCGCTTTCATTTTCTTCGCAATTTTACAGTGAACATGACGGCGAAACTGTCCGGCAAACGGTTCCTGAACTCATCTTCAGGTCCAGACTTTTGAAATGAGACTCCTCACGTCGGCTGCTACAGCTCATATTTCAGTTCTCCGCCGAGTGCAATCCACCGGTGCCGGCGCGGAAGGCGATGTTCATGCGTTCGGGATTTTCCGGGTTCGCCTGCGAGCAGTTCCACAGGCACGCGCCGCAGTGGACGCATTTCTCGCGGTCGAAAGCCGGCACGCCGGTTTCGCCGGGATAAATCGCCTGCCCGCTGCACGCCTCGATGCAAATCCGCGCGCCGCATTTCTCGCAGAGTTCGGGATGCAGGAAAATCACGTGGTCCGCATAGCCGTGCGGGGCCTGCACTTTGCCGCCCATGAGCAGCGCGTCCTGATGCGACACGAGCAATTGTCCGTCAAACGGAATCGCGGGCCAGCCGGCTTTGTCCATGAGCGCGCCGTGGAGCGAAACATTTTTCGTTTTGCACTCGGCGCGGAGCTTCGCGATTTCTTCGCGCGAAATTTTCCCGGCAAAATAATCTTCCACGGTTGGAATGCGTTTCCATGGCTGGACCGGCGCGCGGCCGAGCGAGAATTTTCCGTTCGTCAAACCGGCGAGCGCCATGCCGATCATGCCGGTGGCCACGCCTGTTTGAAAACCGTCGCGGGATTTTTCGGCGACGCGGCCTTCGGTTTCCACCCAGCTTGCGCTGCGGCGTTTGACGTAGGTTTCATCGAGGTTTTGCTTGGTGAACGGCTTTTTCGCCTTGAGCAATTCGATGACGGCCTCGGCGAGTTGCGTGCCGGTGGCCCAGGCTTCGTCCACGCCGGAGCCGGTGAGGACGTTCGTCGTGCCGCTGCCTTCGCCGATGCGCGCGTAGCCGTCGCCGGTGAGGTGCGGCTCGCCCTGTTTGCCGGATTCGCCGAGCGTCTTCGCACCCCACGAGCGCAGCTTGCCGCCTTTGAGATAGCGCCAGAGATACGGATGCAGCATCCAGTGCTGGAGATAGCGGTAGGCCGTGCGCGCCGGGCTGTCGAACCACGACGGCACGAAAATGCCGAGCGACGCGACGCGGTCGGGATGGACGTAAAGAAAACCAAAAATCTCCGGCTCGGGATAACCGAATGTGTGCAGCACCGTGCCGGGTTTGAGCGTGGTGTCGGCGGGCAAATCCACAACGAACTTCATTCCCACGGCCCAGTCGCGGGTGTGGTGGTTTTCTGGCAGGCCAAAGTGTTCATCGAGCTGGCGACCAATTGCGCCGACTGGGCCGTCGCCGATCACCGTGAGTGCAGCGTGAATGTCCATGCCGGGCGTGAAGCCGTCGGAAGGATTTCCCTTTTTGTCCACGCCTTGGTCAAGCAGGCGGACGCCGACGACTTTCGGCGAAGTAGCGCAGTCCGTCCCGGCTGCGGGTTGCGGCAGCGTCCCGCTGCCAATAGAAACACCCGGCGAGACGCCGGGTGAACCCGCCGGCGAGGACGCCTGCGCTACATTCGGATTGTCACCTTCAATCAGCGCTTCGGCCACTGGCGTGCCGGGCCAGATTTGCACGGTGCCGGTGCTTTGCACCTGCGCGCCGACCCATTGCATGAACTGGCCCATCGAGAGAATCATGCCGTCGTGCTTGTGCAGAAACGACGGCGTCCACGGCAGGTTCAGTGCATGCTGCTCGAACGGCAGCGCAAATTTCGTCGCGCGGATCAGCGCGTCCGCAATTTTTAGCGCGGCGGATCGTCGGCTTGCGCCGTGCGGATCGAGCAGATACAAAACTTTTTCCTCGCCGACCGGTGCGGCCATTGGGATGCCGGCGGTTTTGATTTCGGGAAAACTCGCGCGCAACGCTTTCGCCCGCGTGACAACGCCGGAGACGCCGAAGCCGATGTCGTCCGCGCGTTCGTAACAGAGCACCTGCGGCGGCATTCCCGGCATGACGGCGCTTTCGACGGCGGGTGTGCCGTCGGCGTTGACGAGTTGCTTGGACAGCGTGGTGAGAAATCCCGCCGTGGCCGGGCCAAAACCGACGCAGACGATGTCCGCGTCCATGCGCTGGCGTTCGATTGGAGGTTGTTCGTTCATGGGTTCTCGCCAAGACGCAAAGACGCCAAGGAAACTGTCTTTGCGCCCTGGCGGCTTGGCGTGATGCTAAACCGGATAATCTAGCGCTTCGCGGGTCATCACTTTGGTCAGCGATTCGGCGGCGCGGTCTTTGGCGAGCCGGCAGCCGGTCAGACAACCGTCCAACTTGGCGCGGAGGCGGATGTAGTTATCCAGGCCGTGAAATTTAACGCACGGGCCGGCCTTGCACGGATGCTCCTCGCCGGTTTCGGCCACGTCGGAAAAAGCGCGGGCGGAATCCTCCATGCCGGGGATGACGCCTTCGAGCGATTCCAATTCCGCGGCGCAGTAGCACGCGTGGCAACTGGTTTCGTCCCACGCGGGATGACGGTTGTAGCCAAATACCAGCTCCGAGGTGATACGGCTGACTTCGCCGGCCGCGCGGGCGCATTGGACATGGGCGAGGTCGTTGAAAAAATCCACGGTGCCGGTCAAGCCTTCGGCCAGCGCGGGATTTTCCATGCCTTTGGTTTCCAGTTCCGCCACGTCCAAAATAAATTGCCGCGCCGCGAGCAGCCAGCACAGCGCATCGGTCAACGGAAACGTCACGCCCTGGCGCGTTTTGTGGAAAAGCTTCGTGCCATCGGCATCCACGGCGGTCTGCACATGATTGAGGGTCCAAAGCCAAAGCTGCATCGCGCTCGCCAGCGTGCAGGCACCGGTGCCGGGACGCTCGCCAGCAAGGCGGCGCATTTCGGCAATCCACTGTTTGAACTGTGCGAGAAAAAGTTCGTTCGTCATCGTGAGCGACAACTGCAAACGCTGCACGGCTTCCGGGCCTTCGTAAGTGGCTTCGAGCTGCGCGTCCATCCATTTCTGGCCGAGAAATCCGGGGCAATCTTCCGTGACGCCATAGCCGCCCATCAGGCTGACGGCTTCGCGCATCATGTTCGCGCCGTGACCGGTGTTCCAGAGCTTGCACGCGGGGCAAAACACATTGGCGAGCGAATCGAGCACGGCAAATTTCACCAGCGGATCGGATTCCAATTCATCGGCACGCGTCAAATCGCGTTCGCCGACGGGCTGGGAATTAATTTTCACCAACTCCATCGCGTCAGCTTGTTTCTTGGCCATTTCCTTGAGCGCGGCGCGGCCGGACAGTTTTTTATCGGCGAGCCACTGGTCTTTCAGCTTTTCCAGCGGATCGAGTTCGTCGAACAAACGCGCGGCATGGAAACCGAGCGA
>CAJAQO010000087.1 GCA_903944085.1 uncultured Verrucomicrobia subdivision 3 bacterium
ACATCTGCTCGACATCGAGTCGCTCACGGCGGAGGAAATCACCACCGTGCTGGACACGGCGCGCGGGTTCAAGGCCGTCGGCGAACGCGCGATCAAAAAAGTTCCGGCGCTGCGCGGCAAGACCGTCGTGAATTTGTTCGTCGAGCCGTCCACGCGCACCCGCATCAGCTTTGAACTGGCAGCCCAGCGGCTTTCCGCCGACACGGTGAATTTTTCCGCCGAGGCGTCGTCGTTCAAGAAAGGCGAGACGCTCAAAGACACCGCGCTCAATCTCGAGGCGCTCAACGCCGATTTCATCATCATCCGCCATAGCGCGAGCGGCGCGCCGCATTTTCTCTCCCGCGTGCTCGACGCGCACGTCATCAACGCCGGCGACGGCGCGCATGAGCATCCCACGCAGGCGTTTCTCGACGCTTTTACCATCCGCGAAAAAAAAGGCCGCATCGCCGGGCTGAACGTGACGATTCTCGGCGATATTCTTTACAGCCGCGTTGCGCGTTCGGACATCTGGGCGCTGACCAAACTCGGTGCCAACGTCACGCTGTGCGGCCCCGCCACGCTCGTGCCAAAAACTTTTGAGCAGATGGGCTGCCGCGTGACTTACGACGTGGACGAAGCCATTCGCGACGCCGACATCATCAACCTGCTGCGCATCCAGCACGAGCGCCAGCGCAAGACAATGTTTCCCAGCATCGGCGAATATACGCAGCTTTACGGTCTGACCAAGGCGCGGCTCGCTAAAACCAAGCCCGACGCGCTCATCATGCACCCCGGCCCGATCAATCGCGGCGTGGAAATTGACAGCGAAATCGCCGACTGCGGCCGCTCGGTGATTTTGGAGCAGGTCACCAACGGCCTCGCCGTGCGCATGGCGGTTTTGTTTTTGGTGAACGGCGGGAAAGGTTTGCAGGAAACGGCTTAAAAAATTTGTGGCCGCCGACGTAAGGAGGCTCTAATTCATTCCGATTATTTAGAGCTTCCTCACGTCGGCTGCTGCAAATCAAACGCCGATCGGATGCCACGCAGTCTTGAATTCCACCGTGTCGAGAATCCGATACGGGTTTTCCGCTTTGGCGCTGAACCAGTCGGCGGGCGCGAGCGAATATTTTGAATAGCGCTTCAAATTGATGGCCGTGCCGGCTTGCAGTTTCGCGCTCAACTCCGCGTCGCCCGCGCCATCCACAATCGCGTTCACGTCCATGTGCGTGGCGATATGCGGAACCAGCTCGGCGCGCTTGCCGGTGAGAAGATTCACCACGCCGCCGGGCAGGTCGCTCGTCGCCAGAATTTCGGCGAACGTCGCGGCGGGCAGCGGAAATTTTTCGGAAGCAATCACAATCGCCGCATTGCCGCTCAAAATCACCGGCGCGACCAGCGACACGAGCGCGAGCAACGACGGCTCATCCGGCGCGAGCACCACGACCACGCCCGTCGGCTCCGGTGTGGAGAAATTAAAGTGCGACGACGCCACGGGATTCACGCTGCCGAAAACTTGCTGGTATTTGTCCGTCCAGCCCGCGAAATGCACCAGCCGGTCAATCGCCAGCGTCACTTCGCGCTTCGCCTTCGCCGCACTGACGTTGGTCGAGCGCGCGATTTCGGCGACGAGTTCCGCCGCGCGGTTTTGCAGCATTTCGGCGGCGCGATACAGAATTTGCCCGCGATTGTAAGCGCTGGCGTTGCCCCAGCCAGCCACCGCCGAACGCGCGGCGACCACGGCATCCCGAAAATCCTTGCGCGAGGCATGGGCAAAATTATCGAGGTGCTCGCCCTTCGCGGATTTCGCGGGCAGGTAGCGTCCGCTTTCGCTGCGCGGAAATTTTCCGCCGAGGTAGAGCTTGTAGGTTTTCTTTACGTCGAGTCGTGTGCTCATGGTTCCAATCTCACCAGAAACTTCAACAAAAGGCAACGGCGCGGAATCAATCTTTGTCGTTCAGCCAGACCACCGAATTTCCCCCGCCGCGATTTTCGCGGGCGTAGTTCGGAATCGCCAGCAGCGGGCTGCCGTCGGACCATTTGCCCTTGATGGTCATGACGCCGCCCAGCAAATCGCCGCGCCATTCGGCGCTCAACGAGCCGAGATCCGGCGCGAGATCGAGCTTCGGCTGGTCGGCACGCTCGACATTGTAAATGATCGGGCCGTAGCGCAGCGCGACGCGGCCGCGATCCGCCGCGATATGGTCGTCAGGCTTCACGACTTGGATTTCCAGCGGCAGCACAAGCTCAATTTTGTCGCCAATTTTCCATTCGCGCGTGATGCTGGCATAGCCGTTTTCAATTTTCGGCTGAATCGTTTTCCCGTTGACCGCGAGTGATTTCAAGCAGTTGACTTTGGGTGATGGCGTGTAAAGCTCGCTCGTGGTGCGGTCCGGCACGCGCACAAAAACGGTGAATTTTTTTGCCGCCTTGGGATTGACGGTGATGGAAACCTTTCCGCTCCACGGGTAATCCGTGTGCTGCACCATTTCTACGTCCGTGCCGGCGACGCGCTCGACATTGATGGTGCTGCCGATGAACAAATTGACGTAAATGCCGTCAGCGCTTTTTGCGTAAGTCCACGTCGGAATCATCAGCAGCGTGCGCGGGATGTTGCCGACACAGCATGGGCAGACGTGCCACGGATAGCGCGCCTTGTCCTCGACGAGCGGATTGTCGTAGTAAAAATTCTGGCCGGCCAAATCCGTCGAGCCGAGCAGTGCGTTGTAAATCGTCTCTTCGTAAAGATCGGCGAATTTCGCGTTGTGGTAAGCGAGGTTCATTTTCCATTGGAAGAAAATTTCACCGCAGCTCGAGCACGCTTCGCAGTAAGCCTCGTTGCGCAGGGAATAATTTCCGCCAAAACCCTCGGACGTTTCGCCGCTGCCGATGCCGCCGGTGAGGTAATATTTTTTGTTGATGAGATTGTCCCAGAGCGACAGCACGGCGCTTTGATAATCCGCGTCGTGCGTTTCCGCCGCGACATCCGACATCGCGGAAAACAAATACGAAGCGCGCACGGCATGGCCGACCGCTTCGTATTGCTGCTGCACGGGCACGCGCGTCTGGTCGTAATCGCTGCCGCCGTGCGCACCGCGGCAATCGAGCAAAAATTTCGCGAGCGCGATATAACTGTCACCGTGTCCGCCACCCTCGACATCGTTTACAAAACGGCCGAAGCGCACCAAACCTTGTTCCATCTGCTCGTGGCCATCATACCATTCCTTTTTGCCCGGCCCGATGTTCGCCACCCAGCAGTCGGCGAGTTTTTTCGCCGCGTTGTAAAGCCGTTTGTCCATGCCGCCGGTGAGCGTGTAATGATTGATCGCCGACTCGATAAAATAGCCCATGACGTAGCCTTCGTGATTGCCGCGCTGCGCCGGATTCCAGCGCGTCGGCCAGACCTTGCGGTCCGCCAAGGTGTAAGCCGTTTGCAAATAGCCGTCCGGCTCTTGCGCGGCGAGGATTTTCGGAATCCAATCCGCCAGCGTCGCCTTCATTTTGTCCTGCGCCGCGAGGATTTCCTTGTCGCCTTGCGCGTCCACCATCAGCGCGATGCACATGGACTCGACGGTTTGATGCACCCAGGCGTTGGCAAAAACGTAACCGCGCTGCGGCGCGTGCGGCTCGCCGCGCAACGCCTTGGCCGCCTCGATAAAATTGTCAATGCCGCCGTCGCCGTGGTTTTTCGGGATGTTCGTGCTGTTGATTTCGTCAATGCAATGCGGAATCCAGTTCACGATGAGCGCCTTTGCGCGCGCGTTCCACAGCGGACTGTTGATTTGGTAAGGCTTCGTGTAAACCACGTCGAGCCGCTGCGCCGGCGGCGGAGAAACCACTTTCACGTTCAGCGTGGATGAAGCGGTCAATCTTCCTTTGCCGGCGGTCAATTTCAAAACGTAGTCGCCCGGCGCGGAAAACACCGCCGTGGTGACATTCGTTTCCGCGTTTGCAAATTTCACTTTGCCCGGCCCGGAATCCTTGCGCCAGCGCACCTTTGCCGCCGAACCAGGCTTTAAAAATTTTACTGCGCCGGACAAATACGTTTTGCCGCCCACCATCACATCACGGTCCACGCCGGCGTTGACGCGCGGCGGAAACTCCGGCGACTTGCCCGAATCCAAAACGCGCCACTCCAAAATGCCGGTGGAAAAATTTTCGTTGCCGGCCATTCCGAGCTTCAATCTCGTCGTGGTGACTTCCGGGAACGTCGTCACGTTGAACTTGTCGGCTTCGACTCCTAGGCCGGTGGCGTTGGTGATTTCAATAAAATTTCCCCCGTCCCAAAAAGCAACGCGGCACTCCTTCGGCAGCCGCACGCCTTGATGATCGTCCCACCAATACACTTCGATCTGCTTCGTGCTGATCGGCTGGCTCCAGTCGTATTCCACCCACTGCGTGCCGGTGCGCGGCCAGTTGCCGTAAGAGCCGCGCCGGTTATCGCGCGAGTTGCGCGGCGTGAAGCCGTCGTTGAGCGCGGCCACGGAAGTGTCGCCGGAAACATAGGAGCTCGCCGGCGTCGCCACGGTCGCGAGATTCGCCGGCGGGTTGCTTTCTTGAGCAAACAGTCGCGCGTCCAGCCCGAAGGCTGCGAGGCAACCAAAAATCAAAAGTGAACGTGCGGATTTGAAGTCGGAAAGCTTAAACCAATTGACAGGGTGCATGCTGCTCATCCTCAAGCAATGCGTGTTTCAATTCAAGACCAGATGCAGGCCCGATCCAAACACGGCACCATGCGAAGGTGTTTTTCGCGGCAATCAGGATCGTTCCCGGAAATCCAGTTTGTTCACCAAGACGCCATAGCCCCGCTTTTGCAGGCCGCGCAGCGTTTCCTTGAAAGCCGTGATCTCGGCCACTTGCGTTTTCAGCCATTTCTCATCGGCGTCATTGCCGGTGTCGAGCTTCACGATGTTTTCGTAATATTGCTTGGCCGACATGATGGGCCGTGCGAGGTCAATGATGGTCAGCTCCGTTTTTGCCGGCATTTCGTTCAGCGCGTAATTGATGCCGTAAAACCGTTTGTTGCGGGCCAGAAAAATCAAGCCTTTGAACGGCGTCTTGAATTCGTCCTCGCAGCGTTTGAAGGTCGCCACATCAAGCCGGTTCGGAACAATAATCTGCAGGCGGATGTCGTCCGCCTCGAATTTCCGGCCGACCTTGTCATCCTGCGAGGCGTAAATGACAAATTGATCGCTTTCGATCAGATCGGAAACCGGATCCAGAAAATTATAAAAATAACCCACGGCCAGGCCGATCCCGACAACATCGCTGTCATGCTTGCTGGCGCGGTCGAAAAATCTTTCGGTGAGTTTGACGCCCAAAGCCGCGGCGGAAAGGACAATTTCTTCAATCGGCATATGCGCTCCTGGTTAAATGCAAATGGTCGTTTCAATCAGCCCAAGCCAGCTTTGAAATTTTGGCTTATGTTGATTATTAAACCAATTAAACTGCCATCCCCGGCTTTTGTCCAGCAAAAGTTACAATCCGCCAATCCCTCGGCAACCAAAGGCTCAATCTAGCCGACAATATGCGGCCAGCCCCTGAATTCCGCCTTCGCGCCCGAAGCCGCTTTCCTTGTAGCCGCCGAAGGGACTGGTCGGATCGAACTTGTTGTAGGTGTTCGCCCAGACCACGCCAGCGCGGAGCTGGTGCACGATCTTGAATATCTTGCTGCCCTTGTCCGTCCACACGCCGGCGCTCAAACCGTAGGGCGTGTTGTTCGCGCGCTCGACGGCCTCCTCCGGCGTGCGGAACGTCATCACGCTCAACACCGGCCCGAAAATTTCCTCCTGCGCCACGCGATGGCTCGCCGTCACGCCGGTGAGAAACGTCGGCGGATACCAGTAGCCGCGCTCCGGCAGCTTGCATTGTGTTTGCACGACTTCCGCGCCTTCGTCCGCGCCGCTCTGCACGAGTTCGCGGATTTTTTCGAGCTGCGGTTTGTTGTTGATCGCGCCGATGTCGGTGTTTTTGTCGAGCGGATTGCCGATGCGCAGCGTCTGGATGCGGTCGCGCAGTTTTTTGACGACCTTTGGATAAATGCTTTCCTGAACAAGCAGCCGCGAGCCGGCGCAGCAAACGTGGCCCATGTTGAAATAAATTCCGGCGATGATGCCTTCGATGGCCTGGTCAATCGGCGCGTCCTCGAACACGATGTTCGCCGCCTTGCCGCCGAGTTCGAGCGTGATGCGCTTGTCCGTGCCGACGACCATTTGCGCGAGCTGCTTGCCGATTTCCGTGGAGCCGGTGAACGCGATTTTGTTCACGTCGGGATGCTTGACGATGGCCGTGCCGGTCTCGCCGACGCCGGTGATGACGTTGACGACGCCTTCCGGCAATTCCGCCTCCTGAAAAATCTGCGCGAGCCGCACGAGCGTGAGGCTGGTGGTCTTGGACGGCTTGATGACGACGGTGTTGCCGCACGCGAGCGCCGGCGCGATTTTCCACGCGGCCATCAGCAGCGGAAAATTCCACGGAATGATTTGGCCAACGACGCCGAGCGGACGCGGCGTGCGACCGGGAAAGGCGTATTGCAATTTGTCCGCCCAGCCGGCGTGATAAAAAAAGTGCGCGGCGACGATGGGCAGATCCACGTCGCGTGTTTCCTTGATGGGCTTGCCGCCGTCCATCGTTTCGAGCACGGCAAGCTCGCGCGATTTTTCCTGGATGATGCGGGCGATGCGGTAAAGATATTTGCCGCGCTCGCGGCCGGGCATTTTGCTCCAGACTTTTTCGTAAGCACGGCGCGCAGCCCTGACCGCGAGGTCCACGTCCTCGGCGTCGCCGAGCGCGATTTCGGTGATCTTGTCCTCGGTGGCGGGATTGATGGTGTCAAAATGCTTGCCCGAATGCGGCGCGGTGAATTTGCCGTTGATGAACAATTCATGTCTCGGCGCGATGATGTAATTTTTCGAGTCCTCCGGCGCGGGCGCGTAATCCCATTTGTTGCCGAAATTCAGGCGTCGGTCATTGAGCGGGATGACCGGCGCGTGGCGCGGCGCGGCGACGGCGCGTTTGGCGGAAAGCTTGACGGGCTTGAATTTAATCTTCGTGGCTGCCATGAATTGAGGCTAATCCCCGGTGCGAATTTGCAAAAGAGAATAATTGCACGCATTGATTCCGCTCCTGGTCACGGTTTCGTGGTTTCGACGCTGGATGCACCGGCAAAGGACTGTCGGAACGGCTGATGATTTTGGTAGAGTTGCAATCGTTGCTGCATCAGGGCAATGTCGTTCGTCGAACCGTTTGCAGCGGCGAGTCGCAAGGCCTCTTGCGCGGCCTTTTGTGCCTCGTCAAAACGTCCGAGCTCGGCGCACGCCATGCCGAATACGTCCAGCACGGCTGGCTGATCACCGCCGGTGAGCGCGTTGGCCTTGGACGCCAAATCAAACGCGGCGCGGCCATCGCGAGCCTTGGAGTTTTCATCCGTGGCCAGCACCTGCGCCAGCAAGATCAGCAACTGAAAATTGTCCGGGTCGGTTTGCAAAGCCTGCCGAAAAAATGGAATGGCATCCGGGTCGCGGTTTTGTTTGAGCAATGCCAGGCCGGTCAAATAAGGCGGGCGCGAGTCGGCGGGATTCAGCCGGGCGGCTTCGGCATAGCTTCGCATCGCCTCATCGAACCGGCCCAGCGTGGCCAGCAAAGTGCCAAAGTTTTTGAGCACCGCCGTATCCTTGGGGTTGATCAGCAGCGCCGCTTGAAATTCAGCCAGCGCCTCGTTTGGGTGGCCGGAATCGGCCAGCAATTTGGCGAGGCGGTTGTGCGTCGGCACGTCTTGTGGGTCTATCCGCAATCCTTCCTGCAATTCGGCCAGCGCCTCATTGGTCTGGCCGGAGTCGGCCAGCACCGCGGCGATGTAATTGTAGGTTTTGACGCGGCTGGGATTCAGCTTCAAACCGGTGCGGTATTCGGCCAGAGCCTCGGCTTTCCGCCCGGCGGCTTCGAGCGCCAGCCCCAAATCAAGATGGGCCGGTTCGTTGTTCTCCGTAACGCTCACGGCGTGCGAGAAAAGCGCCACATCATCGCGCCAGCAGTTCAATTCAGTTTCCGTGAGCACCACACATCCGCCTAGCATCAAACCTGCACCGGCAGCGACAAAATTTGGCTGAACTCGAATTCGCTTCAGCCCGTCGTGAAAGGCAAACGTGATGGCAATGAACAGCCCGATGAGCGGACAATAAGAATAGCGGTCGGACATCGCCGCCTGGCCGATCTGCACCAGACCGATCACCGGCACCAGCGTCAGCAAAAACCACAGCCAGCCCACGAAACCCCACGGACTGCGTTTGCGTCCGAACCAAACCAGCGCGGTAATGAGCAGCAACGCAATGATTGCGAGCGAGACGGCGAGCGCGGAAAAAGTTTTTGGCAGCGGGTAGAAAATGGCCAGATGCGCCGGCCAGATCATTTTTTCGAGATAGCGCAGATACGCCAGCGGCACGTTGGCCAGCCGGTAGCCCAGCGGCATTTCCTCCAGCGAGACGACCATGCCGCCGCGATGTTGCGCGAGAAACGTGATCACGCACGATATCGCTGCAAGCGCGAAGAATGGAATTTTTTCGGTTACAAGTTGCAAGTTGAAAGTTGCAGGTTGTATTTTCGCCGCCGCCGAACCAGCAACCGGCAACTTGCAACCTGCAACCCGGTTCAGCGGCCAGTAATCCAGCAACAGCATTACGAACGGCAACGTGACCAGCATCGGTTTGGCCAGCAGGCCGAGCGCGAAGGCGAACAAACTCCAGGCAAAAAAGACCTTGGACTTTGGATTTCGGACTTTGGCCGCCGCGACATATTTTTCATAGCCCAAAAGCGCGAGCAGGGCGAAGAATGTGCTCAACACATCTTTGCGTTCGGCAATCCACGCGACGGATTCCACCCGCAGCGGATGCCACGCAAACAGCGCGGCGACGAACGCTGACGGCCAGAGCACGCCCGTCAAACGCCGGAGCAGCGTGAACAGTAAAACCACGTTGGCCGCGTGAAACAAAATGTTGACGACGTGATGCGCGCCGGCGTTGAGACCGAACAGTTCGCAGTCCAGCATGTGCGAGAGCCAGGTCAGCGGATGCCAGTTGCTGGCATGCCAGGTGGTGAACGCCCAGCGGAGGCCGGCCCAGGTCAGTCCGTTTTGAACCACGGGGTTGTCGGTGACGTAATCGGTGTCGTCGAACAGGCTGAAGCCGTGCCAGGCCGCCGGCAGGTAAACCAGCAGCGTGACCAAGGCGAGCAGCAGCGCGAGGAGGCGCGAACGAGACATGGCGCTTGTTTTATGCGATTTTGTCGGCGGCGCAAAGCGTGTTTTATTTTCGAATTTTAATCCGCCTCGTTCTCATCGTCATTCTCCTCCTCGGTTTTTGAAGGAATTTTGACGATGAGGATGAGGATGAGCTTGATTCAAATTTTCGCGAAAAAGATTTTGCAATTTGCCCGGCGCGGCGTGATAATCTGCGTCGGCGGACAGAAAGCTCGGAGTTCCGCCACTTGGCCTAAAACCGGTTCCTCACCACCAAGTTTTGTTTTTTATGAGCGGGTTACCTATTGCACTCATCGCAGCCGCCACCAAGCAGGTGGAGTTGTTTTACGTTTTGGACCATGCGCGCCCGGAAGCCTTGGTCATCATCGTGCTGTTGTTTATTTCTTCGATCGCCGTGTGGTGGATGATGGTTTTCAAAGTCATCCAAATGCGGCGGGCGCGGAAGCTCAATGCTTTGTTCGGCGAGGAATTCACCTCGCAGAAGACCGTGCTGGAAATGTTCGACCGCAAGCTGGAGGTCGAAGGCTGTCCGCTCTACGCGGTCTATCAAGCCGGCTGCGTGCAACTGGATGCGCGCCTGCGCGGGCCGACGGGTGAACGCGCCAAGCAGCAGATCAGTCTGAAAAACATGGAGCACATCAAACGCGCCATTGAGAACGTCGTCGCCAAAGAATCGCTCCGGCTGGAATCCGGGCTGATCCTGCTGGCCATCGCGGTGAGCGGCGCGCCGTTCATGGGTTTGCTGGGCACGGTCTGGGGCGTGATGAGCACGTTCGCGGGCATCGCGCAATCGCCGCAGGGCGCGACGCTGGCAGTGATGGCGCCGGGCGTTTCCGCCGCGCTCGTGACGACCGTCGCGGGCCTGCTCGTGGCGATTCCCTCGATGTTCGGCTACAACTGGCTGGTCCACAATTTGCGCGCGTTCACGGTGGAGCTGGACAATTTCGCGCAGGAACTCGTTTCCAAAATGGAGACGGAATTTCTCGGCGAAGAATAAGTTGCAGGTTGCAGGTTAAAAGTTGCAGGTTACAAAATGCCCACGGTTCGACAATTTGAAGATTTGCATGTCTGGCAGGACGCCCGGCAATTGGTTGGTGCTGTTTATTCCGCCTCCAAAGCGCGGGTGTTTAATCAGGATTTTGGCCTGCGCGACCAGATTCGCCGCGCCTCCGTTTCCACCATGTCGAACATTGCCGAAAGTTTTGAGCGCGGCTCACGCAAGGAATTTGTGCAGTTCCTCAATATTGCCAAAGGTTCAAACGGCGAAGTGCGCTCCCAGCTCTGCGTCGCCGTTGATCAAAAATATATCAGCGAGACGGAATTCAATTCATTGCGTGAATTGTCCATGGCTTTATCCAAAAAATTGTCAGCCTTCATTCGTTACCTTGAAGGTTATGCAGGTAATTCCCGTGTGAAAAAGCCGACGCGTGCCGCCACCAACCTGCAACCTGCAACCAGCAACTTGCAACCAGCATGAGACGCTTTTCCCAACGCAATTCGCTGGTGACGTTGAGCGACATCAACATCACGCCGCTGCTGGATTTGGCGTTTGTGCTGCTCATCATTTTCATCATCACCACGCCGCTGCTGACGCAAAGCATCGAGTTGAATCTGCCGCGCGGCGGGCAGACGGACAAGCGACTGAACAAAAATGATATTCGCACGGTCGAGATTACCAGCACGGGCTATTACAAATATGAATCGCGGCCGATGCAATTGCCGCAACTCATCCGGCAGCTCGCGCAGGAATATCGCGGCAACGAAAACCTGGTGGTTTATATCCGCGCCGACCGGGAATGCCGTTACGATTATGTCGCGCAGCTGATTGATGGCTGCCAGAAAAACGGCATCAAGCGCTACTCCTTGCGCACCGATCCGACGCCCACCAAATGAACCGGCTGCAAAAAAAATGCCTCATCGCCGCCGCCGGCACGCATCTGCTGGTGGTCGTGGTGGTGCTGTGCTCGGGTTTTGTCACCTCGAAACCGAAGCCGGATGATTCGCAGGTGCTGGACGTGATTCCGGCAAATTTGATTGATGCCACGTTCAACAGCGGTGTGAAAGACGCCAAGCCACCGCCGCCCACGCCAATCGTCAAACCGCCGGAACCGCCGCCGCAACCAACGACCGAGCCGCCGAAGCCAGTGGTAAAACCAGTGGAACCGGTGAAGCCCGTTGAACCTGTTAAGCCGCCGGAAGAGCTGAAGCCGGCGGACATTCCGGAACCAAAACCGAAGCCGAAACCGCACCAAATTGAAGTGGATTTAAAACCGGTCGTGCGTAAAAAACCGACGGTCGCAGACAACACCGCGGCCGAAGAAGAAAAGGCCGCGAAAGCAGCGGCGAAAGAAGCCAAGCGTGCGCGCGATGCCCGGCTCAAGGCGATTCGGGATGTGGCACATGCCATCAAAGAAAATTCCTCGACGTCCACTTCGGTTGACATGCGGGGCGACAGCACGGCGGCTTACGCGAATTACGCGTCCGTCGTCAAAAGCGTTTACACGCAGGCGTGGGTGCCGCCGGATGACACGGCCAGCGACGACGCCAACGTCAAGGTCAGCGTCACCATCGCCAATGATGGTCGGGTGATTTCCGCGCACATCGTCGGGCCATCCGGCGACACCAGCGTGGATCGCTCGGTGCAAAAAACTTTGGATCGCGTTACTGAAATCGCGCCGTTTCCGGACGGCGCGACGGACAAGGAACGCACTTACATCATCAACTTCAACCTCAAAGCCAAACGGATGCTCGGATGAAAAAATTAATTCTCAACCTGCTGACAATCTCACTCGCCGCTGCCGCGCTGAATTTTTCACTCGCGCAGGAAATCAACATTGAAAAGCCGGGCTTGTTCGCGCAAAAGCCCATTCCCGTCGCGCTTGACGGCTTCTCCGGCGAGGCGGCGGAAGTTTTGAAATTCGATTTGTTTGTTCAAGGCTTCAGCTTTGTGTCGCCGGACGCGGCGCAGTATTTGATCCACGGCAGCGACGCGGGCGGCGTCACCGGCAGCGTCACGGACAAGTTCGCGCACAAGATGATTTTGTCGCGCAGCTACAACGGCGCGAGCCTGCGGCGGCAGGCGCACGCGTTCGCGGACGACATCGTCAAGGCCACCACTTCGCTGAAAGCCATTGGCCAGACCAAGATCGCGTTCAAGTCGCAGGCCCCGGGCGGCAACGGCGAAATTTACGTCGCGGATTTTGACGGCTTCGGCGCGCAGCCGGTCACGTCGGATGCGACGATTGTGGCGAGGCCGGCGTGGGTGCCGGGGCGGATGGCGCTGTATTACACCAGCTACGCGCGCAGCAATCCGGATATTTTTTACCACAGCCTGTCGAGCGGGCAGCGGCGCGTGATCGCGGGTTATTCGGGGCTGAACACGAGCGCGGCGGTGTCGCCGGACGGCGCGAAGGTGGCGATGATTTTGAGCAAGTCCGGCAGCCCGAACGTCTGGATATGCAACGCCGACGGCTCAAATTTGAAACGGCTGACGACGGGCTTGGAGGATTCCTCGCCGTGCTGGTCGCCGGACGGCAGCTGGATTTGTTTCGCGACAAAAAAGGCCGAGCGGCGCCGGCTGGCGAAAATTTCGGCCGGCGGCGGCGAAGTTCAATATCTGAACACCACCGGCGCGGCGAACCCGACGGAGCCGGACTGGTCGCCGGACGGCAAGTGGATCGCGTTCACGCGGATGGCGGGCGATTTCGATATTTGCGTGATGCCGGCGGACGGCAGCATGGCGCCCGTGGTGCTGGTGGCGGGGCAGAATCCATCGTGGTCGCCGAACTCGCGGACGCTGGTTTTCAACCACGGCAGCAACGGGCATCAAACGCTGTCTGTGCTTGACGTTTTCACCAAACAATACAAGGATTGTCGGCGAGCGACGGGAAGCAATTCCCAGCCAGCTTGGGCGAGATGATGATTTTCCAATTTCGTTTCAAAAAATTTAACCGCATTTTAACCGAACCGAACAAAAATTATGAAAATGAACAAACTTATTTTTCCGCTGGTGATCGCGCTGGCCGCGACGATGGCCGCCACGGGCTGCCGCAAAGGCACGCCCAAAGTCACGCAGATTCCGGGACATAACCAACCGATTGTTGGCGACACGGGCAACACGCCCACGCTCCCGCCCGGCGGCCAATTGCCCGGCGGCGAAACGCCGACGCCACTTCCCGGCGCTGGAATCACCACGCCAGTCGGCGGCGGCCCGCTGCCGGAAAACTGGCGGCCCGAAGACATGAATCAAAACCGCGAGAAGCTGGCGGCTTACACGGTGCATTTCAAATTTGACAGCGCGGTGGTGCAGGACAAGGAGCAGGCCAACATCGCCAGCGTGGGTCAGGATTTGACCGCCAATGCGAATGAGTTTCTGCTCATTGAAGGCCATTGCGACGAGCGCGGCACGGAAGAATACAACCGCGCACTCGGCGAACGCCGCGCGCTGGCGCTGCGCGAGGCACTGGTGAAAATCGGCATCGCCCCGATGCGCATCCGCACGGAAAGTTTTGGCAAGGACAAGCCGGCCGATCCCGGCCACGACGAAGCCGCCTGGGCCAAGAACCGCCGCGGCGAATTCATCGTCTGCACGCCGAAATGACCGGGCCGGCGGAATAAAATTTCCCAAGCCGCGCGCCAGCGCGGCTTTTTTGTTGCTTTACTAAAGTGGTGGCGGGGCTTAGTCTGATTTCAGTTAATTCACATTTTATTTTTATGAACGCGATGCTTGCAGGTATTTTTGGCGGCTGGGAAATCATTTTGATTCTCGCCGTGGTGTTGATTTTGTTTGGCGCAAAAAAATTGCCAGAGCTGGCTAAAGGCTTGGGCACGGGCATCAAGGAATTCAAGAAGGCGACGCGCGAGGTGACGGATGAAATTCAGAACGCTGGCACGGAAACTCCCGCGCTTCCGCCCAAGGCTCCGCCGGTCAATACCACCGCTCAATCCACGCCGCCCGAAACGAAAGTAGTTTAAGTTCGCTGGTTTTTGCTTTTTTGCCGCAGAAATATTCATGGGCGATTTCCCCCAAGAACCGCTGGAGGACGAAGGCGGTCCGGTAAAAAGTTTTCTGGAGCATCTGGAGGATTTCCGTTGGCTGCTCGTCAAATGCGCCGTGGCGTTAGGTCTCTCAATGCTGCTGTGCCTTGTCGCGGCCAATTATGTCATCGGCATCATCAAATGGCCGCTGACCCAGGCGCGAGCCAGTTTTCCCGGCACGAACCAGGTGGTCAGTGTCAGCTTCGGCACGAATCATCTCGCTAATTTTCCGATCACACCCGAACAGCAGCAATTGCTGAACACCGGCACGAACCGTTTCGCTGCCGTTACCGTTGAACCCATCATGCTGGGCACTAATCCGGTGTTAAGCTGGCGCGTCAATCCCGACCCAGCCGCCATCGCCGACATCCAGCGGATGCATATTGAGTTGGTGAACCTGACGCCGGCGGGCGGATTTTTCGTGGCGTTCCAAGTAGCCTTTTACGGCGGCATGGTGCTGTGCGCACCATTCATGCTTTATTTTATCGCATCGTTTGTCTTTCCGGCGCTGCGGTTGAAGGAACGCAAATATATCTACCGCGCGCTGTTCATCGGCGGCGGACTTTTCGCCGTGGGCGTTTCGTTCTGTTATTTCGTGCTGATGCCGGTGGCGCTGGCGGCGTCGCAAATGTATTCACAATGGCTCGGCCTTGGCGCGCTGCAATGGCGGGCGGAAGAATATATCAGCTTCGTCTGCAAATTTATGCTTGGCATGGGTTTGGGCTTTGAACTGCCGGTGGTGATCCTGACGCTCGTAAAAATAGACGTATTGAGCTATGTCACGCTGCGGAAAATGTGGCGTTACATGATCGTCATCAACCTCGTTTTGGGGGCGTTGCTGACCACGCCGGAAGTCATCACGCAAGTTCTGATGGCGGGGCCGTTGTATATGCTTTACGAAATCACCGTCTGGATTGCGTGGTATTGGGAGCAACCGGACCGGGCCAGAGCCCGCCGCATGCTTTTATTGGTGATGTTCGTTTTGCTGCTGGTCGCCGGACTATTGTGGGCTGGCTGGCAATATGGCTGGCCGCTGGTTCGCCAGCATTTCAATAGATGACGGCGGAATTTAATTCATTGCCAGAAAACGCGCTTTACAAGCCGGAGATTCGGCGTAAATTGCGGCAGACCAAACTGAAAATCGTATGCGCAAAATCATTTTTCCCCTGGTCGCCGTAGCGGCGGCCCTCTTCGCCGCCGGCTGTGCCGGCCCTGAACACAAACTCGGGCGCGGCTTGAGCAATACCTATGAAATCGTCCGCTGGGGCGAACTGCGCCGCTCGGTGGAGCAGAACGCCGTGCTCGACATGCCCGGCAACGGCTACTACGGGTTCGTCCACGGCTTTGACCGCTCGCTGGAGCGCACCGGCTTGGGCCTTTACGAAGTGATCACTTTCCCCGTTCCCACCTATGCTCCGGTGTGCACGAAGAGCTTTGCGCCCGACCCGGTTTTCCCGGAAAGCTACAAGCCCGATCTCATGTCCGACGCGCTGTTCGACACCGACACCTACACCGGCTTCAGCGGTGGCGACGTCGCGCCATGGTTCCCCGGCAGCCGGTTCCAAGTGTTCGACAACTGACCGTGAAAAGTTTTCGCAGACGCGCCGACAAACTTGTTGGCGCGTTTTGCTTTTGTGAATCTCATGCGACTTGAAAAAAAATCGCCCTGCAAGGTCAACCTCATCCTGAACATCCTCGGCCAGCGCGCCGACGGTTTTCATGAATTGGAAACCGTCATGCAGCCGGTCAATGTCTGCGATGAAATGACTTTCGAGCGCACCGGCGCTGGACTGCAACTGACGTGCAGCCACCCGGAGCTGCCGACGGACACGAAAAATCTGGTTCACCGCGCCGCGACTTCATTTCTCGCCGCTGCGAAAATTTCCGACGGCGTCAAAATCCATCTGCAAAAAAATCTCCCGCTGGCCGGCGGCATCGGCGGCGGCAGCGCCAACGCGGCGGTGACATTCACCGCACTGAATGAACTTTTCGGTTCGCCGCTGCCGCTGGAAAAACTGCACGAACTGGCGGCGGCGCTCGGTTCCGACGTTCCCTTTTTTCTTTACGACAAACCGGCGCTGGCCACTGGTCGCGGCGAAAAAGTTCAGACGCTGGAAAATTTTCCGGCCCTGCGCGGCCGGGCGTTTTTCCTCGCGCATCCCGGCTTCGGCATTTCCACGCCGTGGTCGTATCAAAACCTCGCGCGTTTTCCCGCAGCGCTGAACGGACAAACCGGGCGCGCGGAAAAGCTGGTGACGGCATTGCAGTCAAAGAATTGGCCCGCCATCGCTGATGGCATTTACAATTCGCTCGAAGCCCCGGCCTTCGACAAGTTTCCGGTGCTGTCGCTTTACCAGGAATTTCTCCGCGAAAACGGCGCGCTGGCGGCGCTCATGTCCGGCAGCGGCTCGACAACTTTTGCCATCGCCGAAAATTTGGCGGCGGCGGAAAACTTGGCGGAGAAATTCCAATCACAGTTCGGCGCCAACGGCTGGACGGCGGCGGTGGCTATTTGAAGCGCTTGAATTTCGCCAGCGCGAACGCGGTCATTTCCTTCGCCGCCGGAATTTTGCAGGCGAGGGCCAACAGCCAGTAAATGCCGCCGGCAACTCCCGCCGGCACAAACACCGCGCCGATTTTCAACGCGAGATTTTCGTGGCCGAGGAATTTTTCCCACATTCGCCAGCCGCCCCAGGCCAGCCCGCCAGCCAGCAGCGCCGCGAGCACGAGCGGTTGAACGGTGTCGCGCAGCGGTTGCATTTCCAGCTTGCCCAGTTTTTTCCGCAGCGCAAACAGGAGCAGGCTGACGTTCAGCGCGGAGGTGAACGTGTTGGCAATGCCCGGCCCGCCTTCCAGCAGCAGCGGCATGAGCAGGCACGAGGCGAAGAAATTGATCGTGAGACAAACGATGCTGATTTTCATCGGCGTCCGGGTGTCGCCCAGCGCGTAAAAAGCGCGCGCCAGAATATTCGCCGTCGAAAACGCCACCAGCCCCGGTGCCAGGCAGACCAGCGCGAAGGACACACGGACGGTGGAGGCGGCGGTGAATTTTTCGCCGTGTTCAAACAGCAGCCGCACAATCGGCTCGGCCAGCACGATGAGCAGGACGGACGCAATCAAATTGACAAACGTCAGCGACGCCAGGCCGCTGCGCAGCGTCGCGCGGAACTCGGGATAATTTTTGTCCGCCGCCAGACCGGAAAGCGTCGGCAATAAAAATGTCGCCAGCGAAATGCCGAACATGCCCTGCGGCAGTTCCATCAGCCGCACCGCGCCGTTGAACGACGACACAATGCCCGTGCCGACAAACAGCGCCACGAGCTGCACCAGCGCGACGTTGATTTGAAATGCCGCCACGCCGATGGTGCCCGGAACCATTTGCCGCACCACGCGCCGGACGGTTTCATTTTTCCACGGCGAAACCCAGCGGTAGCGGAAGCCGTCACGCCAGAGCGTCGGCAGTTGAAACGTCGCCTGCGCCACGCCTGCCACCAGCACGCCGTAAGCCAGCGCAAAAACCTGCACGGGCAGCTTGTTTTCCTTCGGCAGGCCCACGCCAAATTTCGGTGCGAGCCAATAAACCGACACGATCATCACCACGTTCAGTGTCGCTGCGCCCATCGCAGGAATGAAAAAATGGCCGCGCGCGTTGAGCATTCCCATCATCACCGCCGTTAGGCAGACGAGGATCATGTAGGGGAACATGACGCGGAGCAGTTGCAGCATCAAAACGATTTTCGGCGGAAACTGGCCGGGCGTCCAAAAGTGCACGGTTTCTCCGCTGGAAATCTGCGCGTTGGTGTCGGCGGATAAAATTGTCTGGTGCAATTCGCCGCCGGCCAACGATTGCGGAATTTCGTGCGGCGTGCCAAACGCCAGGGCCAGTGAAACCACCACCAAAACCACCGCCACAATCACGCTCGCGGAAACCAGCAGGCCGGAGATCACCGCGTTGGAAGCCTTCCACATTTCGATTTCGCCGTGCGTTTTTTCCTTCTCCTTGAAAATGGGGATGAACGCCGCCGTCAACGCGCCTTCGCCCAGCAGCCGCCGGAAAAGATTCGGCACGGTGAAGGCGTATTGAAACGCGTCGTTGACCCAGGTGGTGCCCAGAAAAAACATGTAAGCCTGCTCGCGCATCAGGCCGAGCACGCGGCTCAACAGAGTCGCGGCGGCCATCGCGCCGGAGGCTTTCAACATTTTTGACACGCGCGAAGATTAAAGTCCAAAGCCCCAAGTCCAAAGTCCAAAGTTGTTCACTTATCCTCATCGTCATCCTCATCCTCAAATCGGAAAACGCGAGAATGACGATGAGGATGAGCATGACGATGATTCAATTGGCAATTGGCAATCGGCAATCCGCAATTTATTCTGCGCCGGTGAACATCTTGGAAGAATTGCAATGGCGCGGCCTCGTTGCCGACTGCACCGACGCGGTGGAACTGGAAAAACGAATTGCCGCGCCCATCACGCTTTATTGCGGCTTCGACCCGACTGGCGACAGCTTGCACGTGGGCAGCCTCGTGCCGTTGCTGACGCTGCGCCGGTTTCAGCTTGCCGGGCACACGCCCATCGCCGTGGCCGGCGGCGCCACCGGTTCCATCGGCGACCCGAGCGGCAAGACGCAGGAACGGCAGCTCCTCACGCCGCAGATTTTGAACCACAACATCGCCAGCGTGGCCGCGCAATTGCGCCGCTGGCTCGATTTCGACAGCAAAACAAACGCTGCGCGGCTCGTGGACAATGCGAGCTGGACGAAAGACATTTCGTTCCTCGATTTTCTGCGCGACATCGGAAAACATTTTACCGTCAACCAGATGGTCGCCAAGGAATCCGTCCGCGCCCGCATGGAAGACCGCGAGGTGGGCATCAGCTACACCGAATTCAGCTACATGCTGCTGCAGGCGTTTGATTTCATGGTCCTGTGCCGCGACCAGCAGTGCGAACTGCAAATCGGCGGCAGCGACCAGTGGGGCAACATCACCGCCGGCATCGAACTCACGCGCAAGAAACTCGGCAAGACCGTCTATGGCCTGACCCTGCCGCTCGTGACCAAGGCCGACGGCACGAAATTCGGCAAGACCGAAACCGGCACCATCTGGATTGATGCCAAAAAAACCAGCGTCTATAAATTTTACCAGTTCTGGATCAACACCGACGATCGCGACGTCATCCGCTATTTGAAATACTTCACGTTTTTGTCGAAGGAAGAAATCGAGTCACTGGAAAAACAACACGCTGAAAATCCCGGCGCACGCATCGCGCACAAGGCGCTGGCGAAAGCCGCAACGGATTTGATTCACGGCGAACATGCCACTGCGGAAGCCATTCGCGCCAGCGATATTTTATTCGGCGGCAAATTGGACGGCATTGCCGAAAGCACCTTCAACGAAATCGTCGGCGAAGTGCCGACGAAAGAAATTGAAAAAGCCAAACTCGCCGGCGCGGGCATTCCGCTCGTGGAACTGTTGGTTCACGCCGGCCTGTGTCCGTCCAAAGGCCAGGCGCGAAAAGACATCGAAGGCGGCGGCGTGAACATCAACAATGTCCGCGAAGCCAGCGCCACGCGGGCGGTGACCGCTGGCGATTTGCTTTTCGGCAAACACGTCCTGCTCCGCAAAGGCAAAAAGAATTATGTCGTCGTGACCGCCAAGTAGCAGCCGACGTCAGGAGGCTCTAACTTTTTTGATTTGAGCCTCCGTGTTTAATTGTGGAGCTTTGATTTTGAAATCCTGCGGTTGAATGAATCTCTTTCTCAACGAATGAAAATCTCGCGCCGCACTTATTTAAAACAAACCGCTCTGGCCAGCGCGGCTTGCGCTTTGCCCGCAATGTTAATCTCGAAGTCCGCGGCGGCGGAAGTTGAACCGCAACCGGTGCCGACCGAGCGCGAAACGGCCGCCATCGAAAAAATTGCGCAGCAAACCATGGAGCCGCACAATGCGCCGGGACTGTCGGTGGCCATTTCCCGGCATGGGCAAATGGTATTTCAGCGCGGATTTGGATTCGCGAACAAGACTTCCGGCGAGCGAGTGACATCGGCCAACTTGTTCCGAATCGCCAGCATCAGCAAACCGATCACGTCCGTGGCCATTTTCTCGCTGATCGAGCAGGGCCGCCTGCGGCTGGACGATTTGATTTTCGGGGCCCAAGGGATTTTAAAATTTGACTACGGCGACGACTATCCCGAGCTGGTGAAAAAAATCACGTTGCACCACTTGCTGACGCATACCGGCGGCGGCTGGGAAAACGACGGCGACGATCCGATGTTCCGCAAACCGGAATTGAATCAGCAGGCGCTCATCACTTGGGCTTTGCGTAATCATGCTTTGAAAAATGAGCCGGGCACGCATTACGCCTATTCCAACTTTGGCTATTGCATCTTGGGACGCGTGATCGAGAAGATCACCGGCCAGACTTATTCTGATTTTGTGCAAAGCGCCGTCCTCGCGAAATGTGGCATCAAAGACATGCGCGTGGGGGGAAACACGCTAGCCCAGCGCGCGCCCGGCGAGGTGGTTTATTATGGGCAGGAAGGTTCAGGCACGGATGCCTACAACATGAATGTGACCCGCATGGATTCGCATGGCGGATGGATTGCCACAGCCAGCGATTTGGTGCGTTTTGCCACGCATGTGGATGGTTTCGACTTCACGCCGAATATTCTGGAGGCCAAAACCATCAAGGCCATGACCACCGCCACTGCGGCCAACGCTAATTACGCGTGTGGCTGGTGTGTCAACCGCTTTCCCAACTGGTGGCACACGGGCAGCCTGCCCGGCACGCTGACCGTCATGGTGCGCACGGCTTCTGGCTTAAGCTGGGCCGCGCTGACCAATACCCGCGCCGAAGGCATCAATCTCGACGCGATGATGTGGAAAATGGTGAATGCCGTTCCGGCCTGGAAAGCCTGAGTCTTTTATCCAACTTTTACGAATTGGTGCGCGACGGACGAAGGTGGCCAGTTTTCGTCATCGCCAAATGACCGTAGCTGCCGCCGGGATTGGCAGGCAGGCAGGCAAGAACTTCGGCTCGGTGGCGGCGAAGCGATTGGTCGCCGCAGCGGTGGCGGTAAAGAAATGACGTGGTTCTGCCAATTCCCGTTGCAGCCAGCGCGGACCGATGCTAGGGTAACGCTCAATATTTATGAGCCAAAACCAATCCGCCACTTCGCGCCGGAGTTTTATCAAATCCACCCTGACGCTGCCGGTGGCGCTCGCCGCCGCGCCGGCACTGTTCACGCAATCCGCTGCCGCCGTCGAGGCGCCGGCTGCCGATGCCAGCACGCCGTTGCCGCGCCGCAAGCTGGGCAAGAACGGGCCGGAGGTCACCATCTTGAGCATGGGCGGCATGATGACGGCGTTAAGCCCGGACTATATTGACATCGCGTGGTCCATGGGCATCCGCTATTTCGACACGGCCCACAGCTATCTCAACGGCAAGTCGGAGACGATTTTCGGAGCCTGGCTCGCCAAATATCCGGAGCGCCGCAAGGAAATTTTTCTCGTCTCCAAGGACAATCCGCGCCAAGGCCCGGAACAGATGCTGGAGCTCATTGACAAGCGGCTCGAAGCGTGCGGCACGACGTATCTGGACGCATTTTACATCCACGGCATCGGTGGGCCGAACCGCTTGGGCTGGCCGAAGAGCGACGCTTTCAAAACCACCGCCGAGGCACTGAAAAAATCCGGCAAGGTTAAAATGTTCGGCTTCTCCTGCCATGACGGAATGTTGCCGGATTATTTGAACGCAGCGGCGGAAGGCGGCTTGGTGGACATTGTCATGCTGGCCTACAATCCGTTTTATCCCAAAGGCGGCCCGCTCGACCTCGCGCTCGATGCCGCGCACAAGGCGGGCATCGGTCTCGTGGCGATGAAGACCATGCGCACGCTCAAGGATGTGCCGAAGCGCCTGCCGGAATTCGACAAGCTCGGCCTCACCACGCATCAGGCCGTGCTGCATTCCGCGTGGAGCGATCCGCGCATTTCCGCCGTCTGCAACATGATTGACAACGTGGACCAAATGACCGCCAGCACCGCCGCCGCGCGCAGCTACAAGACGCCGCTGAAATTCGCGCACCGGGAATTGCTCAAGGAAACGATGCTCGCCGGCCGCCGCACGATGTGCACCGGCTGTCCGTCGTGCGAGGCGTTCGCGAAACAAACCGATTTTGCGTTCCACGACATTTCGCGGTTCGTGACTTATTACGAGCAGGACGGCAACACCGAGGCGCGCGAATATTATCACGCGCTGCCGGCGGAAGTCCGCGACACGGCGAAGGTGGATCTCGCCGCGCTGCGCGATGGTTGCCATTTCAAAACGGATTATCCGGAAATCATGCGCCGCGCCGAACGCTACTTCGCCTGAAATATGAAAGCCCAAAAATCAACTCTCTCCCGCCGGAATTTTCTCCGCAACGCCATGATCGCGCCGGCCGGCCTCGCGCTGGCGTCGTCGTTGTCCGTGAAAGCGGAAGACGCGGCCACAACTGCCGCCGCCGGTGCGCCGCCGGTGCCCACGCGCAAACTCGGCAAGAACGGCCCGGACGTGAGCATGTTGATTTTGGGCGGCGACCTGCCGGCTTACAGCGTGGAACATCTCGACATCGGCTGGTCGCTGGGCATCCGCTATTTCGACACCGCCTCGATGTATGGCGGCGGCAACGACGAACTCAAAGTCGCCGACTGGCTCACGAAATATCCGGAGCGCCGCAAAGATTTGTTTTTGGTCACCAAAGATCATCCGCGCACGCCGGAACAGATCTTCGACATGGTTGATCGGCGGCTGGAAAAATTGAAGACCAGTTATCTGGACATGTTTTTCATTCACGGCATCAACGCGCGCGAATACGGCGAAGATTCGTTGAACTGGCCCAAAAGCGATGCGCTGAAAAAAGTCGCGGACAAATTGAAAAGTTCCGGCAAGGTCAAATTGGTCGGCTTCTCCTGCCACGACGGTCAGGCCAACGAATATTTGACCGCCGCCGCGCAAGGCGGTTTTCTCGATGCGATCATGGTCAAATACACGCCGTTCTTCACGAAAGGCGACGGCTTTGACAAAGCCCTCGATGCCTGCCACGACGCTGGCATCGGCTTGGTTGCGATGAAAACCTTGCGCAACGCCGCCGACGCGCCGAAGCGCTTGCCGGAATTTGACAAGCTCGGTCTGACGACGCACCAGGCGTTGTTGCAAGCTTGCTGGAGCGATCCGCGCATCAGCGCCGTTTGCAACCGCATGCAAAACGCGGACAACATTCAAACCAGCGTCGCCGCCGTGCGTGGTTACAAAGCTCCGCTGAAAATGTCGCAGCTCAATTTGCTGCAGGAGACGTTGATGGCCAGCCGCCGCGCGATTTGTCCGGGTTGTCCGGCTTGCAATAAGATCGGCGCGGAACTGGATTTTGCCTTCGGCGACATTTCCCGCTTTGTGATGTATTACGAGCAGGACGGTGATCTCCGCGCTCGCGCGCAATATCATCAACTGCCCGCCGCGCATCGCGACGCCTCGGGCGTTGACCTCGCCGCGTTGCGCGACGCGTGCCAGTTCAAAGTGGATTATCCGGAAATCATCCGCCGCGCCGAACGCTATTTCGCCTGAGGGAGCCGCCGTGAACGGAACAATTAAATGAAACCTGCGCCGTCGGTGCTCGTCTCCTTTTGCGGTTCTCAAACTTGAATTCATGGCGAACGAGAAAAAACCTGCCGCCGGCAACCGGCGCGAATTTGTCCGCACCCACGTTCCGCTGGCCGAGCGCGTGGCCAGCGCCATCATCGTGGTTTTGTTGGCGGTCATCGGCCTCGCCATCGCCATCAAGGGCAAACATTTTAATCCGGATATTTTCGCCGTCCGCACCGATTCGTTGAAATCCACCACCGCCGCCGTGGTTGGCAAGGGCGGAACCGCAGCGTCCATGCCGGAAACCAAAACGGAAAATCCGGTTGCTGCCGAAGCCCCCAAACCCGCCGCCGAAGAAGGTTCAGGCGAAGGCGGCGCGGAAGGTTCTGCCGCCGCGCCCAAGCCTGCCGAAAAAGGCCAGCCGCTGGAAATCGCGCTGGCCGGCATCAAGCCGATGTCTGACACGGAATTTTACAATTCCGACAACCTCTTTGAAAAAATTGACGGTCGCGCGCCGGCTTATCAAGGCTTCAACGTCCAGGCATTGCGCTGCCGCTCGTTCAATGTCCTCGCGGCGGCGGGCAGTTTCGTGGACGTTTACGAATACCGCTTCGACTCACCGGTGGATGCGTTCGGCATGTTCGCGCTGGAGCGCGATCCGAAAGGCCAGCCGCTGGATTTCGCGCCGGATGGTTATTCCGGCGAGATGGGATATTTTTATCGGCAGGGTGCCGTTTATGTGCAAATCATCGCGTCGGATGTGAAACCGGAAACGCTCGCGCTGACCAAAGCCATCGCGCTCAACCGCGCGAAGGAATTGCCGGTGGACGATCACGGCCTCGCCGGCCGCCGCAAATTGCCGGCCGCCGGAATGCTCGCCGACAGCGTGTCGTTTGTGCTGGAAAACGCGCAGGGCCAGTCGGATTTCAAGGATGTGTTTCAGGCGAAATACAATTTCGACGGCGCGGTGCTGCCTTATTTCATCATGGTCACGCAGCCCGACGACGCGGCCAAGGCATGGAAATCCTTCCAGGATTTTTGCGCGCGCTTCGGCAAGGCGGAGGTGCTGCCGGACGTGAACGGCGGAAAAATTTTCAGCGCCCAGGTTTTCGGCAAATGGAAAGTCGTCTATCAGCGCGAGGGCGAACTCGGCGGCGTGTTTGACGCCACCGACGCGGGCAAGGCCCAGGCGTTCATCGAAAAGTATTTGCGCGGCGAGATAAAGTGAGTAGGTTGACTAACTGAAAATATGAGCGCAACAAATCCTAACGAGCAATCGGTGAACCGGCGTGAATTTCTTGTCCGTCTCGGCATCACGGGCGCGCTCATCGCCGGCACCGGCCTCGTCGCCCGCAAGCTCTGGCAGCCGAATCATTTCGTCCCCGGTTTTGAAAAGGAAAAGGGCATGCAGCTCCGCAGCTACGCGTCGGAGATCAGCAAGGTTTTGCCGTCGCTCGCCATCGCGCACGGCACGGAACACGAGAAAACCATCCGCGCCGCGATGACCGCGCTCGGCGGCATGAATCGTTTCATCCAGCACGGCGATGTGGTGATGATCAAGCCGAACGTCGCCTTTGATCGTCCGCCCGCGCTCGCGGCCACCACGCATCCGGACGCGTTGCGCGCCGTGGCGAAACTCTGCTTCGAGGCTGGCGCGAGCAAAGTCATCGTTGCCGACAATCCGATCAATTCGCCGACCGGCTGCTTCTTCAAGAGCGGCCTCACCGCCGTGGCAGCGGAAATGAATTTGGATTTGATGTATCCGGAAACCAATTCGTTCGCGCCGCTGTCGCTCACCGGCGAAATTCTGAAGGAATGGACGTTCTTCAACACGCCGTTCAAGAAGGCGACGAAAGTCATCGGCCTCGCGCCGTGCAAAGACCACAATTTGTGCCACGCTTCGATGACCACGAAAAACTGGTATGGCCTGCTCGGCGGCCGGCGGAATCAATTTCACCAGCACATTCACAGCATCGTTTCCGATTTTGCGCTGATGATGAAACCCACGCTCGTTATTCTGGACGGCATGAATGTTTTGATGAGCAACGGCCCGACCGGCGGCCGCCTGTCCGA
>CAJAQO010000088.1 GCA_903944085.1 uncultured Verrucomicrobia subdivision 3 bacterium
CCGTGCGGTTGCTCTCGGTCGCCAGAAGGTCAGAGAGGCCCATGTCATGCCCTTTCGCCACTGCGAAAAAGCCAGAAGCAACGCTCCTGGCTTGGGGGACATATAGGGCTTTGGGTTAGTTATGCCAACAAAGAGTTTGGCCGGGGTGGGGGCGGGGCCGGGCCGCTTAGTCGTCATCCTCTTCGGGGTGATGACGATCCGGGTAAAACCGCCGGTATTCCTCTTTCAACCGCTTATATTTTGCCATGTATTGCCTTTTCCTCTCCGCGGCCTCTTCCACTCTTTGCCTAAACAATTCTGGGTTATTAACGTTTTCCCGAAACCTTTCCTGCGCCGCCTTCATACGGGCTATTTCCTCGGGCGACTCTTTGTAAGCTGGCCGCACATAGTCGGGGTGCGCCGGATCGTTTTTCGCTTTGCCGGAGACCATTAGGTACAGCGGATACAAAACGCCCCACGCTTGAATGAGTATCGGCAGCAGCCAAAGCCCCGCAAAAAACCACCCGCTATCGCCGTCCAACGGGTTGGCTTCCGCATAAGCCACATTCGTCATCATTTTGTGCCACCAGAACACCTCGTAACATAAAGCGCTTGCGATCATAATAACAAACGCGGCGCCCAGCAAAACAAACCCCAGGACGGTCCCGATACGATCAAATACTTTACACACTTTTTCAAAAACCATTGCATCGCCTCACAAAATTAAACATTGCCTTTTGTAAGGACTACCAGAGGTAAGGCGCTGTGCAATTCACGTTTTAGTGAGGTGGCCCGCGCAACAGCCCTTTGGCCACATCCGCAAGGGTCTGCTGGGGCAAATTTCCATCCCCCCAATCCCAAAGATACTCGCCGGCTTTGGTCAGCGGCACCGCGCCAGGCAGCGGCACCACTGATCCAACCGCCTCCACATTGTGCAACAGAATGTTTGGATCATATTGCCCGGTTTGGAACAAATCATAATCATTGCGTCCGGCCGCCACAATGTCAGAAATCGTCTCCTCCGGGCCGAATACGTCCGGCGTCTTTTGGTGTCGCAGCCACATATTGGCCACGGCGTTGATGATGGGCAAAGGCTGCGCCGGTTCCACCAACAAGTTTTCAAGATACCATTTCTCAAAACTCTCGTTGTCCGGCTTGTCGCCTTGTAAATACCCGCGCGCCGCAGCCGTAATCACCGCCGGCATCAAAAGATATGTGAAGGTGTTGGAAAGAACTTTGCCAAAATCCTCTTTGGCGCCCTGCATGTCGCCCGCGCGCGCCGCATAAACGCCGCGTTTACCGATGGCGATTGTGTCAACATATTTGTTGAAGATGCTGTTCCAGAAACCGCCGAACCAAAGCAGATTCCGCATGATTCCTTCGCTGCGAAACGCTTCCGCCTGATCCATGAAATTAACACCGCCATGCGACACACGCACCGCTCGATCCGCCGCAAGAGCGGCCTCTTCATGCTCCATCCCCTGATCCATTAATTTTTCATATTCTGTCTCCCAAACCACACCAGCCGAAAAAACCAGACTTTTTGCGAGAAGCCATTGCGACAACTGCGAGGCGACATTGAGACGCTTTGTCCACCATGTCTCTTTTTGCAAAATTCTGCGCAAATTCTGCCTGGCATCAAGATCGACATGCTTGGCCAATTCGGCGCATTCAAGCGAGTTGTTCATAATGAACTGCCACCGCGGATTGCTCATTCTAAAATCCGCCAAGCCCAAGGAGTTTTTAATCGCGGCCAGTTTGTCAGTCTCACCCAGCGAATGGATATAAGCGGTAGGCCCGTGCAACGCCGTCGTCATAAGGTTAAACCCAATATACATGGCGGTAGAACATAGCCGAAACCGCTTCGTCATATTTTGCATGAAGCGATCACGGTTATCGAGCTTGCCGCTCATGCCCGCCAGATCGCGCAGCCACGGGTTAAACTTTGCCTGCAACTCCGGCCCGAGCTTGTCGATCATCATGGCCTTGATCTCAGGATCATTGACCAGCTTCCAGGCATTCATGATGGACTCGCGGTAAGCCAGGTCATGGATCATGTCC
>CAJAQO010000089.1 GCA_903944085.1 uncultured Verrucomicrobia subdivision 3 bacterium
GATGGCCATAACTTTTTATTTTTGTTTTTTCCGGTCCAGTTCCGCCGCCAGTTGCGCCAGTTGCGCCGAAGGCAGTTGCTCGCCCGCCCGGCCGAACGCGGCGAAATAAACCGCGTTCACGCGGAAAATTTTCCACGGCACATTGCCCACGGTGAAATTGAGATTGTTCAGCGCGCCCATCCGCAGCTCGCGCGTGCTCTGGTTCACGCGCTCAAAAATCTGCGGCAAAAACGCCGCCAGCGTATCCGCGTTCAAATCCGCCGGCACCTGGCTGGCCACGCGCAGGCCGTCCTGCATCGCCACGACCGCGCCCGCCACGCCGGTCAGCGCCGCCGCCCGCGCGACCACTTCTTTCGGGTGCGCCTGCCGGTTCATGAAATCCGTCTGCGGAGCCGCGCCGCGCCGCAGCGCCGACTCGTCCGCCGGCGGAGCTTCGCCTTTTTCGCCCCAGACATAAAAATTCGTGTCCGGATTTTTTGCTTCCGGCGGCTTCGGCAGCGGCGGAATCACCGGCGCGGCGGCCGGCTGGGGAAAGCCGAAAAATAAATCCGGAATTTCCGCGGAGACCGCCGCCTTCGCCTGCGGCTTGGCCAGATTTTTTTGCGCGGCGAGAAACAGCGGCGCAATCACTTTCAACGGCAGTTCCAATTCCAAATTGTCTTTGGGTGAAACCGCCGAGCTGGGCTGGGCCAGCAGACGAAGTTGTTTCCAGGTCATCACCACGCGGCCGCGTTTCATGCCCGGCAGGATGATCGCGCCATCCAGCGACACATTGGCCTGGGCCAGCGGCGAACGGAGAATTTCATTGTTCAATTCCTCCGGCCAGTGTTCGCAGAGGTCGCCGAGCGACACAAAAATCGCGGGCGGTGCCGGCTCCGGCGGCGGGGAAATTTTCGCCGGTGTCGGCAGCAGGTTAAGTCCGTTGCCGTGGGTGGAGGCGAGCCGCAAGCCGGGCGGCAAAGCGAGCCCGTGGCCATTGCCACCATTAGTCGTGGGCGTCACCGAGCGCGGCGTAAGCGACGAAGTCGGCAGCGGACGGCTACTGCCGTTGCCGTTCAGCGGTGTGGCCGGCATGATGGAACGGGACGGAAATGTCGGCGCGACGGGCGGCGGCGCAACTTGTCGCGGCGTGACCGGCGGCGCGAATGCGGCCGGCGGTTCCGGCGCGGGTGCGGGCGGTGGCGGCGTGGCTGGGGCTTTCAGCGGCTGCGTCGTAAAGCTGAAACCGCGGCCGCGGTCGGCAAACGGTCCGGAAATTTCGGCAGTGACCTCCACTTTTTTCACCGGGCGGCGGGCGAGCAGCGCGGAATTGACGCGCGGCAGGATTTCCTGCAACGGCAGGCTGACCAGCTTGCGGTCAAGTTCGCCGCCGGAGTTCACAAACACGCCCGGCGCGAGCTGGCGCAGTTCGCCGAAAGAAATTTTCACCGCGCCAAACGCCAGTTGGCTGATCACCGTTTCAGCCTGCAGCCGGATCGTGAGCCCGCTCGCCGGCGCGGACATCAATTTTGCCCGCAGGTCCAGCGGCAAGGCGGCCACCACCGCCGCCAGCGGCAGTTCAATCTCGTCGGCATTGGCCGCGCGGGGCGGCGTTGAAACGCTTGGGGCCGGTGCGGGCGCGGCGGTGACGACGGGCGCGGACGCGGCGGCGGCAACGGACCGGATCGGCTCGCCGTCGTCCATGCGCCGCAAGAGGCCGCGCAGAAAGCCTGCAAATTTTGATTTTACCGAGGTTGCCATAACGGTTTTGTTTTTGATTGGCACTGCCACCGGGCAGGCAGAAGCTGTTTTAGCAGAAACCGCGCCACCGGTCTGCCACCGGCTTTTTTCGCGGTCGCGCGCGATCATCTGTCTCAGGGTGGGACTGGCAGACAGATGATCTGTCCCATTTGCGGCATAAAACCGCGTTTTTGGCGGGAACGCGGCTTGCTTACCAAAGAGCGCTGCTTTAACGCTTGAGTTTTTCCGCCATCGCGGTTAGCGATAAGCAGTCTTTGGCATGGAAACCAGGCACAAAATTTTGATTCTCGACGACGACGCGGACTGGCTCGGGCTTTGCCGCGAGCTGCTCGCGGACTTGCCGAGCCGCCCGGAAATTCTCACGGCCAATACGGCGAAGCGCGCGCTGGCGCTGCTCGAAACGGAAAAAATCCGGCTGCTGATCTCCGACTTGAAAATGCCGCGCATTGACGGATTGCAAATGATCGCCATCGTCCGCCGCCGTTTTCCCGCCACGCGCACCGTGGTCTTGAGCGGGCTGGAAGACGAGGACTACCGCTCGCGCGCCTACGCGCTCGGCGTGGATTTGTTCTGGCTCAAGGTGGAGATGCAGCGCAACGTGAAATTATTTTACGAGTGTCTCGAATCGCTGCTCGGCCAGTCCGACCGCGAAGGCGACACCGGCTTTCGCGGCATCCAGAGCAAGAGCCTCATGGACATCATCCAAATGGAATGTCTGTCGCGCAGCTCGACGGTGTTGCGCATCACGCGCGGGCCGCTGGTGGCGAAGCTGTGGATTCAAGACGGCGAATTGATGGACGCCGAATGCGAGGGCGCGCGCGGCGAAGCGGCCTTTTACCGGCTGCTCGCGTGGCGGGCCGGCACGTTTGAAAATCTGCCCGCCGAACCGGACCGCGAACGCACGATTCAAAAACCGGTCAATGCGCTGCTGCTCGAATCCGCCCAATCGCTCGATGAATCGGCGCATCCGAGCCTGGAGCCGGAATCCGTCGAGAGCAATCTCCACCGGAAGACCATGTGGAAATTGTCGCAGCTCACGCGCGAAGGCGCCGAGTTTGTCATCGCCGTGCCGCTGGCCGGGCCGGGCGAACCGGAGGCGCTCGGCACGCAGAATTTTTCCGCGCTCGCCCAATGGACGCAGCGCGCCGCCGAAATCGCCCGCCGCCTCGGCGACCGGCTTGAAGCCGGCCCGCTGCTGCATGTCGCCGGCCAGAATCTGGAGCGCCAGGTGCTGATGCTGGCGCGGGGCGACCGCGCGTTTCTGGTCGGCTGGCCGCCGGACGCCACCGAAAATCTGCCGGAGAAAAGCCGCAAACTCATTGCCTCATGGGATTCTTAGCCAAATTTTTCGGCGACCGCGCCGCCGTCCAGCAACTGCCCGCCGGCACGATCACCGTGGACCGGCAGGGCCACATCATCACCTCGACGGTGTCATCGGCCTTTCCGAAAAATCTGCTGCGCGAAATCGCGCGCGACGTCCTGGAACTGTTCCGCGAAGGCCGCGTCGCGCAGCTGCCGCTGGCGGAAGTCGCCCTGCATTTCGGCAGCCTGCGCATCACCGCCCGCGAACTGCGCGGCGGCGCGATCATTTTTCTGTTCCCGCAAACCGCATTGTCGCCGACGCCAACTCCCGCCCGCCCATGACGCCCAAGGAAATCAACCAGCTCGTCACCCAGATCGAAACGCACATCGAGTGCTGGAAACAGTTCAACCATTTCATCAGCCTCGCCCGCGCGAAAAAATTCGGCGCGGCGGATGACAACCATTTTCTCGAAATCAAAAGCATCATCGTGCAGGAGCTGGAATTGATTTTTGCGTCCATCGAGGTGCAGTCGCCGACGCGCGACGAGATCCACGCGCTCATCGGCAATGCGCCGTCGCTCCGTTATTTGAGCGAGCTGAGCGAAGGCGCGCTGCGCGGCCTCGAAACCCAGTGGCACAAGATTTACATCGGCTGGCACGCCATCCTCGGCCAGCTCAAAGTCAAGCAGCGCAACGAGGAAAACAGAACCTTCTGGGGCGGGAAAAGATAATTCCGACCCGAAAGCTCGGAATTATCGGAGGGATGAGTTCCACGAGTCCCGAACTCCCTTTTCGTGCAGTTCGTGTGTTTCGTGGTTAAAAATCAGTAAACCAAAACGAGCACCGCCGCCTGTTTATGGTTTTAACAACCAAGGAACCAAGCAACCAAGTCGGGAAAACTTTGTTCCTTCGTTCCTTGGTTGTTCAATAAACGAGAACCAGCACGGCGGCATCCTGCGCCGACTTCACCACCTCCTCAAACGATTCGTCTTTGGTGTTTGGCTCTTTCAGCTTGGCTGCCACATCCGGCACCGACTCCAGGAAACTCAAGAGCAAACTGCTCTTCACCGCATAATTCACATTCTCCGGCAGCGACGACGGGAAAAGTATGAAGGCAGAATGATGAATGATGAAACAACGCCAGCGCGAGCCCGTTGCCGTTTTGTTTCTTCATTCTGCATTCATACTTCATCATTCGTTTTGGATCATCCGCCGCGCCCGCCAGCGAC
>CAJAQO010000090.1 GCA_903944085.1 uncultured Verrucomicrobia subdivision 3 bacterium
CTACGGATCAGCAGGTTTCAAGTTCAACTCTTGATGGGTGCACCACTCTAAAACGTCAATGGTAGCAAGGCTTCTGTAATGTTTTCACTTCTTCGTTTTTAAGCAGAATTATTTTCATGCTGCCACTTTGCTGCCACTTTTCGAGTTACTGAATCGCGTTCGTTCTGCATTTAGCTGCCTGGGATTTGCGGACACGGCAACGGCATTTCACTTTCTCGCCCTTAAACTTTTCCTGCGACCGTGCCGCCGCTCGTGCTGCTGGATTGACGAAAAACTTTTGAAGATTCTCAACCTGGTAAATTTTTCCAGGCGGTGCCGGCTTGCGTTGCCAAGGCAGGTGAGCGGAACGGAAGAAATGTTCAGAGGACGCCGCTGGCTTCCGTGATGGCGATGACTGGCCGGAAGCGCTGCCATGATCAAGAACGAGCATAACGGGCGTTGCGTTGTCACGGGCGGGGGGGGCTTGCCGGTGCGGCCAGTGCCAGACGGGCGATGGTTTTACCGGGTGCAAAAATTTTATGGTATGGGCGACGAACGAATTGACCGTGGCCACGACGTTGCTCGCCTTGCTGACGCGCACATTTACATTACCAGACGTCCCCTGTCTCCTTGCCACACCGCCTTGCTAAACATCGCCGTGGCCAAGGAAATGATTCTGGACATGCCCGAATCGTCCATTAGCTTGTTTCGCATGGGCAGATTAAATGATCGGGGCATCTATTTCTCGTTTCACACAGCCAGCAGAAGTCGGCTTCGTGTCAGGTTGGCGATTTGTCTGGCCTTGACGTGGCAGGTGCTTCAAACGCAAGCGTCCGTGTTTTACGTCACCGACTCATCGGATGACACCAACGGCTTCACGTTGCGCGCGGCAATCATTCGGGCCAACTGGGCTGGCGGAACAAACACCATCATCCTGACCAATAATTATTATGCCTTGACGATTTCAGGTGCCGATGAAGATGCTGCGTTCTCCGGTGATTTGGATGTTGTCAAAGGCAACCTGACCATTGTGGGAGCGTCGGCAACCAAGGTCGCCATAGACGCGAGTGCATTGGGCGACCGCGCGTTCCAAGTTTTGGCTGATGCCGAATTGACCCTTTCAAACCTTGCTGTTACTGGCGGGAGCGCGCCTTCTGGCATCAGCGGTTCATCAGGCGGCAACGGTGAAAACGGTGGCGGCATATTTAATGCGGGCACGTTAATATTGTATGGCAGCGTTGTAAGTGGCAATGCCGGTGGAAGCGGCGGAGACGCCAGCAGCATTTGGGGCAGTGGTGGCAATGGCGGCAGCGGCGGCGGCATCTATAATGTGGGCACACTCATCCTGCACGACAGCATAGTCAGCAATAATTGCAGCGGCTTGGGCGGCAAGGGTGCCGCACTCGAAGGGAATGGTGGCAGCAATGCACAAGGCGGAAACGGGGGCGATGGGGGCGGTGTTTACAACGGTGGGACACTAATTTTTGACACCTGCACAGTCAGTGGGAACACCAACGGTGCCGGTGGACTTCTTTATGGCAACGGCGGCAGCGGTGGCGGACTTTACAATGATGGATTGCTTTCGATGACAAACACAACCGTGATGAACAATTCCAGCGGTTCGGCTGGCGATACCAGCGGAAGCGGCGGGAGCGGTGGAGGCATTTACAATATCAGCATCACAACATTGACCAGTTGTCTGGTTAGCAGCAATTCAAGCGGAGCGGGCGGGCGGGCTAACGATAGTTTTTCATGGGGAGGCGGTGGTGGTGGGAGTGGCGGAGGCATTTTCAATGGTGGCACTTTGAATTTGTATTCTTGTATTTGCAGAGATAATTCCAGTGGTGCTGGGGCGGCTGGTGGCAGCGTTCTTTTGGAATCAGGTAGTGTTGGCGGCCCAAGTGGTGTGGGTGGTGCTGGTGGAGGTATTTGCAATACCAATTGGGCTGCGTTGAATTGTTGCACCGTCAGCGGCAATGGCAGCGGAACTGGTGGCACGGGTGGTAACGGCCAAGGCGGAGGGGCGGGCGGAACCGGCGGTAATGGTGGCAACGGCGGTGGCATTTACAACAGTGGCAACATAACTTTGACTCTTTGCACGGTGAGCGGCAATACAGACGGGACGGGTGGCACCGCAGGCGCTGGTTCTGATGCCGCCAATGGCGGTGCCGGTGGCAAGGGCGGCGGAATTTTTAGCTGCGGAATGATGGCGTTGATTGCTTGCACCGTGAGCGATAATTCGGGTGGTGCAGGCGGCATTGGGGGTTACAACTGGGGATTTAATTCTGCCCCCGGCGGCACTGGCGGGAATGGCGGTAGCGGCGGCGGAATTTTTGACGACACCAACAGTCAACCGGCAACTTTATCCGATACTTTGATTGCATTGAATCGGATAGGGTCAGGGGGTTTAGGCGGCGGCAGCAGCGGAGGAATAATACAACCGCCGCCGCCACCGGCTAAATCTGTAAGCGGCTCCGCCGGCAGCGGTTTTGACATCGCCGGAGATTTTGCCTCGCGCGGTTACAATCTTATCGGTCAAGCCGACGGCAGCACAGGGATAACGAATGGAGTTGATAGCAATCTTGCTGGAAGCACAAACGCGCCAATCAACCCGCGCCTCGGCCCGTTGCAAATGAATGGCGGCTCAAATTTCACTCATGCCTTGCTGTTCGGCAGCCCGGCCATTGACCAAGGCCGCAGCTTCGGTGTGACCACCGACCAGCGTGGTCATGCCCGGCCCCACGATTATTCTGCCATTTCCAATGCGCCCGGCGGCGACGGCAGTGACATCGGCGCGTTTGAAGCGGACACGCCGCTGCTCAACCTGCGCCAATTAAACACCAGCGCCTTGATCTCCTGGGACACGAATTGCCCCGGCTATTCGTTGGAATCTTGCACCAATTTTTCTTCGCCGAATAATTGGAAGCCAGTTTTAATCACGCCGTCAGTTGCCGGCAGCCAGTATCAAGTCACCAACAACGTCGCCGCCGGCAGAAAATTCTTCCGTTTGCGAAGCAACTAAAATACCTCGCCGACCTTGACCACTCGTGCTCAAACGGATTTTATGGGCACGGTTTTGTTTTGCAGTTTTCTTCCGGGGCATACCATTGGGCGATTGGCAGACATGGAGTCTATGTCGAGCCGGGCATCACCACCATGCCACTGCGGCATGTATGCGCGCATTCCGCTGGTCATTGAACGGTGGCCATCGCCCAGCAACTCAAGCGCTGCGCTTTAAACCACAGTTACGTTAACGATACTGCTTGAATAACCGCACCAAGACGATGACATGGCAGCGCCGCACAAATTACTTCGGGCACGCATAAGCAAACAATCCATTCACGCGCGCGAAAGACCCAGTTCAACATTGGCATGGCGTTGTGGTTGTGCCGGGTTGCAACAGGCGATTGCACGAGCGGGAATGGCCCGTAACGCGTTTACCTGCAATCTGAGCGTCGCACGTGCTGCAATCTCCCGCTGGCGGCGGCGGGAGGCGCGCTGGTGGGCATCAGTTGCGACGCTGGGCTTGTTTCAAATAATCGGCGTTGAACTGCGGGCGCTTGGAATCAAAACCAAATTCAAGCACGGCAGCGGAAGCACGCCGAAGGCGATCAAAAAGCCGCGAGCCTATGGCAGCTTCCAAATCGCCCCGGCCAAAATTGCTGGTGATAATAGTCGGGCGGTAAGCCCCAGTCTTGCCTCAAACAAGTCCAATAGAAACCCCTCGGCATCGAAATGTTTGGGCAGCATGGCAAGCTCATCCAGCATCAGCAAAGGTGCCTGCTGGCATTGTTGAAGCGGGCTTGTGGGCTGTTTCGCATCAAAGGAAACGGGCCTGATGCTTTGCCAATGCCGATCAAGCAGGTGCCGCATCTTGAAAAACACCAGGCTGGTGTCTCCATGAATAATCCGTTCACGCATTACCGCCGTGCCCAGATGAGTTTTGCCAGTGCCGGTGCTGCCGAGCAGCACTAGCACGCCATTGGGCGCGGTGGCATATTCTTGGCAAGCCCGAAGGTGTTGAGAAAGAAGCGGAGGGTCGCAAACAAAGTTGTCAAATCTGGCCCGCGCCTCGTCCGGGGTCAGGCCCATTTGTTCCAACGCACACGTGGGGCACGATGCGCATTCAAGATACAGCGTCAGGCTCATGGCCTTTGGCGGGGCAACTTTCCGAAACGTCAATTCTCTGCCGGTGCAACTCATTCCTCTGCGCTTCAGGTCGCCTGCAGAATCCCCAGACTGGCATCACCCGCATCTCCATCGAAAATTTCAAGGGAATCAGCGCGCCGGTGACCATCCCTCGGACATCCGAGTTGGAAATCATGGATCGCGAATATCGCCGCTTGGTTGAGCCGGGACTTTTCAAAATCATGGTCGGCAGTTCCTCGACAGACATCCGACTGGAAGGGGATTTCAATGTCATTCCGGGCAGCATTAGAAATTAAATTCGCCATCGCGAGCTGTTAAAATTAGGCAGCGCCGAAAATTCATTTTCACCACCGCCATCGCCGCCACCGGACTCATATTCGGACAAGCGGGTCGGGCGGCAGAAATGGATTTTCCAATCGTGCGGGTGCCGAAAGACAGGCGGAAATTCAACCGCCTCGCGGCAGAAAAAACCATCGCTCGCGTCAAAGCTGGTATCGGGAACAAAGAGATTGCTTGGATGTTCGCGAACTGTTTTCCGAACACCCCAGCTGATTAAGGGCATACGCAGGCGTGAACCGCATCCCAGCCGGGCGGGGTGGCGGCAACTTTTGCGACCTCGCACACGAGGGCGAATGGTCCTGAAACTGACGGCTCAGGTGCCGGGGCAAAGTAGCGGCTGCACGACCGGGCCGGCGTAATAATGAAAGCCGTCAACCGGGACATCATTGATGAACTTGCGCCGCATTGCTGGCGGCGATATGGCGGCGGCCATTTGCGTGAGCAAAGGGCTGGCGGGAATGAGCGGGAGCCGGGCGATTAGGCCAAAAAAATCCCGGGCACGGATGGATCATTTGATCTTTCATGCGGGCAGCCTGACACGGAGTGTTGGACATTGAATGTCCAATGTAAAAAGTTCCCGGTCGTGCCCGGAAGGCCTGGCATTCCGCCCCGACCGGACAGGCAAGGAGGCACAGGATGGGATTGAATTCCGTGGCCATACCCGGTTTAATCCATTCAATCGCATATGATATGAGCGGCCATCCTCATCGGCATTGGCGGTCTAAAAGTTTGCGCCCGTTCCGGCACAGTCTCCATCGCCCTTCCATGGAGCGGGATTTGCGGCATGACGCCGCCCGGCGCGCCTTGGTCATGCTGGGCAAGGTCGTGCTGCTGCTGCTCGCCGGCGTATTTATCCTGCTGATTCTCTATCTTAGCAGCCGCCATTTTCCGGTCCCCATCAAACCGCCCATGGCACCCTTCACCCCGCACGCCTGAATGCCGCGCTGCGGTTCGGCGAGATCCGGCACGGACGGCCAGCAAGCGGCAGCGTGGCCTCGGTTGTTTTATCGGGCTGCGGCGGATGGATGCGTGACCCCCTAGCCAATTATTGAAGGCGCTCAATCCGGCGCAGCATCAGATGTGTTTTCACACTTGCCCATCACATCCGGCGTGCAACCGGTGAATAGGTGGGGGATGGAAAAGCCCAAAACTCAGGTTGCAAGTTAAACCTGGAAATCGCAATTAAGTTTTAACCGGTCAGGTTGGGAGCGGATTGAGCGAGCCATTCGAGGGGATCATCGGTGGTTTAACGAGCGCGCAGACGCAGAGAATTGCCTTGCGATTTCAACTGCGGCGCAGTTGCCGCCAATCACGTCCGCAGCCTTTCGCAGCCGCCTTTTAACACCTGCCACCAGTCAGCCTTCACCGCCAGTTTGAGCGTGGGTTGCCGGCCGCTTTCCACCACTTGCGCCGTCAGGAATAAAAAGTTCCGCCGCGATTTGATGGCTTAGCTGTGATGGCCTGGCTTGAACCCCATCAGCCGCGTGAACAGACTCCGCAGGTTGCCAGTCAGCACCACCAGCCACCACGCCATGCTCCGGGCAGTGGATCCGCCGCGCGGTGTAAATGAAATGCGTCACCAAACCCCACGGCGGCACAAAGAGCCAAGCGCGCGCAGCGGGAAACCTCCGGTCTTTTCATATTCCTTTATGACTCACTTGGCCAATGCGACATAAAACGCCACAACACAAAACTTTTTCACCACTAATTGCCACCAAAAACTTTCCTTTCAACCCGGCGCATTTATTCCGAACAGCGTCGAACTTCATTCCTCGGCTGCGGCGCGCTCGAGACGCAGCCCGATGGCACGATGCAACACCACGGTTGACACCACACAAATCGTCCCGGTAAAGATGCAGATCCCGCCGGGGCCGGTGCCGCCGCCAGCCGAAAGGATCATCGCCAAAAATGTCATGAAAAATGCCCCGCCAAAATACTGGATGGCGATGGCCAGAGGCAGCGCTCCGCGTTTGATGACCAAGGACAAGAACGCCGTGAGATGAAGGAAAAGAATATACTGAAGAATTGCCACTGTTACCATTCCAAATGCGATTGGCTCACTGAATATATCGTTTAGAAACTTGCCAACCGCATCTGGAACAAGCAGCACTCCGAGCACGAAACCGGCCAGCAACGGAAGCGTGCCGGCCAGTGCGCCGGCAACTTTTCGGTAGGCAAGCTCACGCACGGAAATTGGCAGCGCTACCAGCGATGAAAGGGTCTTCCACCGGATTTCCTCCCGGAAAATGCGCGCCGATTCCACGGCAAGGAAAACCGCGGTCAGCACCAGCGAAATCCAAATCAGTAGCGCCCCTTCGAACGCCCGCGTGATTGAGGCTCCAGTTCCAAATTGCAACGCCATGAAATTGCAAAGCGCCACCACGAAAACCAGGGCGCCGAACTTCAAGCACAGACCCAACCTTCCTCCGCTGATGAACGTGAAGTCCTTCCAACTGATCGCCCGGAGTCCGACGAGGTGAGGCGGGATCCGACTGCGCCGGGGTGGATTGCGCGTCAGCCATTGGCGCGGTGAGGCAGCATCCTTTTCTTCGCGCGTGCAGCGGTCAAAAACCAGCCACGCCACGAGAAAAAAAAGGATTCCCAGCGCCAGGTTGCTCGCCACCTGAAAACCGATCGCCGGCCCGGTAAACCCGGTTTTGAAGATCTCACTCAGCCGGTCCGAGGGAGTGGCTTGGCGCCAGAAGTTAATCATCGCAGCGACAATGGACCAGACGCCACGATGAAGATTGATCTGACTCGACGAGGCAATATATTGCTCAATGCTGGCCGCCCAATAATGCCCAATGAGAAACACCATCAGCACGAAAAAGGTAAATCCAGCCGCAGTCGTCGTGGTGCGGAACACGACCGAAAACAGCAATGCCAGATTGCAGACCAGGAACAGGTAGGCCAGCAAAGTCCCGTAGGCGGCCGCGATCTGCAGCAGCCCCACGCCCCCAAGCGCCACGGCAAGCAGGACGAAGGGAAGCTGCACCAGCAGGAGCAGCAGCGCCCCCACCAGCCGGCTGGTGGATTTGCCCAAAAGAATGGCCACCGGATTGAGATCCGTCATTCGCAGCAATCCTAGCATCAGCTCCTCTTTTTCCTCGGTGATGGCGGATGCGAAATAACTCAGGCCTGCCAAGGTGATGAGCACGAGATTCAGCCAGACCAGCTCCTGAAGAAAGTGCAGGCCAGGCGCGCCAAACCAGCCCGCCTTCGCCATTGACTGAATCGGAACCAGCACCAGCAGGATCAGGATCAATAGCCCGGCGCGCGACCAGCACATCAGAGCCGAGCGGGTCTCCAAGCGCAAGGAGCGCTCGAAAAGGGCCAAAGCAGGCAGTTTCATGATGGACCTCCGGCCTCGGGCACCGGCGTTGCCGGCGGTGTGTTTTCGGCCGCTGCCACCATGACCGGCGGCACGCCCGGTTCGGTGAGATCCATGAACGCCTGATTGAGGTGGCGCACAATTTCTTGGAATCCCAGTATCTGCGCGCCGCAGTCGAGAGCGGCGCGAAGCAGAAGATTGGGGTCGGTTTGCTGCTTGCGAAAACTGATCCGATACTGAGGCGCTTTCGCCGGTTTCGTTACATCAATGACGCCGCCGACTTTTCGCAATGCGGCTTCGGCACCCGGGTGCTCCTCGGCCAAAGTGAGCAGATAATCCGCCGTTTCCCCATCGCCATGGTTCAGGCCGTTGATCGAACCGGTGTAGCGCACTGTTCCCCGGTCGAGAATGGTGACGCTGTCGCACAGCAAGGCCAGCTCGGAGAGAATGTGAGAGCTGATGAAAATGGTTTTGCCCATGCGCCGAAGCTCCCGGATGATTTCCATCAGTTCAATTCGCGCCCGGGGGTCAAGGCCGCTGGCGGGTTCATCCAACAGGAGCAATGTCGGATCGTGGACCAGCACGCGGGCGAGGCTGATCCGCTGCTGCATGCCGCGGGACAAGCCTTTGATCAGATCGTTCCGGCGCGTTTCCATGTCGGTCAAAGCCAGCACATCCCCGACGACGCGGGTGCGTTCCTGCAAGTCCATCCCGTAGGCGGCGCCAAAAAAATCCAGATATTCCTGCACGGTCATCTGGCGATACAGACTGAAGTGATCCGGCATAAAACCGGTCTTCCGTCGCACGTTTTTGTAATCATCCACCACGTCGAGCCCGAAGACGCGGACCGTGCCGCGCTGCGGTTTGAGGAGAGTGGCCAGGATTTTCAGCGTCGTGGTTTTGCCCGCGCCGTTAGGCCCGACGAAGCCATGGATCGAGCCTGGCTCCACCGTGAAGCTGATGCCGCACAGCGCCTGCTGGCGTTTGTAGGCGTGGTGCAGATCGCGAATTTCAATGGTTGGCTGGTTTGATTCACTCATATTTTCCCCGCCGTTTCTGGCTTGAACAGGTCGAAATGATAAAGCACATAGCCGGTCTCATGGCCAAGCTCGGAACCGGTGATACCAAAACCCTCCGGGCTGTGCGCGAAAAGGAATAGTTGAACCCGCCCGTTTGACGACGGAGACGATGCGTTCGCCTGCGTGAAATCCTGCGCGCCAAGGCTCCAAGCGATCAAGGGTTTTACTAAATTCCGAAACTGGCCTTCCACATTGGTGACTGTGTTTCCTTGCTGAGGTCCATATGCAACTCCGTGGAACTGTGAGCCGGACGCGGATGCAAACGTCTGAAGCGGTTGTTTGGCCGAATCCCCAAATTCAAGACCGGCTTTCGTGAATTTCATTGCGAATATTTGGTCGCCCTGCACCACCCAGCCTTCCAGAATCTGTTTTGTGAAATCCGGACCGACGTTCAAAACCAATTGGTTCAGCGTTCCTGCTCCGTCCCAGCTCACGATTTTAACCGGTATGTTGGCGCCTTTCATTTCCGCCTCATGCAAGAACGCCCGGCGCGAGAACATCGGGATGTCCACCACAAACCGTCCATCTTTGCCGCTCTCAATCAAGCCATTGACCGGTTCATAATCCTGGCCGGTGGCGTAAAGATTGTGCGCAGCGGCATGCGTGATGGTGTAATGCGCACCGCGCGCGGCGAAGACGTTGATCCATTGCATGACATCGTAGGTATCACCGTCGATTGACCGCGCATAGGAAAGCGAATGGATGACGTTGGCCTCGCCCTGCCCACGGCGTCCCACCAAGTTGAAGAGCAATGCAAATCCAGCGACGGTCGCCAGCAACAGCGCGATGCGCAGGCGGTAATCAGCCATTTTCAAACCGGCCCGAAGGTTTGCCGGTCCCGCCAGCACCGCATAGGCAATTGCTAATATGTAGATAAGTGACCAATTGTAGCTTCGCTGGCTCAACTGGGCCAATGTCCCGAGGAATGATTCTGCGGTTTGAGTCGCCGAGGCCGGTTCACCCGGCTTAAATTCCCGCATGGGAACATCATCTGTTTGAACATCCTGTCTTCGAATATCGCGTGCTATGGCTCCGTGCCGCACGGCCACGCCGGCACCGATGCGGACGCGTTCCGAGGAAAAATTCAACACGCTAAGTTCGTCCGAAAAGACCGGATAGCGGCCGTCGGCACCCAGTAACAAATGGACTTTGCCGCCCGCCCGCAGCCAGTTCAGAAACGCCTTCCGTTTTGCTGGTTCCCAATGCGGCGCATGATCGAGTAACAGACTTTCCAATCCGCGCGTGGCAGCGACCGTCGTCGGGAACAACTCCTCCGGAAATTGCTTGAATGTGCTTGGCGTGTTCAAGGTCGTTTCCGAATCTGACAAAAGCACGCGGGCTGGCGGACCCCATTTCGGCGCCTCAATATCATGATGATCGTCAGGAGTGCGGCCCCACTCCAGCCGCCACTGGTCATATTGGTTGTCAATATAAACGTAGAATTGCAGCCAGCGTGCCGTCTGCGGCGAGAGAAAACAGGGAGTTCCGTAAACCGCGCCGACCCGCTCTGCCAGGCCGCGGCTCTTGTAGAATTTCATGGTTCCATCAAATGGAGTGGCGGCGGGGCTGGCAACCAGCACGGAAAGCAGGTTGAACCGGCCCGGCACAACTTGGCCGTCAAAGCCCCACTTCACCTGCTGCACCTCAAGCGCCGACACCGAGACGGCGGTGGAAAGCATGAGAAAAATCCGCAGGAAACAATTCACCCCAGTGCAACGGCCTTCGCCTTGCAATCGGAGTGCGGGATGCGGCATGGCGGGCATGTTGCAGAATTTCCAGCAAAGTTGAAGTTCAAATTCGTCCCAGATAACGATCGGCGTTGGTTAAACATTTCCGGCGAACCCACCCCATGAGCGCGGCCGCCAATCCGAGTTGGATGAAAGCCATGACGATCATGTCCGGAGTCACCGCCGAATTGGCTGCTGTCCTGCCGATCGCTTCCGCCGTGCTGATAACGGTCATCGGGCTGGCAAACCGCAGCGCTTGGCTCCATTCCGAGGGCAGCAGCCCTGTCTCGACCAAATAACCGGAGGCAAACAACGGAAGGAGGCACCATGCGACAACCAGCAGGAGCGACGTCATCAGCGCCCGGATCTGGTTGCGGACCCGCAGCCCAATCCAAAAGCACGACCATTGAACCAGCGCAGGATAAATCCAAACCGTCAGCAGCGAAATACCCAGGTAGAGCGCCAGATTTTTCCAGCGCGGATCTTCCGGTTTCTGGGTCTTAAATTTTACCAGCGCTTCAGTAAGAAAGACCACGATCAGCGGCCGGACGAGAAACTGAATCCATCGCCGGATCGGCGCGAGCCATTCGTCCAGAATTTCGCGCGCCGTCATGGGGGTGGTCAGAATTGCACCGAGTCGCTCGCCGATGCGCTCGCTCGCCACCGCGTTGGCGCTTTGTATCGGGACGGTCAATAAGGCCATAACCCAGAGTCCACCAACGACGATGATGAATGCCCCGCCTGACTTGGGATCGAGCACCACGTCGGTGATCACTGCGATGAGCGCAATGACCCCGAAAATAATCGCGAATGACAGCACATTGGGGATCTGCATCCGTGCCAGCAGATATCCGCCCAACGACCAGGCGCGCTGGTCATCCTGCGCGCCCAGTCCACGCTGGATGACCTGCTCGGCGACGGCCTTGGCTTCCCGGTCGCGCTTGCGCAAAATGGCGCGGAGCAGTTTCCGCAAATCTTTCCAGTATTGATCCAACTGTTTGAACTGTTGTCCAAATGGATTCCGGCGCTGGATGAAAGCGCGCTCCTCAAGAACCTGTTTCGCTCGCGTGAGAAAGCACCACGTCAGCAGCAAATAAACAATCGCGTTGAAAAAAGTTGGAAAAAAGAAAAAAAGGCCGCGTGGGGCCGGCCCATAAGCATAAGTCCTGGGGAATGACGCCAAGAATGGCACCGGCTGCAGCGAACAGCATGTGGCAAACGCCAGGCAGATGCCCCAGCAACGCACCAAGGCTTGGAACGTGCTGGCTTCATGCGCCGAACATTCCAGCGCGAGCGCGCCGACCCACAGGCAGGTCAGAAACAATGACGCCGCGCTGGAATACAACATGCCGGCGGAAACGCCACCCAAAGAATATGCGACAGCCAGCAGCGGCAGCGACAAGAACAGGAGCGTCAGCATCGGAATGAGCCGCCCGACATATTTTTGCAAAATCAGCTCCCACGGCGTCAGGTCCGTCAGAAACAAAAGTCCCAGCGTGTCGCGCTCCTTCTCCTGGGCGAGCGCCCCGGCCATCAGCGGCGGCAGGAACAAGTAGATGGTCGCCAACTGCGCTGTCACCAGAAACTGGAACGGCCCCATTCCGCGCCCGAGCGCCAGAACCGGTCCTTCGGCCAGATGGCGCATATAATAAACGCAAAACGCGCCGAACAACACCAACGCGTAGCTGACGCGGATGACATACATTTGTTTGCGCGCCGCCTGTTCCAGCAATTCCTTGCCCAGCAATGGCCAGTCCAGACGCCAGCGGCGGAGTATTTTAGCAGTCATTCAACTCACCTTTCCTTCCGTTAATTTCATGAAAGCGGTTTCCATGTCCATCGCCTCGGGCTGGAACATGCGGATGCGGGCACCCAAACCGCGCAAGGCATCCAGCAAATCTTCCATGGCCAGTTCGTCTTCACGCACCTGGATGGCCACGCGATCCGCAAGCTGTTCGACCGAAGTGATTCCGGCCACGCGCCGGATTGCTTCGGCCAGCGGTGGTGCCAGATTGGAAATCTGGACATGCACGGTCCGCTTCAAATCGAGTTTGCGGTAAATGTCCACCAGCGATCCTTCGGCGACAAGTTGCCCGGCTTCGATGATTCCGATCCGTGTGCAAAACTGCGACAGCTCATGCAAAATGTGGCTGGACACCAGGATCGTCTTGCCCATCCGCTGGAGTTCCTTCAGCAATTCGCGTAACTCGATCCGCGCCCGCGGGTCCAGCCCGCTCGCCGGTTCGTCCAGCAATAACAATTGCGGATCGTGCAACAAAATGCGGGCGATGCCCAATCGCTGTTTCATGCCACGCGAGAGCGCGTCCACTTGCGCATCCGCTTTGCCGCTCAAATCCGTCAGCGCCAGAACATCCCGGACGGTTCCGGCCCGCTTCTCCCATTCGATGCGATACGCCGCCGCGAAAAAGAGCAGATATTCCACGACGGTCAAATCTTCATAAACCCCGAATGAATCCGGGACATAGCCGATGTTGCGGCGGACGGATTGCGGTGAATGCATCACATTGATGCCTAGCACGCGCACGGAACCCGACGTCGGTTTCAACAGCGTCGCCAGCACTTTGATCGTGGTGGTTTTGCCGGCACCGTTCGGCCCGATGAAGCCGAACACTTCGCCGCGCGGTATGGCGAGCGACAGATTGCGCACCGCCACTTGTTTGCCGTAGCAAACATTCAAACCTTGGATGTCAACGACAGGAATGGGTGGCGGTTGAATGGGTGGTTCAGTTTCCATAAAAAAATCTCCGGTAAACAACAATGTCACCGCCGATCTGCGTCACGATGGCCAGGACGGAGTCATTGGCTTCCGTGTCCAAGGCGGGCACGTCTTCAAAGCTGCCGCCGCCGTTCGGTGAAATTTGCGAAACAACAGACCGCAAGCCACTGGAATCACCCATGCACAATTCTTCCAAAATTGAGCCGGGAAGAATTCCGGTGGAAACGGAATCGGCCGTGATGGAACGTGAGCCGGAGATGGCAAATAAATCGCCGCTGAAAGATTTTGTTTCAGAAAGTTTCGCGCGAATGTTTTCCAGATTGGGCCAGGCTGCTTCGATGGCGCGCCAATTTGGAAATAACGGCACCGGCGGCGGCTCGAACGAAAACACCCGGTTTAGCTCCGGCCGCCACTGGTGAATCGCTTCGCTGGTTTGGAAATGAACCGGCAGCGTGCCATCATACAACGGCGGACCGGCCTCGCGTTCCGCATTTACACCGTATCCGTAGCTCCGATTGTATGGATTAACCGGACGATAGTTTGGATTGTAGAATTCGTTTGGCATCGCCCGAACATCCAATGGTGCCCAGAGCGCATCCTTCACTTCCGTAACCGATTGTTTGTCGCGGGCGGCAAAGACCAGTTCGTAACGGTTCCAGCGCAGCGTGGTTCCATCCTTGGCAAGGTCCACGACGATCAGCGAACGCCGCTGGTCGCGCAGGCCGAGATAATGGTTGGCCATCAGCACTGTCGCGATCGTGAACGCGAAACTCATGGCCGGAAACAGCACCCATGTGAACCGTCGCTGCCGAAAAAATCCCAACACAAAATAATCCACCGGCCCGATCAGCAACAGGAACAATGTCAGCAGGCCGATCAGCGCGGAAAACGGAATGAGCCGGACCGTTTGCGGCATCAAGCGGTTCATCAGTTCGGCACCGAGGTCAGTGGGCTGGATCGCGTAAGACATCGGCCCGCCGAATTGTGGCCGGTTCTGGGAAAAAATTTGCTGCCCGCGCAGAATCGGAAGGTTTCCCGCTGAAGGATTCGCGGGTAGTTCCCAATGCCCCGAATCAGCAATCGCCCGCGCCTGGCTGCTCCGCAACTTCCACAAAAATGCCGCCGCCGCACGCCATGCAGACAAGTTCAAACTCGCGTCAGCCAGATTTTCTCCCGCCACAATCACGCTTCGGCCC
>CAJAQO010000091.1 GCA_903944085.1 uncultured Verrucomicrobia subdivision 3 bacterium
GTCGCTGGCGGGCGCGGCGGATGATCCAAAACGAATGATGAAGTATGAATGCAGAATGAAGAAACAAAACGGCAACGGGCTCGCGCTGGCGTTGTTTCATCATTCATCATTCTGCCTTCATACTTTTCCCGTCGTCGCTGCACCGCAGTCCTAACATTACCAATCCGTGTTAATCAGTGCAATCCGTGTAAAACATTTCCGCAATTATAGAATCCTCATCCACACCGTTTTCAAATACGCCGGTTCGGTGCGGCTGATGGGGAAATCCGGCGGCTGCGGGACGTAGTGCTGTTTCACAATTTTCCGCTTCGCGGCGCGCACCGTCGCTTCCACGTCCGCGAGAAAATTTTCCGGCGGCCAGTCCGCCGCGTTCGTCGAGGCCAGCAGCACGCCACCCGGTTTCAGGACGAGCAGGGCGGTGGTGACGAGTTTGCCATAATCTTTCTCCGCGCGGAACGTGCCGTGTTCCTTCGATTGCGAAAACGTCGGCGGGTCGAGCACCACGGCGTCGAACGCGCGACCTTTTTTCGCCAGCCGCCGCAGCCAGTCGAACGCGTCGCCATAAATGAAATCGTGCGCCGCCGGGTCGAGGCCGTTCAGCGCGAAGTTGCGTTTGCCCCATTCGAGATATTTTTTCGAGAGATCCAGACTGGTCGTCCGCGCGCCCGCTTTCGCGGCGGCAACGGAAAAGCCGCAGGTGTAGGCGAACGTATTTAGAATTTCCAATTTCGAATTGCCAATTGGCTCGGCCACCCCGGCAGGTAGTTTTGACAATTGGCAATTGGCAATTGGCAATTGAAAATGTGCAGCGATGTGGCCGGTGAGCAGGCGGCGGCGGTTGTCGCGCTGGTCCAGAAACAGGCCGACGGAATAGCCTTCGTTGAAACTCATTTCGTAACGGATGCCATTCTCCAAAATTTCAAATCGTTCCGGCGCGGCTTCGCCGAAGACAAGCTGCGGCGAGGCTTCGGCCGTGTTTGAGCGGCGGACTTGGCGCGAAAGAATTTTGTGATACGCGCCGCGCGAAGAAAAAAGTTTTGCGAGCCGCGAGAATTCTTCGTTCTGCGTGTCGCTCAACGGCAGTTCCGATTGCGAGAGCAGGAAGTCGCCGAGCTTTTCCACGAACCAGCCCGGCCAGCCATCGCCCGCGCCGTGAATGATGCGGAAGGCGTTCGTCGCGTCCGGCTCGATAACGGCCGAACGCAACGCGAGGCGCGGATCGGCGTCAATTTGGAGTGCGCGGACATGTCCGCGCTTTGGAACTGGGAGACATGTCTCCCAGTGGAAAAGCGGCGGCGTGCCACCGCACTCCAAATTCTCGCCGAAATTCGCCGGCGCGAAAAAATTCACCGGCTCGTTGGTGGCCGGATGCGTGAACGCAATGTCCGCCGCGTGCAAAAAAACGCGCGCCGCCGGGGTGCCGCCGTAAAGCGTGTCGCCGAGAATCGGGAAACCGCTTTCGGCAGCGTGAACGCGGATTTGGTGCGTGCGGCCGGTGAATGGCGAGGCGCGGACAATTTTGAAATTTGAAATTTGAAATTTGAATTCCGCCGCTGATGCGGGCGTGAATTGCGTCTCCGCCATTTCTCCGCCGGGGCGGCTGGCGTATTTTTCGCCAATGCGCACGAGGGAAGTTTTCACCGTGAATTCTTTCAGCGGCACGACGCGGTCGGTGAGCAATAAATATTTTTTGTGGACGTGCCGGCCAGTGAATTGTTCCGTGAGCGATTTGTTGGCGAGCGGCGTTTTGCCGAAGACGAGCACGCCGCTGGTTTCCTTGTCCAGCCGGTGCAGAATGGCGAGGGTCGTCCAGCGCGGCTCGCGGTGTTTCAGCCAGTCGTAAATGCCTTCGCCGGCGTGGGGACTCGGTGCGTGCGTGTTCCAGCCGGCGGGTTTATTGACCACCAGCAGATGCTCATCTTCAAAAATCACGCACGGAACCATGCGCCATGAAAACATTTTCCCCCGCCCGAAAGAAAGCGCGGAAAACGGCCGGCGCTTGATTATTTTCGCCGCAATTTGTATGACTGCATCCAGACCATGAAACTTTCCGGCCTCATTCTCGCTGCGCTGCTGCTTGCCCCCGCGATGCTCGCGGAGGATTCCGGCGCGCTCGCCGCCAAACCGCTTTACCGCGATCCGGTTTTTGACGGCGCGGCGGACCCGACTTTGATTTGGAATCCGCTGGTTCAAAAATGGTGGATGTTTTACACCGACCGCCGCGCGAACGCGCCCGGCTTGTCCGGCGTCACCTGGGTTCATGGCACGCCCATCGGTATCGCGGAATCGGCGGACGGCGGCGCGCACTGGAAATTTGTCGGCATGGCGCAGTTTGATTTGCCGGCGGAATACGGCGGCACGAACGTCACCTGCTGGGCACCGGA
>CAJAQO010000092.1 GCA_903944085.1 uncultured Verrucomicrobia subdivision 3 bacterium
GCGGCCGGCGGAATCAATTTCACCAGCACATTCACAGCATCGTTTCCGATTTTGCGCTGATGATGAAACCCACGCTCGTTATTCTGGACGGCATGAATGTTTTGATGAGCAACGGCCCGACCGGCGGCCGCCTGTCCGACGTGAAGCCGATGAACACCATCGTCGCCGGCACGGATATGATCGCCGTGGACGCTTACGGCTATGCGCATTTGCTCGAGCGCGACATTGCGGAACTGACTTATCTCCACAAGGCAAATGATCGCGGCCTCGGCAACATCAACTGGAAAGACACCCTCTACAAAGAAGTGCAGGCGTGAAATTGAAATTTAATCCCCAAGATTTGCTCAAGCTCCGCAACGTCCGCCGCGTGGCGCAGGTGTTTTTCTTCGCACTGTTTCTGTTTTTCGTTTTCGTCACCGATCTGCGCTACTTGAAAGGCTATCCGGTTTCGCTGTTCCTCGAACTTGATCCGCTCGTCGCGTTCGCCACGGCCATCACCACGCACACGGTTTACATGGGGCTGCTGTGGAGCCTGCTGCTGATCATTCCGACGCTGTTGTTCGGGCGGATTTTCTGCAACTGGATTTGTCCCTACGGCATTTTGCATCACTTCACCGGCTGGCTGCTCGGCAAACGCCGCGCCGACGAGCGCGAACGCATCGAATCAAATCGCTACAAAAAATTGTATTCGCTGAAATACGTCATCCTCATCGCCATGATCGCGGCGGCCATCGGCGGCACGCTGCAAATCGGCTGGCTCGATCCGATCTGCCTGTTCCATCGCTCCATGAGCACGGTGATTCTGCCGATGCTCAATTTATTTTTTCCGTCCAGCATTTACGTGCGCCAATACTTCCACGTCGGCGCGTGGATCATCGGTTTTCTGCTGCTGTTCCTCGTCGGCATGAACGTCATCATCCCGCGTTTTTTTTGCCGCGTGCTGTGTCCGCTCGGCGCGTTTCTGGGCACGCTGTCGTCGGTGGCGCTCTGGCGCATTGACCGCGACACCACCAAGTGCGTGGACTGCGACCTCTGCCTGAAAGGCTGCGAAGGCGCCTCCGACCCGCAAACGCAATTGCGCAAGAGCGAATGCTTCGTCTGTTTCAACTGCATCGAAGACTGCCCCGAGGACGCGCTCTCGTTCAAGTTCCTGCCCGCGCTCAAACACGAAGTCACCGCGCCCGTCGTGCCCGGCCGCCGCGCGTTTCTCGGCACGTTGATCGGTCTCGGCTTCTACGCCTTTGGCCGCACGTCCGGCGCGAGCGCCCGCAACTACGACAAAAAAGTCATCCGCCCGCCCGGCTCCGTGGAGGAAATAGATTTTCTCGACCGCTGCATCAAATGCGACCAATGCATCCGCACTTGTCCCACCAACGTGCTGCAGCCCGCGCTCATGGAATCCGGCATCGAAGGCATCTGGACGCCGATCCTCAACATGAAGCTCGGCTCGTGCGACGTGAACTGCGTGCTCTGCGGCCAGGTCTGCCCCACCGGCGCCATCCAGCGGATCACCATTGAGGAAAAGACCGGCACTGGGCCGTTTGTCAAGGAAGGCCCGATCAAGCTCGGAACGGCATTTTTTGACCGCGGCCGCTGTCTGCCGTGGGCGATGGAAACCCCGTGCGTCGTGTGCGAAGAAGTCTGCCCCGTGTCGCCCAAGGCCATTTTCTCGCGCGAAGTCACCATCATCAAGCGCGACGGCAATCCCATTACGCTGCGCCAGCCTTACATGGACCCCGCGCTGTGCATCGGCTGCGGTGTTTGCGAGCACGAATGCCCCGTGGGCGACGAAGCGGCCATCCGCGTCACCGCCATCGGCGAAACCCGCTCCAAGGAACGCCGCCTGTTGATGGACGGCGGCGTGACCAGCGCCGTGATGGATTTGGAAAAGCGGCAACGGTAAATATTTTTCAACCGCGAAATACGCCAAATACGCGAAAGGGGATTTTTTTGTGTGGTTTGCGTGGTTCGCGGTTCATCCCCCTCAGAATCGAGAATAGCCCAGAGCTTCAGCTCTGGGTTTGGCGGGGTTACCGATGCAAGTCCCGAAAGGGACGAAAGAAAATTTCTGCCGTCCCTGGCGGGACTTTTGCATTTGGTTGAACGCGCGACCCAGCACTGAAGTGCCGGGCTATTTTCAAAACGCCGGGCTGGACAGGCGGAATCAAATCGCAGCCGGGAGCAGATTCCAGCGCTGTAGGCGCGGCATCTTTGTAGAAAATCAAAGCATTGAAACCGCCAGCTCCGTAGGTGCGACCTGGAATATGCCGCGCCTACGGAACTGATTATTTTGTTGGGAGACGATTCTACAAAGATGCCGCGCCTACGGCGCTGGACAGGCGAACCGCGCGGAAATGCCGGGCTATTTTCAAAACGCCGGGCTGGACAGGCCGGGCCGCCACGAATAAAGTCGAAGCATGAAACCAGACCGGCGAACCTTGACCGAGGATAGCCTGAACAACCGGCGGGCCATTATCTGTTAGGCACCATGCCACGTTATGGATAAATCGCCACCAGAAGAAGTTGCACGTCGAGTCGCTTTGGGGACATTCTTTGGGATGTTCGCTTTCGCGCTGCTTTTCTGCGCGGATCGCGGCCCGATTCTTGCACCTTTTTTTCCAGCAGGTTTGCTCATGGGCATTCTTACTTTGGTGCGTCATTACAACCCAGCCGCGAAGATTACTGGATTATCTGGAGGCGATATTAATTTTATGGGTTATGCGGTCTATGTTTTGATGTTTGTGATTTTTTACAATGTTCGCAGATGGAGATATTTTGGGGTTGCTTGCTTTTTTTTAGCGGGTTTACTGATTCTAAACGTGTCGGGATGTCGAGCGGTTGGGACGCCGCGTATCGAATGATGATGCCTACAAGACAGGCTACATAGACTGACGTTCCCTCCAAATTTCACTGACCCAAAAACTCTCCTCGTGGCCCACAGCCGCTTTCGTCTCAACTCAAAACCCTCGTCCGTTTCCAGACGAGGGTTTTTGCTGGGTCACTTTTTCGCGCCGCGTTGTTTCACGGTGTCTTGGGCGTCTTGGGCGTCGGCGTCGGCGCGGGCGTGGGCGGGGTGGCGTTGCTCGCGGGCGTGTAGGTGGTGGGGATGGTGCCGCGGATCATGTCGCCTTCCGGTGTGCCGGCGGGGAAGATGCGCGTGGCGTCGGAATACCATGCCACCAAGACCTTTTCCAAGTCCGCCGCCATCTGGCCGAGGATGCCCACCTGATCGCGCCAGGCGCTGTATTTGTTGTTGTAGTCGTTCTGCAACGTGGTGAGGCATTGCACTCGCTGCGCGTCGAACGCCGCGAGCGTGACGCCCGGCAGCGGCACATAGGTGGGGTCGGCCTGGTTCCAGGCGGCGGACCACGCGAGCGCCTCGTCCAAGATGCCCTGGCGGCTGTCGCCGGTGGCGCTGAGGTTGTCCAGCAGCGCCAGCTTGGTGGACTGGTCCGCGAAATGCGTCCGGGCCAGCGCGATGCCGTTCATGGTCCAGACGTGCAACTGATCCAGCCCCGCGTCCCAAACGTGGCGCGAGTCCTCCATCGTTTTCTTGGCGGCGCTGGCCACGCCCTCCTGTCCCGGCAGCGGCGGCGAGGTGGTTTTGTCGCCCACGATGGCGGTGAGCAGGGCTTGGATTTGCGGGGTGGTTTTGCCGGGATAAACCCACTTGGCGGCGATGTTCGTCGCCGCCGCAATGGTTTTGCCGGCCCGATTCTCAACAAATGCGACCGTTTCTTTCATAATTGTTCTGATGGTGTTTGCAACAATTGACTACGGATTGAAATCCCGTCGCGTCTGGCGTCCCGGCTCCGTGCTGGCACGGCCGGCCGATGTGTTAACCGAAGGCTCCCGCGTATTAACCAGCGCCTCCTTTGCATTTACGCAAGCCTCCGACGGCGTCGGCGCGATGGGTTAATGCC
>CAJAQO010000093.1 GCA_903944085.1 uncultured Verrucomicrobia subdivision 3 bacterium
ACCCGGGATCTCGTTTCCGGGGGCGGCGCCGGCGGCTTGCCCCCCGGCTAATTTCCTGGGCGCTTTCAGCGCCAGCCCAAACCCGTTGGCCCGCCCCATCACTTCCACCGAAAACAGCGGGGAACCCTAGTTTCTTAGGAGGCGGCGATTTCAAGGCATCCATTTTTCCGGGTGCGGCTTATGGTCATAGTTCCACATCGCCGCTGAGTTTGACGGACTGAATAAAATCGCGGGACTCATTGCCGATACATGGCCATCACATAAAAGAAGATTGTAGTTCCTGCCATGTGGTAATACAAAAGGCAAAGCCGCCACGCTGCTGGCGACCAGACCACTGCACTGCCCCAAATCATCGCCGAAGTCAGCACCTTCACCCGTTCCGGGTTTCACTGGCGAATCGCCAATCGCCAGCATTTCGCTTGGCACACTGACTTTGCTTTCTGCAACGGCTGGCACGACATTCCCGTGTGAATCTTTCCAGAATAAAACCGGTCCCAATCCCAAATACTCATGGGTGCTGTCTTCTAAACGGACTCCTGCTGCATTGTAAGCGTAGCTGCCAAGTCGGTCTATCGCTCCCGGAATGTGCGGTCCCGAAACCCGACCGGTGTAGCCCGGGCAGTGAAATGAGCGATTCGTCCAGTTTAATGTGTAATACGGGATAAGCTTCGACGACCAATAAACCAAGCCAACCGCTCTGCCACCCTTGCCAGTGGCATCCCCGCCCGCTGGGCCAGCCGGGCCAAGGTAACGAGGATACTGGTTCTGGCTATCATGCACATACATTTGGAGCGCCAGGCCCAACTGATGCAGGCGGCTTTTGCAGGCGACAGAGTGGGCGCAGGACTTGGCGGCGGAAAGTGACGGCAAGAGCAAAGCTGCCAATATTCCGATGATCGCAATAACGACAAGTAACTCAACCAGCGTGAATCCGGTTGCTTGGTTGCCGTTTAGCTTCATATTGGTTTTGACAGCGCACAAGGGCATGACTCACGCCGCCGACAAAAAAAGGAGGCCGGTTGAAGCCGTTGGCGCAACGGGCTGCTGGGACAGAATCTTGGTTTTTGATTTTTGACACGCGCGCGGAGCTGTTTATCATTTGGCTATGCGCATTGTTTCTGTTTCTCTCGGCAGCCGCAGTTACCAGATCAAAGTTGGGAGCGGTTTATTGCTGCGGCTCGGCGCGGAATGCGCCGCACTCAAGCTCGGCCAGCGCTGCGCCGTCATCACGGATGCCAACGTCGGCAAAACCTTTGCCGCCGCCGCGCTGCGATCCCTTTCCGCCTCCGGCTTTCAACCGGTGATCATCACCGTTCCCGCCGGGGAAAAATCCAAGCGCATCGCGACGGTGGAAAAATGTTATGACCAGTTGGCGGCGCACCGGCTGGAGCGAAAATCCTTCATCGTCGCGCTGGGCGGCGGCGTGGTGGGTGATCTCGCGGGCTTCGTGGCCGCGACGTATCTGCGCGGCATCCCCTTCGTGCAAGTGCCCACGACGCTGCTCGCGCAGGTGGACAGTTCCGTCGGCGGCAAGACGGGCGTGAATCTTAAAGCGGGGAAAAATCTCGTCGGCGCCTTTTACCAGCCGCGCCTCGTGCTGTGCGATTTGGAGACGCTGAACCCGTTGCCGAAGCGCGAATTTATTTCCGGCCTCGCGGAGGTCATCAAATACGGCATCATTTACGACGCGGTTCTGTTTGCGCAACTCGAACGCAATCTGCCGAAGCTGCTCTTGCGCGAGGCGGCCACACTCGCCGCCGTCATCGCGCGGTGCTGCGAGATCAAGGCGGAAATTGTCGGGCAGGACGAGACGGAAAGCGGGCTGCGCGCGATTTTGAATTTCGGCCACACCGTCGGCCATGCGATTGAAAACAGCGCCGGCTACGGAAAATTCCTGCACGGCGAGGCGATTGCCATCGGTCAGGTCGCGGCGGCGAAGCTGTCCTTTGCCCTGACCGGCCTGCCGGGACACGACACCGGACGCATCCGGGATTTATTCAAGCGCGCCGGCCTGCCGCATGGCATCAAGTTGACGACGGCCCAGCGGAAGAAATTTTATGCCGCGATGCAGCTCGACAAGAAAGTGAGCGCCGGCGAAGTCCAATTCGTGCTGGCCCAAAAAATCGGCAAGGTTGTCTGGGGACAGAAGGTGCCGAAGGATTTGATCGAAGAAATCCTCGCCGTTTGAGCCGGACGAATTGATTTTATCTGCCGGTCGCTTGTGCTAGAATAAACCGAATAATTTGAAGCCATGATTCTGGTTTTGGACAACTACGATTCGTTCACCTACAATCTCGTGCAATACCTGGGCGAGCTGGGCGTGGACTTGCAGGTGCGGCGCAACGACGAGATTTCAATCGAGCAAATCCGCGCGCTGAAGCCGGAGCGCATCCTGGTCTCGCCCGGACCGTGCTCGCCGCGCGAAGCGGGTTTGTCCAACGAGGTGATCCGCACGTTTGCCGGCGAGGGGATTCCGATTTTTGGCGTGTGTCTCGGCCATCAATGCATCGGCCACACCTTCGGCGCGGAAGTCGTGGTGAATTACCGCATGATGCACGGCAAAGTTTCGCCGATCAAACACAACGGCAAAGATTTGTTTGCGGACATGCCGAATCCGTTTCTCGCGACGCGCTATCATTCGCTCGTCATCAAGCGCGACACGCTGCCGGACGTGCTGGAAATCACCGCCGAAAGCGACGAGGGCGAAATCATGGGCGTGAAACACCGGACGCTGCCGATCTGGGGCGTGCAGTTCCATCCGGAAAGCATTTTGACCGAGAGCGGCCGCACGATTTTGAAGAACTTTCTCAAACTGAAATAGCTTATGGACATCTTTTTGCTCAAATCCAAGGTTCACCGCGCCACCGTCACCGGCGGCGATTTGAATTACGAAGGCAGCCTGACCATTTCCGCCGACCTCATGGAACAATGCGGCCTGCAGGAATACGAAAAAATTCTCTGCGGCAACATGGCCAATGGTGAACGTTTTGAAACCTACGCCATCAAGGGCAAGCGCGGCGCGGGCGAAATCATCATGAACGGCGCGGTGGCGCATCTCGGCAAGAAAGGCGACGTGCTGACCATCATGAATTTCTGCACCGTGAGCCAGAAAAAGGCGAAGAAATGGAAGCCGCGCGTGATCGTCCTCGGCAAGGGAAACAAAATTATGAGCACGCGGGGAATTTGAATTAGTTCAAACAAAAAAACGCGCCGATTTTCATCGGCGCGTTTTGCGTTTGCAAATCGGGTTCAGTAATTCGCCGCGACCGCATTCCAGTTCACGACGTTCCAGAACGCCTTGAGATAGTCCGCGCGCTTGTTCTGGTATTTCAAATAGTAAGCGTGTTCCCAGACATCCGCGCCGATGATCGGCTTGCCTTCGCAACCGGCGACGGCCTTGCCCATGAGCGGATTGTCCTGGTTCGGCGTGGAGACGATTTCCAACTTGCCGGCATGTGACACGAGCCAGACCCAGCCGCTGCCAAAGCGTCCGATGCCCGCCGCCTCAAACTTCGCCTTGAAATCATCGAAGCTGCCAAACGTGGACTTGATGTCGTCCGCCAGTTTGCCGGTGGGCGTGCCGCCGGCGTTCGGGCCGAGAATTTTCCAAAAGAACGAATGGTTCCAATGGCCGCCGCCGTTGTTGCGGACCGGGCCGCGGATGTTGTCCGGCACCGACGCGAGATCCTTGATCAGGTCGCATAGCGACTTGGCCTCCAGCACGGCGTTGCCGGCGATGGCCTTGTTGAGATTGTCCACATACGCTTTGTGATGGCGGTCGTGATGGATTTCCATCGTCAACGCATCAAAGTAGGGTTCAAGCGCGGCCTTGTCGTAAGGCAGCGGCGGGAGTTCATGTGCCATAATTATTTGTTTGGTTTTGGTTAAATGCCTAATTGCTGACTCCAAGTTGCAATACGAGCGGTGGAAATGCAAGTGCGGAGAAATACCGATGCGGTCCTGATCTTAATCTTAATCGTAACCGTGGTTTGAAGCGGATTAAGATTACAATGACGATTAGGCTTAGGCCACTGCCGAAATACCGGCGGTGGCGCGGCCGGCACTGCGAGAATTGTCTCCCAAACGCAGCGATGATTTGTCACCTGCCCGCCGAGGGCGGTCAATACTTTTCGCCGATGAAAGGCGTGTGCCAGCGGACATCTTTTTGCCGCACGCCTTTGGTTTTCACCGCGCGCACAATTTCCGCGACCTGATTCCAATCCAGTTGCAGAACGCTTTTTTCCGGCCAGTCTTTGTCGTCCGAATCAAACTCCAGTTGCAATTCCAGTCCTCCGTTTTTTTCGGCGGGGCTGACGAGGCTGAATTTTTCCAAAACGACAGCGAAATCTTTGCCGTTGGTTTTTGCCCAGCGCCACAAGATTTCGTCGGTGAGATCCAGCGGCAATTCCGGCGTCTGCACGGCAAACAAGCGCGGATGCGTGCCTTTGGTGCCCGCCTCCACATAGGCTTGGTCGCCGACAAAAATGGCGAGATTGCCTTTGATCACCTCATTGACGCCATACAGGGAGGGCCAGATCAGGTTGGTTTGGCCGTCCGCGCCATGATGCTCGAAAGAAACGCGCGGCGGCTCGGTTTCGCCAAGATAAGCGCGCTTGGGATGGGATACTTCTTCATAACCGCCCGTCAGCGGCGCAACGATTTTGGGCGCCTGGCAGCCGGCCCAGCCGAGGCTGAACAGCGTTAGCGCGAGACCGGCGATAAAATGATGGTTTCTTTGCATGAACTGACAAGCGATACCGGGCGGGTTCGCAAATAATCCAGGAATGCAACCCGTCGCCGCCGCTTTCTAGAAAGAGATAATGTTGGCAATGGGCGCGGCGGTCAAGCGCCGCTTCAATCGGCTTGTATCCGGCCGCCGGACTTTTTTTCCGCGAATTGCAATTCGATGTGGACAAGTCGGGGGACGGCGAATAAAATGCGCTACCTAAATGGAATCTATTGCGAAAACTTATCATGTCCTCTGAACCGGCGATGCCCGCCGACAGGCAAACAAATTGGGGAACGTGGGAAGGTGCTTTTTTCTGGCGCGGCGGCAGGCCGTTGGCCGGCCCGGCAGGTTGTTGAAATCTTCATTCGCAGTTTGGACATGCCCGTTGAATTTACATTGCCCACTCGCCGCCCCCAGCGCGCCCGTTTCGTGGCCTGGTGCATCATGGCATGGCTGATAGCGGCGCGCAGTCACTGCCTGGCTTCGGAGGCGGTGGAATTGACTTGGGATCCGAGTCCCAATAGTGACATTGTCGCTTATCACGTTTATTATGGAACGGCCAGCGGTGTTTATACGCACACGCTCACCTTTTCGGACTTGAGCGAGGTCATTGTTCCCGGCCTGGAACCGGGTGAAGCTTATTATTTTGCGGTTTCGGCGATTGATGGGAACGGAGTGGAAAGTGATCTTTCCAACGAGGCCTATTATCTCGCTCCCGTTCCCAATCCCATCGAACTGCAGGCGCAATTGGCGGTGGCTTCGCCCGATGTGGAACTCACATGGTCGCCCGACCCAAGTGGCCTGATTGTCGCCTACCTGGTTTACTATGGAACGGAGAGCGGTATTTACACCAACAGCAGCCCCATTCCAGCTTCGAGCGGGATGATGATCTCCGACCTTGCGCCGGGCGAGACTTATTATTTTGCGGTCACGTCCATTGATGTCTATGGTGATGAAAGCGGGTTTTCCACGGAAGCCTCGGCGGTGATTCCCAATCCGAAGCCCATCTTGCTCCAGACTCAAACCTATTCCGATGGCCACGGCCGGCCTTATCTCATGCGCATCAACACCGGCTCGGTGGTAAGCGGTTACTGGCAAATGGACTTTTCCACCGACCTTCAAAACTGGACTTTTTATACCGCCGGCTATGGTCTCGGAAACGGCGATGGCTACGACGTGAATGTCTTTGTGCCCGTGGATCCGAATCAGTCGCAAATGTTTTATCGCTTGGTTAGTTATTGACCGATGCCACCGCCTCGGCCCAGCCGCCGGCGGGACGGCCGCGTTTGTCCAGGCTGTTTTTTAAGCCCCCAATTGTCAACTGGCGCATGATTCATTGACTCTGCCGGCCTCTTTGGTATTTTCCCCGCTTCGTATTCACGCAAAAATTTAACAGCTATTATTCAATTTATGGCCAAAACAAAATCCAACAAATACGTTTACACCTGGGGCAACAAAAAAGCCGACGGCGACGGCTCCATGAAGCCGCTGCTCGGCGGCAAAGGCGCGAACCTCGCGGAAATGACCCGCATCGGTCTGCCCGTGCCGCCCGGGTTCACCATCACCACCGAAGTCTGCACCTATTTTTACGCGCACAAAAAAACCTATCCCAAGGAACTCCAGGCGCAGATGGAAGCCGGCATCACGAACATGGAAAAAATCATGGGCACAAAATTTGGCGCGACAAAAGGAATGCCGCTCCTCGTCGCCGTGCGCTCCGGCGCGCGCGACTCGATGCCCGGCATGATGGACACGATTTTGAACCTCGGCTTGAACGACCAATCCGTCGTCGCGCTGGCGGACGCCACGAAG
>CAJAQO010000094.1 GCA_903944085.1 uncultured Verrucomicrobia subdivision 3 bacterium
AAGTGAGTTCACTGCCCCCAATCGGATTTTATTTGTGCAGCCGCCTTCGCGGTGATTCCTTCGCGGTGATTTAGTGTTGCACGTCGGCCATACCGTAAAAATTTTAACCCAGTAAAAGCATCGCTTGCTCTGGACCGGCCCACGCCCGCAGCCCCTAGGCCTTCCGCGACGCAGTCGCCAAAATCAAATTCAAGGATATTCCAAACTTTGCGAATAGTCGGACGGCCACATTTTGTGGCAGGAACATGGCAGCCAAGCATCCTTCTGCAACGTGAAATCTGCGAACTGCCGGCCAAACCATTCCAAAAATCCGCTAATGAATAGACAGTTGCCCGGCAGTTTTCTCCGGGCCGGCTACAGCAGTTTTGTTGGTTTGTTGGTTTGTTGGTTTTACCGCTGCCCCAAAAGTGTCCTTCTGACGACAAAATACGCACTTATGCGTATTGTAAAGTTTTCTAACTCGTGTAAACTTGGAGCAATCAAGTTTTTGAGCAGTAAAACAAGGTGTTAAATAACAATCAGCCGGTCAATCCAGACTGTGAACAGCAACAAAGATTATGAACATCCTCCATCCGTTTAAAACCTTTATGCTCACGGCGGCGGTTTGCTGCCTATCCCTTCTCGGCTTTCGGCTTAACGCCTCCACCTACGTCTGGACCAATTCCAACGCGGGCAGTTGGAATACCGCAGAGCTCTGGACTCCGAACGGTGTGCCAGGGGCCACCGACACCGCCATCATCACCAATGCCACCTCAGCGGTTTACTTGAGTGGAGCAACTGCGGCAGGCAACATCATCCTCGGCAACTCCGGCGGGGGCGCGGCCGTGCTTTCACTCAACGGCCAGACGCTTACGCTTTACGGGCCGCTGACCGTGAATGCCGGCGGCCAGTTTGTGATGGATAGTGGCACGCTGGCGGGCAACACCGATGCGATTTTGGGCGGACCGGGATTGATCAACTGCGTTGGCGCTTCCATGGCCGGCGTTTTAACGCTGGCATCCAACAGCACGCTGAACATTACCAGTGGCAATGACCACAACCTTTTCGGTTGCATTTTTACCAACAATGGCACGGTGGCATGGACCGGCGGACGCGTTCGCGGCGGCGGCACTCCGGGCACGACGATTCAAAATAACGGCTTGTGGAATGTGCAACTGGACAATGTGATCAATAATGATGGCGGGGGGATGGGAACCACCTTCAATAATGCTGGCACGTTTCGCAAATCAGTGACCACCGGGGACACAACCATCTACGGCGGTGTGTTCTTCAACCAGACCGGCGGTTCGTGCGATGTGCAAGGCGGCCGCGTGCTGTTGGCTAGCGGTGGCAGCTTCACGGGCGGCACCGCGACGAACACGGGCACGCTCGTGCTCAACGGTGGCGGCTTCCTGATTAACGGCACTCTCACGACGACCAACGTCCAGCTCAATGGCGGCACCTTGGCGGCGGGTAACAGCGTGATCTATGGCGGTTTGAACTGGGTGGTGGGTGTATGGAATAATGGAGGACCAATGACCATTGCCACCAACTCGCTCCTATTGATTACCAGCGGCAATGACCATGACCTTTACAACTGCGTCCTGACCAACAACGGCGCCGTGGCGTGGAGCGCCGGACGCATTCGCGGCGGGGCTGACCCGTCGGGCACGCAAATTTACAACTACGGATTGTTTGATGTGCAAAATGATGGTTATGCCATCAACAATGACGGCGGCGGCAGCGAGGGCACGATGCTGAATAATTATGGCGATTTCCGCAAGTCGGTGGGCACCAACACCAGCAGCACGACTATTTATGGCGGCGTCGTCTTCAACCAACTCGCGGGAGTATTGGACACACAAAACGGAGTGCTGCTGCTGGCCAGCGGGGGAAATTTCACCGGCGGTTTCACCACGACCAACGGCACGGGCATCACGTATCTCAACGCCGGGGGCTTCAACCTCAATGGCACGGTGACTTCCAGCAACGTGGTGCAAAATGCGGGCAACCTGGTCGGCACAAACATCATTCGCGGCGCGTTGCAATGGCAGGCTGGCACTTGGGACAATGCGGGCGCGGTGACGCTGACCGCCGGCAGCACCTTGTTCATCAACAATACTGCGGATCACGATTTGTATAATTGCGGATTCACCAACAACGGTTCGGTGATTTGGACCGCCGGGCGCATTCGCGGCGGCGCGGATCCGTATGGCACGCAGATTTACAACTACGGATTGTTTGATGTGCAAAACGACGGCTACTCGGTGCAAGACGATGGTGGTGGCAGCGAGGGCACGACCATTGATAACTACGGCACGTTCCGCAAATCCGTCGGCACCAACACGAGCAACACGCTGGTTAACAGTGGCGTCGTGTTCAATCAATTCGCGGGTGTTTTAGACACGCAAGACGGCGTGCTCCTGCTGGCGGGCGGCGGGAATTTCACCGGTGGCTACACGACTACCAATGGCACGGGCATCACTTATTTAAACGTTGGCGGCTTCAACCTCAATGGCACGGTGACTTCCAGCAATGTGGTGGAAAATGCCGGCAATCTGGTCGGCATTAACAACATTCGCGGTGCCTTGCAATGGCAGGCGGGTAATTGGGATGGTGCCGGCCCCGTCACGGTGACCGCCGGCAGCACCTTGTATATCAACAACCCACCCGACCATGATCTGGCCAACTGCATTTTCACGAACAACGGCACGGTGCTGTGGACGGGTGGGCGCATCCGCGGCGGCGGCACTCCCGGCACACTGATTCAAAATAACGGATTGTGGAATGTGCAAAACGATGGTTACGGAATCAATAATGATTTTGGCGGTGTCGGCACGACCCTCAACAATTTCGGCACGTTCCGCAAGTCCGTGGGCAACAACGCCAATAGCACACCAATTTACGGCGGGGTTTTGTTTAACCAACTTGGCGGTCTCTTGGATGTTCAGTCCGGCAATTTGTCGCTGCAAAGCAGCGGTAACTTCACTGGCGGCACAGCGACGAATATTGTCGGAACGTTGATTTTGAACGGCGGCGGCTTTTTCATCAATGGAACCATTACTTCCACCAACGTCCAGCTCAACGGCGGAACCTTGGCCGCAGGCAACAACGTGGTCAACGGCGGCTTAAACTGGGTGGTGGGCAGTTGGAACAATGCCGGGGCGATGACCATTGCGCCAAGTTCCCTGTTGCTAGTCACCAGCGCCAACGATCATGACCTGGCCAACTGCAACTTCACAAACAATGGCACCGTGCTGTGGCTGGCCGGGCGCCTGCGCGGCGGCGGCAATCCCGGCACGCCGATCTACAACAACGGCTTGTTTGACGTGCAATGTGATTTCGCGCTTAACGATGATTTCGGCGGAACGGGCACCACCTTCAACAACGCCGGCACCTTGCGCAAGGAATTGACGACCGGCAACACGGCTTTCACCAGCGGTGTCTTTTACAACCACACCGGCAACCTGGATGTGCGCAGCGGTGCGGTCTATCTGCAAGGTGGCGGCGCCTTCACCGGCGGCACGGCGACCAATTCCGGCGCGATCATCCTAAATGCCGGGAGCTTCCTGATCAATGGCACGGTCACGAGCACCAAAGTCTCTCTCAATGGCGGCACCTTGGCGGCCGGCAATAGCGTGATGAACGGTGGTCTGAATTGGGTGGTCGGTGATTGGAACAACGGCGGACCACTGACCATTACCCCCGGCTCGTTGTTATTGGTCACGAGCGGCAATGACCATAATCTGGCCAACTGTGCATTGACCAACAATGGCACCGTAATGTGGCTGGGTGGGCGCCTTCGCGGTGGTGGCACGCCGGGCACGCCGATCTACAACAACGGCTTGTTTGATGTGCAATGTGACAGCTCACTCAATGATGATTTCGGCGGGACAGGCACCACGTTCAACAACGCCGGCACCGTCCGCAAGGAATTGACCTCCGGCGTCACCGCTTTTACTGGTGGCGTTACTTTCAATAACACCGGCACGATGGATTTGCAGAACGGCAACGTCGCCTTGCAGGGCGCATATACCCTGGCCAATGGCACCAAGATGGGCTTTGGCCTCGGCGGTTCCGCCGGCAACGGTTCGATCTCGCTTTCCGGCGCGGCGTCTTTCGCCGGCAGCGCCAGCGTCAATCTCAACGGCTTGTTCTGGCCGGCAGTTGGCAGCTCCTTTAGCCTGCTCAACTATACCTCCGAATCCGGACTGTTGTTCACCAACCTGGCCCTGGCTGCGCCTGGCTATATCTCTTGGCAGACAAATTACAGCGCCACGGCGTTCGTGCTCTCGGTCGTCGCGCACATTGCGACCAATACGACGCCCACCAATTTGTTCATCTCAACTTTGAACAGCAGCAACATCTTCCTGCAGTGGTCCGGCGACCATACCGGCTGGAGTGTTCAAGCGCAGACGAATCCAGTAACAGCGGGTATCCGCTCCAACTGGGCAGCCATTGCGGGGACTTCACTGACCAACCAGTTCGTGCTACCTATTGACAAGGCTAACGGCACCGTATTTTTCCGGATGATTTATCCGTAGCTGGCGTTTTGATTGAGCCAAATCCTCTGCGCCTGACACATTCAATTGCCGGGCGCAGCCGGTGTTTCATTCTCCGGTGGCGGAACTGTCTCCGGTCGCCGTGGAAATCGTTTCCTGTCTCAGGGAATCAAGTTTCTCGGTGTCGGCAGACTCTTCCCGCCGGGGCAATGGCACCGGGGCCATCCATTGGTTATTCAAAGTTAGTATGAAGCCCGCTTTGAATCCTATGAACTGACCACGGCAAAAAAACTGCTAACTGAAACCGCTGTTCACCACCTGCGGGCCTCGCCTGGCGGAAACCGGCTTGATTTATTCAAAGATGCTTTTGGCGGCCGGGGCGGCGGCGGGCTCGGCGGGCAGCGCACGTTGCCCTTTGACTTCTTCCGGCGTGACTTCCAGCCCGGAGTTGCCAAAGGAGTTATAAACGAACGTCAGCACGTTCGCGACATCCTGGTCGCTTAGCGGGAATGACGGCATGTTGTTGTTGTATTTCATCCCGTTCACCACCACTTCGCCTTGGCGGCCATGCAGGATAAGTTTGATCGCGCGGTTCTTGTCCGCATTCAAAAAATCCGATCCGGCCAGCGGCGGGAACAAGTTTGGCAGGCCGCGGCCGGTGGGCTGATGACACGCCGCGCAAATCGCGAACAATCGCCGGCCCAGCGCGATGCGCTCGACTTTGGTCTTGGGGCCGTCGGCGGACGGTTCCACGCCGCGCAGGCCGCCGCCGTTCACCCAGTTGCGGATGGTCAGCCGATCTTCGTCGGTGAGGGCCTGGGATTCCGGGCTGTTGGCAATGGGCATGGCTTCCTTGTAATACGAGCCTTGGTAACTGTCCCACACGCGCCGGCGGATTTCCCAGCGGTCGGCAAAGGCGGTTTTGTAATCCAGCCAATTGTAAACAAACCGGGATTGCTGGTTGTGGCAGCGGGAGCAATTGCCCATGAAGATGGGCAGGATGTCGCGCAGGTAAGTGGGGCTTTGAACCGCTGCGCCGGCTGCCGGTGTCGCGGTCTGGGCCACCGCGCTGGCCAACGCCAGGCAGCCGATCACCGCCGTGAGAGCTGGCCAAAGCAATCGCCCCGGACGCCGCTGGTTTAAAAATTGGAATGTAGGCATGGCTGCAAATGGGTTGTGGAATGAGTCTTGATGTTCACCGGTGATTTTAAAACCCGTAGGAAATCTGGAGGATGAACTGGGTCGCGGGCTGGGTCGGGTCGGTGCTGTTGATGAACTCATAATCGCCTTCGAGCAGCAGCGCCCCGGTGAGATAATAAACGCAGCCCACGCTCGTCCGCCGGGTGGTCATGCCCATGCCGTCGCGCAACGAATCGTAACGCCCGAGCAACTCCAGATTGTTGATGCCCGGCAGTTCCAGGTTCAACCCGGCCAGTTTGTAGCCGGCCTGCACCCACCAGCCTTGCTGATGGACCATCCCCAAATCGTCGCTGCCGAAGCGGCTCACAATATACTCGCCCTTCGCCTCAATGTTCGGCCCCAGGTGCAGGGACGCATCCAGCACTCCCGCCATCCAAAGATGTGTGCCCGCATTGTCCCATTCGCCCGCTTGGCCGGAGACGCCCATTTCCAAATCGTAATGCGGCTTGAACGGAAAGAAAACTCCCAGCCGGCCGCCGCCGGACGGATTGTCATGCAGGTTCGCCATGACGCCATCAGACCGGTAACCCACGTTGCCGCCCGCAATATCAAGCGCGCTGGCGCTGCCGGTGCCGTCCGCCGAGCCGGGTCCGTTCACGCCATAGATGGAATAGTTGAAGATTTTGCCGGCATCACCCAGCGGCACTGCGCCGCGTAATTCCGCACCCACACCGGTGCCGGGAACCAGGCCGCGCGCCAGCGGACTGTCGGGAAATTTGTTCAACCAGCCGGCGCTGCGCTCGCTGTAGGTGCCGAGCGGCAGCAGCAGATTGCCCGCGCACAAGGTCAGATAATCGTTCATCACATAATCCAACTGGGCAAAACTCAAATTGATGGTGGTCGTGTAACCCGAACTGTTGCTGGTCGGCAGCGTGTCGCCGTGACTGTCGGTGAGCGTCCCCGGCGTGCCGCCATTGTTCTGGAGAATGAAATCAAAGCCCGCTTCAAACAAAATGTTGTCCCCGCCGCGATACAGAAAAATGGGGGCGAAATCGGCCAGCATGAAGGAACCGTATTGTTTGTCGGCGTTGCCATATTGAAACTCCGCGTCGCCGAGAATCTGGAAGTTATGGTTGACCGTCGCCTCGTCAATCGGCGTCCGCGGCAGCGTTTGCGCCTGCGCCGCAGCGGTGCTTTTCTGTTCCGCATCATCGGCGGTCTGCTGCGTGTGGTCCACCTTCGCCTCCAGTTCCTTGATCTTTTGCTGGTCCTGCTCGTGCAATTGCTGCACCAGGAGATTCGACTGCGTCAGGCTCTGAACCTGGTAGTTCAGTTTCTGCACCATCTCTTTGACGGCGTTGAAATCCGCCGCGCTGACTTGGGCGGTCGCCTGCGACGGCCGTGCCAGCGCCAGCGCGCCGAGGGTGACGGCCAGCCCGAAAAGGCAGCGGCGGGGGAGGATGATTTTTTTCATGCGAGGTTCAAAGGGTTGGTGAGCCGCTCAACGACCGCTGTTCTCCTGGAGATATTTCAAAATCAGCCGGGCCTGCTTGCCGGGAATGCTCGCGCGCACCTGCATGTGCAGCATGATGGTTTTCCATTGCGCCGCCGTCCGCTCGGTGGGATAGCGCTCCGGATGGCACCGGTTGCAGTGGATGGAGTATAATTCCGCCCCGGTGATCTGCGGTTTGGCCGACGTGGGCGAACTAGCTTTCGGATCCACGGCGTTCGTTGGCGGCGGCGACGCGGCGGCGGGTTCGGCACCGGCGAGAGTGGTCGCCAGCCCGGTGGTCAACAGGATGGCGGTGAAGGCGGCGAATGCCGATGGCACCAGCGCTGGGAACGGTTGGAATATATTCATGGGTGATCGGGGTTGCCGAAACGAACCGGCAGAATTCGGTTGATTGGCTTGGATGACTGTTTTTGACATAACAGGTTTTAATCTCACAAATTCAAATATGTTTTGAAACGCGCAAAAAAACTCTCCCTAATTTGTCATTTTAGAATCTTTTATTGCCGTTCGTTTTACTGAAAACCTATTCAGTCCCCTGAAGACTGCCATGGCTTCTTTTTACATGCCGGATACGCTACATGCTTTATGGCAATGCTCTAATCCAATTGATTCAAGCGACGCAGAACGGTTGGGTCATGGACGGTGGAGAAGCTCACTTTCCAAAATATCTGCAATACCAGCCATGTTACAGCGGGGTCCGCGGATCCTTGATAAACTGGACATGCCCATCGAGGAACACCCGGCAGCGTCCGCCGGCATGGATCGTGCGGCCTTTCAGGGCGGCATCTACAGTTGGAATGGTGTTTGGAAAATAAGGATCCACCGCCAGTTCCACATCCGCCGGGCCGCTGATCGGGCCGACGGTGGGATCGTTGGTGGCCTGCAAATCGGAAACGGATTGCGCGGACGTTTTACCCCAAAAATCCTCCTGCCCCACCGGATCATCGGGCCGGTCAAAACGCCAGAGCCAGTAGCGCACGGACGGCGGATTGGCGTTGGTGGAACCAGCTTGCACCGATTGCAGGGCATTTCCCGCCGGAGCGTTGATGGCCGCTGGACATGACCAAAGATTGTCAGCCGTGCCTTCCTCTTTCAAAACGATCGCCGCCCAGCCGCCGCGCGGGTCGGATGCTGGCCAACTGGTCCACGGATGATAGCCGCCAGGCAAGATGGATTTTAAATCACGCCGGTCGGCAAAGCGGTCTTCGTGGTCGTTGAGATACATTTGAAACGCCAGGCCGATTTGTTTGAGGTTGGAAAGACAAACCGCCTGCTGCCCTTTTTGCTTGGCGCGGGCGAGCGCCGGCAAGAGCAGTGCCGCGAGAATGGCGATGATCGCGATGACCACCAGCAGTTCGATCAGCGTGAAGCCGCTTCCAGCTCGGCGAAAAAACTTTTGTCGGACGCTCATTGTTGCAGAATACGGTAGTAGCGATATGGGAAATTGGTCGCCTTTGGGTCCAAAAAGTTGAAGGCATTGGTCATGGCGATGTTGGTGCTGATCGGCGTCCACGTCGTGAAATTGGTCGTCGCCTGCAGCACATAATTGCTGCTGGTCACGCCGACGAAGCCGAGCTGAAGCTGCTGGTTGGTCAGGAAACCGACCGAACTAAAATAGAGCGGCTGCACCAAAAACAGCGAGCTGACCGCGATGCTGTTGTTGAAGTTCGTTTCCAAGGCAAAGGCGGAAACCGTCACGTTGCTCATCAAATTGAACGTGCTGGAATAACGGAACGCATTGGTGGTCGGCTGCGAGCCGTCCAGCGTGTAAAAAATCGTCGCGTTGGTGTCCGGTGATGACAGCGTCACGTTCACTTTTGAAAAGAATGAGCCGCCGTTGGGCTGGATCGCCGGCGGTGCCAGCGCCGGTGTGCCGGGCAGGCTGTTGATCCAGGCCGTGATCACCGCCACCGCGTTGGTGTCAATTAGATTGCGGAAATCCGGCATCTGAATGTCCTGGTTCAGCGTGTTGATGCGCGACACCAGCACGGAACGCCAAATGTCCTTCGCCTTCACGACGCACGCGCCATCGGATATTCCCAGCGAAAACGCCGCCGGGAAATTCGTGATGTCCTGCTGCACCAGCGGCGTATCGTAACGCGCATCCCAGGTGATGCCCTGGCCGCCGGGCTGATGGCACTGCTCGCAATTTGCATCCAGATACGAACGGACCCGCTCCTGCAGCGGCGCGCTTGAATTCGTCATCGCCGAGAGTTTGGAATAACCACCGATGGCCGCCTCGTTGAAAGCCGGATTGAACAGTCCCAGCCGGTTCAGCGTGCGCAGTTGGTTGTCCGTCACGCCGGTGGCGGGATAAGTCTGGCTGCCATTGAGCTGCCGCGCGTTGACACCGAGCACACTGACGCCAGAAGCATTGCCGGCAATGGCCGTGTTGTGGCATTCCTGGCAATCCGACGGGCTAGCGTAATACCAAGTCTGCGTCCGCATGCCGGTCGCGTTGGTGATCAAAATATCTTCCGACAAACTGCCCGGAAGCAGATCCGCGTCGCTGTTGTCCGTCCGCCATTTGTAATTCACGCCATAGACCGAGCCATTATTGTCGCGCACCAGCAACTCTGTTTCCAGCCGTCGCACCGTCGCATTGGTCTCGTTGACGATCAAATCAAAGTTTTTCACGAACACGCTGCCCGCCGGGAAGGTCCAGTAATTCGTCGGCTGAAATTGAATTTGCGCGCCGGGCGAAATGACGCCACCGCTGTTCGGCACCGCCATGAGCCAACTGCTCACCGCGTTGTCCTTCCACTGCGGCACGTTGGGCGCATACGGAATCAAGCCGGCCGCCGGCGTGCGATTGGCCGTGTTGCTGAACGCGCCGGTGCCCGACAACACGGCTGGCAGCGCGCCGTTGTAAGTCGTCGGCATGTTTAAGAACGCACTGACTGTGGCATTACTCGTCAAGCCATAGGCCAGTCCGCTGCCAGCAACCACCGTGATGTTGACTGGTGCCGAAGTGCTGCTCAATCCGCTGCCGTCCACGGCCACCGCCGTCAAAGTGTCATTGCCCTCAGCGATGCCGGTCACCGTGATGGTGTAAGGCGCATTCGTCACGCTGCCGAGATAGATTCCATTCAAATAGAAACTCACGAAGTTGATCGGATTGTAAAGCGCGTCGGCCTCGGCGCTGACGGTCACGCTCGCGGCGGCAGTGAAATTGGTTGCGCTGCCGGCCGGCACAATCAAGACGACGGCCGGTGGCGGATTGGTGAAGGGATAGAGTTGCGTCTGCGGCACAATTCCCTGCGGCGTCGAAGGACTGCCCCACGACAAGGATACGGACGCATTATTGGTCTTCTGGTAATAATCCAGTTCAAGGTTGTAGAGTTGTTGCGCGACGAGTGAAAGGCTATTCGTGTGTAAAGTGGCATTGGTCTTGTCCACCCAGTCATTAATAAGCAACTGCCCGTTGATATAAAGTCGCACGCCATCGTCAGCGGTGGTGATGAAATTGTAAATCTCGTTGTATTGCGGTTGAACGCAGCCGGTCCAGCGCGCGGTGAAGTTGGTGGTGCCGACGAGTGGACTTGGCCCGGCCGTGCCCCAGTTGAAATTGATCGTGGCGTTGGTCTGCACCACAGTCGGCGTGCCCGTGAATGGATTCGCGCTGGTGTGGTTGGCAAAAAACGCGCCGGTTAGCCCAATGCCATTGCCCGCTGCGGCGGAATTGATGAACGACGCGCTGGCGACGGCGCTGTTGACTCCGCCGGGCGCAGCGGCAATGGCTTGAACCAAAGCGTTGCTCGTAAGGTTGAACGGGCCGGAGTAAAGCGTCGAACCCGAAGTCGGCGTCGTGCCATCCAGCGTGTAATAAATCGAAACGCCCGCCGTCGTGTCCGCGAGCGAGATCAGGACAGAATTGGTGAAGGCCCCGCCGGCCGGCGAAATCGTCGGCGTTGGCAGAAAAATCGCCAGACCAAAAACGGACACGGCATATTGCGCGCCGACATAGACTTTGCCGCCGGCGATTACTGGTGGAGTCATCTTCACCGCACCGCCGGGATTGTCGCGCGCGAGATTCATGCTGGAGTTATAGAGTTCAATGGCGAGGTTCGTCGCGTTGTAGGCGTGCAACACGGCCGGGCCGCTGCTTAGATAGGCGTCGGCTTGAATAATCCAAGCGATGCCGTTGTTGGTGCCGTTTGCGGATAGCGTCGGCGTGGCACCCGGAAAACCAAAGCTGGTCGGGGAGCGCGAATCCGGCGTGGCCACAATGACTGCGTTCGTGATCAAAAATGCTTTCATCACGTCGCCGTTGCCCTGGTAATAAATCCGATGATTGAAATAGGCGGGCGAACTCCAGACGCCGCCGATCGCGCCCGGCAGTGACTGCACGATTTGACTGTCGTTTCCATTGATGCCATCGGTGCCGTTGTAATGCCCCATGTTGTCGCGATCCACCAGATAAATTGTTCCCTGCTTGCCCGCACCCACGATGAGATGCGGATGCGCCGCGCTGCCGACGTTATCCGGCAGCAATAACGGCCCGCCGGAGCCGAGATCCGCGTCGCTGTTTTGCAAACTAAGTTGGTTGTAAGGCGTAAAATAATCCGCGACCTGCAACTTATTGGTCGTTGAAAGTTTGACAAAGCTGTCAGCGTAGTCGCCGCCATTGGTATTGGCGCTAAACGAACCGTTCCCGGTTTCAAAATATAAATTCGTGTTCGCGTCCACGGACAAGCCATTGCCGCCCATCCACAGCGAACCTTCACCGGCGTTCGCGCCAAACGCGGCTATGGTGGCGTTCGGCGTGGTGTTAAAAATATAGTTGGTCAGTAGGACGAGATTGGTCGCGTTAAAACCAATGACCCAGCCATGATAAGGATCGGTGTCGTCATGGCTCCCATAGGCGGCATATAGAATCCCGCCGGCGAGCGTCAGTGCGGGTCGCTGCATGTGTTGAACGGCTGAAAAGGTTACATTCGATCCGTTGCTGGTTTCCACGTAATTGTTTCCCGAAACGCCGGTGCCAGGCACCGAGGCCACGACTGGAACCGGACTATAAGGCTGCTCGTAACCGTTCGTAATGTTCAACGCATGTATGCGGTGAAAATAATTTGTGGAAACCCCGGCCACGACTTCGCGCGTGAAGGCGTCCACGTAAATCGTGCCGCTGACCGGATCAATCACCGGCGCGCTGGCCGCGCCTTCTTCCGGCACCACGTCGAGGTTGCCGACGCCGGGATGATACCGCGCACCGTATTCGAGACTCGGCGAAGGTGAAGATATGCCTAGGTTAGTCTTCCACAGCAAGCCGCCATTGGTGTCGCCGTTGCTGTCGGCGTCAAAGGCATAAACCGAGTCGTGCATGGTGGAGACAAACATGACGTTGCGCACGCCTCGGCCGGCGATATTCACATTCGTCATGATCAACGGCTGCGCATAAACGTAGCCGTCCACGGAGTAAGAAAATAATTTGCCGAAGTCGTTGACGTTGACATTTGCCGGGGAAAGCAGTGTTTCATTTGTGTTCTGCCCTTGCCGCGTGTTGTCGTAATGATACGTCAGCACCGGAATCCGTGTGATTGTCAACGTGGTGAAAGTCTGGGAAGGTCCGCCCCACGTGACGCCAGCGGCATTCGAAACAGACGCGGCAAAATAATAGGTGGTGTTCGCGCTCAACGCGGCGACCTGCGCGTTGAAAGCTCCCGTTTGTGCGCCGAGGAAAACCTGTTTCGCCCACGCGGCTGGATTCATGCCACCATTGGACGGACCATAATAAAAGCTGGCCATTGGAGTCTGGTTGCCAGCGGAGATGATCTGGCCGTTCAGAACGGCGGAATTGGCTTGGACATTTGCGGCCGGCAAGTTTGTAACTGTCGCCACGACAAAGGTCGGCGTGGTAAACGACAGCGCTGGCGTGGCCCAAGCCGCGCCGATGGAATTTGTCGCAAAGGCGGTAAAGTAATAAGTGGTATTTGCCGTCAAATTGGAAACACTCGCGGCAAATGATCCGCTCCTCAAACCTAGTGACACAGAAGCTGGCCAAGCCACCGGATTTGTTCCGCCATTGCTGGTTCCATAGTAAATCGTCACCGCTGGAAACTGGCCGCCAGCGGAAAGCAATTGACCATTCAAGTTAGCGGAAGTGGGCAAGATGTTGGAAGCTGGGAGATTCGTCACCGCCGGAAGATTCGTCGCTCCAAGTGAATTGTTGTGGAGGACAACCTCATTGGCCAGGCTGACGATGGAGTAAGAACCCGCATTCGCCGGCACTGCCCCCAGCCAGACCGGCACGGGATTGAAACTTCCCGAAACACTGCCGCCTCCGGTTAGTTTGAAAAGCACATAATCATTCGTCTGGTCCAGGCTTGCACCAGTTAGAAGAATGCCGACATTGATGCCGCCGCAAGTCAAAATGTTGCCCGCGCCAATCAAGGCAACCTGGTCGTTGCCGCCGCCGATGCCGTTGGTGTTGAGATTAAAATTTGCAGCCGCGCCGGCGGTGTAAGTAAGATTGCCGCTAATCATGTTAGTTGCACCGGTAAGCAGCATCCCATTCACGATTACGTTGCCCAAAATTAATCCATTGCCGCCCAAAATCTGGCCCGCGCCAACAACAAACGAACTTCCCAACTGGGATACGTCGAATGTCGCACCATGATTCACGGTTATATGCGGAGTCGCGGCTAGCGAACCGGCGCCGATAAGTTGGAGCACGCCGCCGTTGATGGTCGTGTTGCCGGAGTAAGTCTCGGTAGCTGTAAGAATGTTTGTGCCGCCGCTCACTAACAACGAGCCGCTGCCATTGATGATATTGGAAACAACAACTCCTTTGCCGCTGCCAAAATTTAGGAAGGAATTATTGGTGACCAATCCAGTGCCAAGCGTCGCTGTCAGCACGGTATTGTCGTTTGTTGTGCCTAATTGCAGCGTGCCACCACTAATGATCGTCGCGCCGGTGTAAGTGTTGTTGGCATCCAAAGCCATGAGGCCCGATCCGGTTTTGACCAGCACTCCCGGACTGCTGCCGTAATCGCCGGATGCGTCCGTCAATGGCGCTGAAACCGTGAGATCAGGACCGCCCACGCCGGTGAGCGCGACATTAAACGTGGTGCCGCTGCCAAGCAAATGGTTGGCTTTGCCGTTGCCGGTGCTAACGGCAGAGGCTGAAGTTCCGCCAACCGTGACACTGCCAAGGAATTGGTAGCCTTGATAGTTGCCGCTGTCGCTTGCGCTTTGATTCAGCGTGCCGCCGTTGAGAATCATGTTTGGAATCGCATTGTAGCGCGAGGAGAACAATAGTCCGCTGATCACCATCGTCGGCAACGTGGCGGCGCTCATGCCGCCGCCGCCAAGGACATTGTTGACGGTAAAATTCAACGTCGCGTTGCTGCTTACCGTGATAGAGTTGCTCGCGACTTTAGCCCCCAAAGTGCAGGTGGCGCTGCCCGACGCCGCGAGCGTCGGAGCGGTCACGGAAACGCCGTTCAAAATCAGATTGCCGGTGAAGCTGTTGTTCACGCTGCTCAATGTCAACGCACCCGCGCCAGAAACACTCAGACCATTGGTGCCAGCGATTGTCGCGGAGAGATTGAGGCTTTGATTGCTGATGACAAGACTCGGCATATTGGTTCCGGCATCCACCGTCAGCACCCCACTGCCATTTAGCGTCCAGCCATAAGTGTTGCCTTGGTCTTTAAATAACATCTTGCCGATAGTCTCTGGACCGTTCACAGTGACGGTGGTGTTTACCGGCAGCGTCAACGTGCTGAAATCAGCGATGACACCGCTGCCGTTGCCCACTGCGCCAACATTCCAGTTGGCGGGAACGGACCAGGTTCCGCCTGCCGTGTTGGTCCAAATCGCGCCGGGAATAATGATATAGGTTGCACTGGCCACCGGGCTGATGAGCGCGCTGGAATTGGTGGCATAAGCTTTGAGTGTCTCGGTTGTGCCTGCCGGGATGATGACGCCGCTGATCGGACTGGTTCCGGAAAAGCGCGTAACTGAGTTCGTCGGATTGCTGCCGTCCGTGGTATAGAAAATTGTTGAGCCCGCGTCCGCGCTGATCGTGACCGACTGCGCGCCGACATAAGTTCCAGCGGGCGGATTAAAGGTCGGTGCCGCCACACCAGAAATGACGCGGATGGAGCCATTAACGAGTAACTGCGATTTGTCCCAGCTTAAACCTGCGGCCAGCGGCGGAAGGTTATAGCTGGCAAAGCTACCGCTGTAGCTGGTTGAACTAAATAGCGTGAACGTGTCTCCCGTCGCGAGGCGATTGGTGTCACTCGTCAAATTGCTCACAACGAGCGTGCCCGCGTAAGTTGCTGAAGTCATTCCTTGAAGCAAATCGCCGGAAATTATTCCGCCGGTTTTGTTAAGGCGCATCGCATTGGTGCTGCCTGAACTTAATGTCAGAGAATTGCTGATGGATAGCGTGCCCATGTTCGCGAAGGTGCCAGCCATGATGATTGCTCCTGGCTGAATTGTTGTTGCGCCATTGATTGTGCCGGTGCCGTCCAAACTGCCGCCGCTGATCGTGACCATGCCGCTGCCTATCGAGCCATCAACCTCCAAGTTGCCGGCGCTGACCGTTGTGGCTCCGGCATAAGTGTTGGTGGCCGTCAAAATCAACGTGCCGGAACCGAGTTTGGTCAAAGGGGCTGTGCTGTTGCCGTTACCATTTTCTTCCACCACACACGCTATCGTGAGCGTGCTGTTGGGCGCATTGCTGAAATAGCAGGACGCCGTGCGCAAACCGAACGGGCCGGAGCCGGTGATCAGATTGGTCGTGCCGGCGGCGGTTGAAATATAGTTCCCGAAAAAATTATACGCTTCGGCCGAGATGGTTGAGGTGATCGTGCCATTGGTCAGAATGATCGGGCGATAAAGCGTTTCCGACTGGTTGTTGATCTTCTTGAGCGTGCCGGCAATGGTCAGCGGGTTGGCGAGGGTGTAGCCGAGCGCGTCGTTGACGTTGCAATCCAGTTCCGCGCCGTTCAACACGGTGATGGCGGAATTGCCGATGGGGCCGGTCGCCCCGCCGCTACCGGACAATTGCAGCACGCCGCCGCTCACGATCGTCGCGCCGCTGAAAGTGTTTGCTCCGGTCAGGCTCAGCACGCCCGCGCCGGTTTTGATGATGCCCACGCCACCCAGGTTGTTGTTGATGACGGCGCTGACGAGCAGATCCGGAGACGCCGTGCCGGCAGCGACGTTGAACGGAATCTGGTTGTTCGGTTGTCCGTCGCGCGTATTGAGTGTGCCCGTGATGGTCGAGGTGACATTGGTGGCAAACGTGTTGATCGCCCAGCCGCCGCCCACGGCAAAGTGCGTGCCTGTGCCCGAGGTCGCAAGCGTTCCGCCCATCAGATTGACGGTCAGCCCCCAGCCTTGATCACCGTTGGCCGTGGTGGTGAAAGTTCCGCCAAAGAGGTTGAGATTAGTTACCCACACGCTGCCGCTGTAGCCTAGGGCATTGACGGCGGTGGCCGTGACCGACGCGCCCGGATTGACGGTCAAGGTGCCGCTCGAAAGCGTGCCGCTGCCGCCGTTGTTAGCAGATAAAATAAGGTTGCCTGCATTGACAGTGGTGACGCCGGAAAAAGTATTCAAGCCCGCGAGCATGAGATTGCCAGCGCCGGTTTTGGTCATGCCTGCCGTTCCGGCAAGCACCAAGCTGATAGTGTTTGTCTGACCGTTCACCGTAATGGTCGGCGAACCACTGCCCACGGCCAAAGTCAGTGGTCCACCACTGCCCGTGCTGAATGTCCAACCATAGGTGTTGCCGGCATCGCCGAAAATCAGATTGCCGATGGTCCGCGCGCCATCCAGTGTCACCGTGGGTGCGGAACTCAAGGTCAGCGTGCCGAAGTTGGCGGTATTGCTGCCGGCAGCGACGATGCCGCCGTTCCAGTTGGTCGGGGCTGACCAACTGCCGCCAAGGGTATTGGTCCAGACAAAGTTGGTCTGCGCGTGAGCCGCCAGCCCGCAGACGAAAGCAGAGATCAGTGCGGATTTTCTGAGGAATGAAATGGTTTTCATGGCACCAGACCACTTATGCCGCCGGGACATTTTTCTTGAAGAAAGATCGTCCGCGCCGGGCTTTACAGATCGGAGCCGCTGGCAAATTCGTTTCGGAAATAATCACGTTTGTCGAATTCAGAAATTTCGTCGCTTGAAGGCGAAGCTGCCATATTTTGAATAGTAAAGCAACGGATTAGATGGGCTGACAATAGTTCATCGTTGGAATTGTGTTCTGCACCCGGCTGATTTAAGCTGCGAAACATGCAGCCAAATTTTCGACGGGCGCTGTCGGGCGCGTTTATTTTCGGCGTAATGCTCTTGGCGGCGGCTCCGGCCCAAAGCCAGCCGGGCGGCTATCAGGTTTTTGTCTCCAACGAAAAATCCGGCGACCTCACCGTCATCAGCAGCGGCGATTTCAAAGTCACCACCACTATTCCCGTCGGCAAACGCCCGCGCGGAATCCACGCGAGTCCGGACGGCAAGACGGTTTATGTCGCCTTGAGCGGCACGCCCGTGGAACCGCCGCCGCAGCTTGACGCCAACGGCAATCCCATCCTCCTGAAAAATCAGGCCAACGATGACGACAAAGCTCCGGCTGACAAAGCCGCCGACGGCATCGGCTTGGTGGCTGCCGGGCAAAAAAAATTCCTGCGCAAAATCCCCGCGGGCTCCGATCCGGAACAGTTTTGCTTGAGCCCCGACGGATCGAAGATTTACATCGCCAACGAGGATGTCAGCGCCGCCACCATTCTGGACGCGGCGACCGGCAAGGTGGTCACCTTCATTCCCGTGAGCCGCGAACCGGAGGGCGTGGGCGCGAGTCCTGACGGAAAATTTTTCTACGTCACCTGCGAAACCGCCGGCGATGTATTTGCGATTGACGCGCACACCTACAAAATTATTGGCCACGTCGTCGTGCATCCGCGTCCGCGCAGCGTGGCGTTTCTGCCTGACGGTTCGCGCGCGATCATCCCCTCGGAATCCGTCGGCGAGTTGAACGTGATTGACACGGCAAGCCAGTCGCTCGCCAAAGTCATCACGCTGCCGAAAGGCTCGCGTCCGCAGTGCGTGCTGGTTTCCCCGGACGGCAAAAAAATTTATGCCAGCACCGGACGCGGCGGCACGGTGGTCGTGGTGGATGCGAAATCATTTGAAGTGTTGAACACCATCTCCGTCGGCAAACGTCCGTGGGGCATCACCCTTTCGCCGGATGGAAAATATTTATTTTCCGCCAACGGCCCGTCGGACGATGTTTCCGTGGTTGACCTCGCGACGGAAAAGGAAATCGCACGCGTGAAGTCGCCCGGCAGCCCGTGGGGCATTGTTGCCGTGCCGGACCCGAAATAATTTTCATCTGCCGATCAGGAAAATTTCCTGCGTCGTAATGCTTTTGGTAAAGCCCGGTTTGAACGCCTTCGCGCGCAAGATGGTTGGGCTGGCCAGCAAGATCGGTTTTTCGTAAAGCAAATCCTCCGCGCTGGGCACGGTTCCATCCACGGTGTAACGGATGGTTGCGCCCGGTTCGCTTTTTAAAACGACAACGACAGGTTGGGCGAAGGTTCCACCGGGTGGCGAAATTTCCGGCGGCGGCAACACCGGCGGGCCGGGCTGGCTGTCAATCCATTCCTGCAACAACTTCATGCCGCGCCGGTCAATCGTGTTCCGCGCGAGTGGCGGCATCTTGAAAGCTTCGACGGTGTTCGCCCGCAAAAAAAGCAGCGAACGCCAAATGTCGTTCGGCGCAATGATCCGCGCCCCGTCAATCCGCTCATTGATCAGCACGCGGCCTTGGATCAAGTTTTGTTGCGCCAGCGGCGTGTCATAACGCGCGTCGAAATTGGCGACCGTGCCTTCGGGCCGATGGCAGTGTGCGCAGTTGGCATCGAGATAGGAACGCGCGCGGTCCGCCAAACTGCGCGCCGGGTCGTCGAGCGAAGCCAGCTTTGGCAGATTTTCCAAATCGGCTTCGGCCAGATTGGTGGCGAACATTCCGATGTGGTTCCAGGCACGCAGTTCGTTGTCGGCGACACCGGAAGGAAAAGTGAATTCATGATTCAACTGCCGCGTCTTGACGCCCAGCACATAACCCGCATTGGCGGTGTGGCAGGTGAGGCAATCCTGGCGGCTGGGATAATACCACATTTGCGTCCGCACGCCGGTCACGGTTTTGATTAAAATGGACTCGGTCAAATTCGTGGCCAGCAGATCCGCATCGCGGTTGTCGGCGCGCCATTTGTAAGCGACGCCGTAAACCCCGCCGCGGTCATCGCACACCAGCAGCCGCGTTTCGAGGCGGTGCCTGACTTCGGGATGGGTTTCATCGGTTGCCAGTTCAAAATGTTTCACGAACACCGTGCCTTTGGGAAAAACCCATTCGCCGGCCGGCGCGAATTTTATTTTTTGATTTTCCGGCACGGACAGCCAGCGCGATTTTTCCGCGCCGTCGGACCAAAATGAAACGATGAGATCGTAAGGAATCAAACTATCGCTCGGCGTCAGCCGGGCCACGTCCTTGAACGCGCCGGTTTGCGAGAGCCGCGGCGGCAAAGCCCCGTCGGCGCGTGGCGGCATGGATAAATAGGCCTTTGCTTCCGGCCGGGAACTCAAGACGTAAGTTGCGGCAAGTCCCGCCGAGGCGGGCTGCCAAAACTGAAGCGCCAAAAATAACCGCGCGGCCAAGGCCACCGTTTGGCCGCGAAAAAGTCGTTGGTGAAAGCGCGGCGCGGACGTCATTTTGCTCCGTCCATGGCGGCGGCGGGCTGGCTTTCCAGAGCTTTTAAATTCAAGTCAACGGCTTTGAGCAGATTGGCGGAAAAATGGCGGACGGTCTTTTGGACGGTTCCCACCGAGTTATAGGTGTGTTGGCCGGCCGGATAGCCCAGCAGCACCACATAATCGTAAAGTTTCGGTTTGCCCCCGCGCAACTTCGGAAGGTCGGTGAGAAAAACCACGCCGACGCAAACCGAATCGGGCTCGTGATTTTCGACCATGCCGGCGTCCCGATGCGCGGTCACACTGCCGGCAATGAGCCACGAACGGTTCAGCGGTGGCCGCAACAAATCGGTAAAGCCGCTGTCCACCACCAGGCCGCCCGGCAACACCTTGAGAATTTTCCCGCAAATGAGCCGCCGGCCTTGCAGACATTCCGCGCGGATTTGCTCGGTGCGGTGGAGCGTTGAAACGGGCGCGTTGGTGGCCGGCAAATCAGCCGCCTGCGCCAGCCAAGTGAACGCGAGAAAAAAAATCCAGATGAAAAATTTGGCGCACATTTTTTTGCCGTCCGACTTTTAAAAACTCCGACGATTACATTTATCGGCGGGAAAAGCCGGACGGTTGAAAGCTAGTGGGTTCTGCCGCCTTTGTCCACGGCCACAACCATGACAAAATTCACCGCGGCTTTGATCGCCCCGGACTGGCGCCACCGACGCCGTCATAATTTCAAGCGATAGAAACTAGTCGGCCGCGTCGCCGGCACCGTGACTTGGTAAACGCCGTTGGTTGCGGCGACACTATTGGTGACGGCAACCCAAGTTCCGATCACCAAGTTAGTGGTGGATTGCAGAGTGTAGCTGGCCGGCGTGTTGGTCGGCCAAGTGATGGCAAGGTTGCCGCCGGACACCGTGATGCTCACCGGCGGCGGCGGCTGCAGCCCGTAAACATTCAACCGGTTGGCAAAGGTGGCCATGTAAACTTTTCCGTTCGCCACGGTGGGCGCGGCAAACTTGGCAAACTTGCCGACGGTGTCCCGCGAGCTGATTTGCTCTGAATTCCAAAGCTCGGTTCCCACATTCTGGGCGTTGTAGGCATGCAGAATTCCGGGCAACACCTGCTGGTTGGCATCACCGCCGACCTGATGCACGGCCCAAATGATGGCGCTGCCGGCATTGGTGCCATTGGCTGAAAGCGCCAGAATGCCGCCGGGCTGCCCGGTGGGAGCCGCCGTCGGGCTTTGGGCGAAAGCGGGCAGCGTGAATTTGCCGGCGCCTCGGTTGAAAACGTATTGTTGCAAATACACCGAGGACGGCCAAAGGTAGCCATACGAAACTCCCGGTCCGTCCCACCAAACCGCACCGCCGTGGACTTCATCCGTCGTCACCGGGAAACTCTGAAGGACGTTATTGTTGGTAGTCGTGGAACTAGTCAAGCCGCCCATGCTGTCGCGGTTTACCAAATAGACCATGCCTTCTTTGCCGCCGGAGAAAGCGAGCGTGGTGCCGGGAATCAGCAGCAACCCGCCGCAACCGAGGTCAATGTCGCCATTCTCCAACGTCTGCCAGTTGTAAGGCGTGAACCAGCTCGCGACGGTCAAATTGGTGCCGCTGCGGGCGAGCTTGAGGAAACTCTCGCCGCGATTGGGGCCGCCGTTCGTGTCCACCGTGCCGTTGCCGACCACCAGATAAAGATTTCCGCTCGCGTCAAACGCCGGAGCCTGGCCGCTCATCCAAATGCCGCCGTCGGAGCCATTGGGCGTATCATTGAAAACGGCGACGCGTTGCAAAGTGGTTTGATCGTAACCAATGACCCAGCCGTGATACGGACCGTTGTCGCAGTGCGAGGACCAACTAATGTAAACCGTGCCGTTCGCCAGCACCAAACCCGGCCGCTGATTTTGGCGAATCGGATCAAAGGTGATGACGCCGCCAACATTGCCGTCCCCCGTGCCCGGATAGGTTGCGGTGATGATCACCGGACTGTTGGGCCGTTCGGCGCCGCTGGACACGTCCAGCGCGTGCAGCCGCTGCACAAAACTGGTGCCGTTTTCTTTCGTGCGTGCCACCAGATAAATCGTGCCGGCCACCGGATCGATGACCGGCGTGCCGACGATGCCAATGTTCCCGCTAAAATCCTGGTAATTCCCGCCACACGCGCCAATCGCGCTCATGTCCGTGTTGGCCGGGGCCACGATGTTTGGCGGATTAATAAAACTGGTGGTCCAATACGGCGTCGCCACCAAGGCATTGTCCGCGTCAAACGCGTAAACGCTGTCGTTGACGGTCGCGACGATGACGAGGTTGTGCGTGCCCCGGCCCAAAATATTCACGTTCGTCATCACCAGCGGCTGGGCGTAAATCTGATCGTCCACATTGCGGCTGAAGATCAGGCCGAACTGGTTGGTGTTGACATTGGTGACGTTGAGAAAACTCTCGTTCAAATTCATGCCGGTGCGGCCACCGTCATTGTGCTGGGTCAGCACGGCAACGAAGGACGACGGCGAATTTGTCGCCTGCGTGGTGAAAATTTGCGATGGCGCAGCCCAGGCGAGACCAGCGGAATTCGTTGCCGCAGCCGTGAAGAAATAGGATGTGTTGGGTGAAAGTCCGGTGACGGTTTCCGCGAAAGCGCCGGCCTGCTGTCCCAACGAAATGCTGTGCGCCCAGGCGCTGGAATTTGTCCCGCCATTTGCGGTGCCGTAAAACATCGTCACGGTTGGCGTCTCGCCGCCGGTCAAAATAATCTGGCCATTGAGCGTCGCGAAATTTGCCTGGATATTGCTGGCCGGCGCGTTCGTCACCACCGCCGCCGTCAACGACGGCGTCTGAAAAGCGGCCGTCGGCCTGGCCCAATTGGTGCCGGCACTGTTGACCGCCCGGCTGGTAAAATAATAAACCGTGTTGGGAGTCAGCCCGGAAACGGTTTGGGTAAAACTACCGACCTGAAAGCCCAGGGCGATATTTTGCGCCCAGGCGGAGGCATTGGTGCCGCCATCCGCCGTCCCATAATAAATGGTGATGGCGGGAGTTTCTCCGCCCGTGGCCGTGACTTGGCCACCAAGCGTGGCCGCGCGTGCTTGAATGTTGGTCGCGGGCAGATTGGTCACAGCGGCGAGGGCAATTGCCGAGGTTGGCAGTCCGCTCACGGCGTAAATGGCGGTGGCGTTGGCCGAGGAAGCTTTGCCAAAAGTAAGGCTGGCCAGCGGCTTGTTCGTCGCGCCCAGCGCCGCCGCCAGATTAATCGTGGTTTGATAAAAACGCGGATCGCCGTTGGGACCGCCGCTGGTGGCACCGCTGCTGATGTTGATGCGGTCCACTCCCTGCAACGCGAAGCCCGGATTGAAAAACCAGTCTTGCGCGTTGTAGTTGGTGACATACGAACTGCCGTCGGTGAAGTGCAGCGTCAAAGTGCCGGTGCTCGTCGAGGCGGCGGCTCCGGAGTTGGCGAGGACGGCAATGCGGCTGAAGGTGTTCGGTGCCAGCAATGTCAGGGTGCCGGAAGTCAGGCCGGTTGCACTGCTCAACACCAAGGCATTGCTGCCGGTATAAGGCTGAAACTGAAAAACCGTGCCATCACCGAACGCGCTGGTAAATGAGCCCGACGCGGGCAAGCCGTAGGATTTGCCGGGCAAGCCACTTTGATAAAACGCCGTGCCTTCGCCCGGATTAAATTCCACGGCGTAACTGCTGTAAGACGGACCAGCGGCGGTCTTCTCAATCACCAGATCGCGATTAAAACCAGTGACCGCGACCGGCGTCATATTGGTGACAGCAAACATGGGGCTTGGCAAAAAAAAACCTAACACAAATCCCAATCGGAACGTGTTCATCAGCACAACGGTCGCCCGCAGTGCCCGGTTCGGAGTCCGGCATTCGCTGACTGACTGCCCGGCAAAATTCATGCAATTCATTGGCGCAAACCAGTGTTTAAAAGAGCTTAAGCATTGCATTAGCCTAACCGTTGGTAAAGCGTATAACGCTCAACTTGTGAACGTGCCCGCCCCGCTCTCCCAATTTGCCGCCGGAACGGTCGCCAGATAGCCGGCGCTGGCGCGATAATTTCCCAGTCTGAACATGAGGAGATTCGTGCCCGAATGACCGAGGGCCGTCAATAAAATGCCCGCCGTTGGTCAGCGAAGATATCGTGCGGCCGGGTGCAAACGTCTGGTTCGTCTCGTCGAAACGCACGAGCAGTGAATAATCGTTCGTGTTTCCCGTGGCGGTGGTGTGGCCGGTCTTGCAGACGATGTAAAAATTGCCGTTGTTGCTGCCTCCGGCGGCGGGGACGTTGAACGGACCCATATCCACATTGGCCGGCACGATGGTCAGCGCAACATTCGGACCGCAGCTGTTGGTGAAAAAGTTCAGGATCAGGCCGGTCAACGGGTTGGTGCTGGTGCGCCACGCCATCGTGTCGCCGAACAGGAAATTGACCCGGCCGTCATGCTCAAACGAACAGCCGAGGTCCGTGCCGCCGACTTGATAGCGGCTAAAAGTCTGGTTGAGCAACGGCAGGCCGGTTTGCCGATCCGTGTTGGTGGCGAAACTGGCGGCGCCGTAGTTCGTCCCCTGTTCGCCGATGAGTGGCTGGAGTTTGATCGAGGAATTGGTAATCCAAACGAGCGCCAGCTTGAAAATCAGGTTTGCGGAACGCACCGGATAACATAGCAGTTAACCGCCCGCCTTAAATTACTGACAATGTAATGAAACTGAACGGGTCTTTATTGCCGTGCTTTTATTGGATCATTCTGAATCGAAACCGCCAATGACCGGAAGTTAGCTTACCGACACAATTTTTGCGTTTGGCAAACCCCCATTTATAACAACTCTGTTGTTTGCTTGTCGAAGAAGGCTCACGTTGACGAGCAAAATAACAAGGCATGCAAACGCAACCCCGCACTCTATTGCGTGCGGATGCGGTAGAATTTTTGCGGCTGGTTGGGCGTCACCGTGGCGGGCGAGGCGGAAACATTGGTGCTCCACGGGCCGGCGAGATTGGTTGCTTCGAGCAGTTTGCCATTGCCGGGCCAGCTTAAAACGAGGTTTGCCCCGCTGACTGCATTGGTCAGCGTCACGTTGTAAAAGATGCCGGTGGCCGCGCTGTAAAGCGTGGCGATCTGATTCGTGCTCAGAACCTGCTGATACAGGGTCACGTCCGAAATGCTGCCGCTGAAAAAGCCGGTGCCGGTCTGGATGCTGCCGATGCGCAAAGCCGGTGGGTTGGTGCGCACGCCGGTCGGGCCGGTCGTGCTGGTGTCAAATTTGCCATCAATGCAGATCGTCATCGCGCCGCTGCCGGCGTCGCGGGTGACCGCGACTTGATGCCAGACATTGTCGCTGATGTTTTTGACGGACGGCAGCGTGGTGTCGGGATTGCCGACGCCGAATCCAACTTTGGTGCCCACGAGCGCCACGCCGAAATCGCCGGTGGTGCCGCTCACTTCGCCGTCCACCAAACCTTCGCCGTTATACCAGTTAGGCGTGCCGCCGCTGGCAGTCGTCCGCACCCAGAAGACGATGGAGAAATTGGTGTTGCCGATCAACCGGGGAATCTGCGTGTAGCCGGAGGAGCCGTTGAAAGTGACGATGCGATGCGGATTGAAAAATCCCGCGCCCACCGCCCCGCCAGTGGTGAGCGTGCAGCCGCTGGCATAAACGCCATTGCTGCCTTGGACGAGTTCATTCGCAATCGTGCCGGAAGTTTCGTTCAACGGCCAGTAAGCCAGCGGATTCGCGGCGAACGCCCAGCCCAAATACGAACCAGGCATTGCGCTCACCTGGGTGGTGTTGGGGCTTTCATTGGCAACGCCGACTGCGGAAACGACGAAGTAATAAACTGAGCCGTTGGCCAAATTGCTGACCGTGCAATTTGTGCCGGGCACACTGGCGACCGTGATATAGCCGCTGCCGCTGACGGAAGATTGTTTGAGGTTGTAATTCGTCGCGCCGGCGGAAGCATTCCAAACCAAGCGCACGGTAGCATTGGTTCCGGGAATCGCGGTTAAACCCGTGGGCGTTTGCACCGGAATGCTGGTGGGCATTCCGCTGACGGCAAAGATGGCCGTGCTTTCCGTCCCACCGGCACCCGCACGATTGGAAAATGTGATGGAAGCAATCGGCTGAGCCAGACCGAGCGCGGCCAGATTCACCGTCGTCTGATACAGATTGGGATTGGAACTGCCGTTGTCCTCGATGGTCAGGCTGGTGCCAAGCTGGAGCCGCCCGAAGCCTTGGATGGCGACGTTCGTGACCACATAAAACCAGTCCTGACAATTGAACGCGAACGCCTGGCTCCTGGTGCCGTTGGTGAAATTCAAAACAAATGTCCCTTGCCCGCCACCATTGGCGGAAGCGGCGAGGATCGTCAGCGAATTCAACGCATCTTGATTGGGCAATGTCAGCGTGCCGGACTTTGCGTAAGTGTCGCCCAGGATCAATGCGTCCGCGGCGCCGTATGGACCTAATTGAAACGCCGTGCTGCTGTCGGCCAAGCTGGAAAAAACACCGTTCAATGGCAGGCCGCGCGTGCTGCCGCTCAAACCCTGTTGGTAGAAACAATAATTATTAGGGAGGTCGAACGCCGTCGCGCCGGGACTTCCCGCAGTGGCATTGTTGCTCGCCAGCAAGGCCGCGTTAAATCCACTCAAAGCGACGGGCCAGTTCGCGACGGCGGTGTTCAGCGTGAAAGTGCGCGGGATGGGAACGGCCGTCGTCTTGTTGCTGAAAACAATGCTGGCGGAATAATTGCCCAACGCCAGATTGGTCGCAATCGCCGGATTCAAACTGACGCTGACATTCGTGGCAACGCCGGCGGCATTCGTGCCGAGCGTGGTGGAAACGGTCAGCCAGCTTGAGGTGTTGATCACGCTCCACGAAATCGCGCTGGCGCTGGCGTTGGAGAGCGTGAACGGAGTGCGCATCGGCAGCGAACGCAAGTTGAAGGCGGTGACGCCGGAAAAACCCGTCGTCGGCGTAATCACCAGCGGGTCCACCGCGCGATTGATGGCCAGCGCATAATCGGCCGGCGTGCCGCCGCTGGTGTTGGCCGCGATGTTGTCATACAGCCACATGAAACCGCCGGGAATACCATACGCAGCACGCCAGGCGGTCATTTGCGTCTCGACCTGGCTGGCTGTGCTGCCGGACGGATCGGAGGCGACACCCCACATGCCGGGCATCACTTTCAATCCGCTAAAATAACCGTTCCAAGTGCCGGGATTGTTTCCCGCGCCGCCGGCATAACATTGGAGATACACGCGATCCACGAGATTGCTGCCGAGTTGATTATAGACGCTCTGCCAGAAACTGGGATTCGTATAAGGGCACAGCGTCACTTTGTAGCCGATGGAAGAAAGCATCAGGCCAAATTTCACCGACGTGGTCACGTCGTATTGGGTTTCGTCGTCGTAATCAACCGCATCGGCGCCCGTGGCATTTTTCAACGCGAGAAAATTTTTATACAAAATGCTGTCGGTGTTCGTGCCGTAGGCGTTCATCAATGTCAGCAGGTTGGCAAAATCATTTCCACCGCTCGGCGCGGAGCCGACCGACCACTCAATTCGATTCACCGTCGTCGGCGCAGTTTTCAAAGTGGCCAGTTGCGCGGGCCACGAGGAATTGCCGACGTAAACTCCGTTGGATACCACCAACTGATCGTTATAGATCAAGTTACCTGAAGTCGAATCCACATGAATCGTCCAAAGCATCACCGTCGTGTAGCCAGATGCGCGCAACGTGTTCATCGTGGCCGTGCCGCCGGTGTAAAACGGGCCGCCGCCGAAAATCGTGGAGGCAGCCACCGCCGCCGACGGTGCCGCAAATAACCAAATCAGACCTAGGAGCAAAAGCGGATGGCAAACTTCATCCAGTAACTTAAAGCTCCGTCTATGCCACCGGGTAGGTTTTCGATTAAGTTTGTGCATCGAGATAATATAACCGTGAACACTCATCACAGAAAGCGGCAATTCGTTGGGGCAATTCCTTATTCGCTTCGGTGGATGGCGAGTTGATAAATGCGCTTGCAAACTCCGCACAACCATCGAAGGTATGCCAGTCCGAATTGAAGGCAAAATTGGAAATACTTGGATGCCGTTTTCGCCATGACCTATTTGACACTTCAGGATACGACCTGTAATAAATCAGAAGAGCAGGTCAACCGGGTAATCCAGCGGAAAAATATCTTGCTGGTCAAGCAAGCCCACAATCGTTTTCAAAGCCTGCTTGGCTTCCTCAAAAGAAACCTTCGCCAGACTCCGATTCATCTCGTAGCGTTCGCGCGCCTGTGGCCAATTTTCCATGAACGATTCTAGGCCGAGGCAATCCACCAGACGCGATTCACAGGCCAGCCGGAACTCTTGGCCAGCCTCGGCCCAAAACACGGCATTCCCAGCGGGACGCGCCCGCATAATTCGCGCCACTGTCCTGCCGCCTACAGGCGGCAGGACAGTCCCATCTTCCCATGCCTTTACGGACAAACAAGGTTAGATGGCAATTCAGATACAAGACGAGGTGACGAGGCTCATTTTAATTTCGGATTGGCGATTGCGAATTGCAGATTTTTAGTCAGAGACTCCTCACGTCGCCGCCTACGAGCTTGGAATGGGGAGCGCGCCCGTCCCGGTTGCCGTTTTCGGCCACGCGCCAAAAACCGTTTCCCAAAACCGAATGGTTCCAAGCGTATCCTTCAAAGGTCGCCGGCCAACCTTCAAAGGGAACCGGAGGATTGGGACATGGCAGCGCCGCCCACAGAACCCCAAACCAAAATGAATTCCACCCCATCGAGGCGGCACATTCCGCCTGCAAGCCAGACGATGTCGCTGCTGACGGAGCTTGATGCGTTGGCGTTGCCGATGCTACAACGATGCCAGTTCTACGGTCTTGAAAAATCCCGGTTCCCGCCGGGAGTTCAACCATCCCAATATCATCACCTATTTTGCGATCCGGGGCCAAAGTGATTGCTCAATTTTAATTTTCCGGTATAAACCCGCGCGATGTTGAAACACCTTTTTCAGCCCTTGCTCGATTGGTATCAAACCGCGCTCGAAACCGGCGGCTATTGGGTTGTCGGCCTGCTGATGACGTGCGAAAGCTCTGTGCTGCCGTTGCCGAGCGAAAGCATCATCCCGCTCGCGGCGAGTTGGTCGCACACCGGCAAAATCTCCATCGGCCTGCCGGGCATCGTGCTCGCGGGCGCGCTTGGCTCGTGGCTCGGCGCGACGATGGTTTATTGGCTGGCGCGGCTGGCCGGGCGGCCGCTGCTGGAACGCTATGGCCGTTTTATTTTGATCACGCCGGAAAAAATTCGGAAAAGTGAAAACTGGATGTCGCATTACGGCGCGGCGGGCGTGTTCGTGGCGCGGCTGCTGCCGGGCGCGCGGCAACTGGTCGGTATTCCCGCCGGCATCGCGCGGATGAATTACCTGACGTTCGCCAGCTTCACGCTGATTGGCTCAGCGATTTGGTGCGCGGTGCTTTGCTATGTCGGCATCAAGGCCGGTCAGGACGAAAAGCTGATGCACGGCGATTTGCAGCGCATTGTCGTCTGGCTCGGCTTGGCGATGATCGTGCTGGGCGGACTGTATTATTTCTTCGTCCACCGGCACTTGGCGGCGGGCAAAGCGGAAAGCGGAAAGCGGAAAGCGGAATGATTTTTCGCCGCGCCGCGCTCACTTAACAAATTCGAAGCTGTAAGGATATTTGTAATCCGCGCCGTTGTTGGCCTTGATGCCGGCGATGATGGCGAAAACCAGTCCCGCGAGAGCGATCAGCATCACCACCGGAAACAGCAGATAGCCGACGCAGAAAAACGACAACACCACGGCAGCGGCGCCGCCCACAAGCACGGCGAGCGGCACGGTGATTTGAAAATTCAACGCCGCCTTACCGTGAATGTCCACGGATGGAAACTCGTTTTTCTTGAGCTGCCAAACGATTAGCGGTCCAAGAATATTGCCGAACGATGGAATGACGAAACCCGCCAGCGCGCTCAAATGGCAAAGCCTGTTCCACATGCGCGCCTGGTTTTCGGGGCTGGGCGGCGGCGGGGGCGGCGAGCTTGCCGGCGTGGCGGGTGGCGGCGGCTCAATGGGCGGTGGCATTTGCGTTTGATTTTCAGCCATCAGTTGCCTTTCGCAAAGTTTCCCTTGAATACGCCGGTTCAAATTTCAAGGCAAGCTTTTTAACCGGTGAAAATTCCTTTGCGCCTTTGCGCCTTTGCGTGAAACTTTTAAGCCATGTCTGTCTCGGAACATATTCGGAAAAAATTGGGGACCGTCCCGCACAAGCCCGGCGTGTATCTGCACAAGGACCGCTTCGGCACGGTCATCTACGTCGGCAAGGCGCGTGATCTGCGGAAGCGCGTGAACCAGTATTTCCAAGCCAGCCGGCGGCTGGGCTGGGATTTGAAATTCAATGCGCTCGTCGAGGCGATTTGCGATTTTGACGTCCACGTTGTCCGCAGCGAACCCGAAGCGCTGCTGCTCGAAAGCAAGCTCATCAAGGATTTCAAGCCGCGCTTCAACGTCAGCCTGCGCGACGACAAACGCTACCTCATGCTCAAGGTCAACTTGAACGACCCGATTCCGAATTTCATTTTCACGCGGCTGAAAAAAGATGACGGCGCACGCTACTTCGGGCCGTTTGTAAATTCCACCGCGCTGCGCAATGCCGTGGCCCTGGCGCGCAAGCAGTTTAATTTGCGCGGCTGCCGCGTGTTCACGCCGGGCGCGGCGGATTACAAGCATTGCCTTTATGCGCATTTGAAATATTGCACCGCGCCGTGCGTCGGCAACGTCACGCGCGAGCAATATCTGGAACAAGTCAACGCCGCGTGTAATTTCCTCGAAGGCCAGTGCCGCGAAATGCAGGGCCAGCTCGAAGCGGAAATGAAAAAAGCCGCCGCCGCGCATGAATTCGAGAAGGCGGCCGACCTGCGCGATCTTCTGCGCGACTTGCAGGACACCTGGAAACGCACGGAGAAATTTGCGCGCGTGCCTTACAATTTACCGCTGGCCATCAATCCGGCAAACGATTTGGTTGAACTGGCGAAGGTGCTGGATTTGTCCGCGGCACCGGTGCGGATTGAAGGCTTTGACATTTCCAACATCAGCGGCACGTTCGCCGTCGCGTCATTGGTGAGTTTCAAAAACGGCCGGCCGGACCGGGCGAATTATCGCCGGTTCAAAATCAAAACGGTCATTGGACAAGATGATTTCGCCAGCATGGCGGAAGTGGTGCACCGACGATATTCACGGCTGAAGCGCGAAGCCAAGCCGATGCCGGATTTGATTTTGGTTGATGGCGGCAAAGGGCAGCTTGGCATGGCCTGCGCGGAGTTGAAAAAACTCGGACTTGAAAAAACTCCTGTCATCGGCCTGGCGAAGGAGTTTGAGGAAATTTATCTGCCGGAAAAAAGTCTGCCGCTGCGCCTCGGCCTCGATCATCCGGCGGTGAAATTGTTGCAGCGGTTGCGCGACGAATGCCACCGCGTGGCGAACAGCTACAACGCGCAGCTCCGGCTCAAGAAAATTTCCGAGAGCGTGCTGGACGAATTTCCCGGCATCGGCGAGCGGCGCAAGGCGGCGCTGCTGAAAAAATTCGGCTCGGTGCAGCGGCTCAAAACCGCAACGCTGGAGCAAATCGCCGCCGTGCCCGGTTTCGGCGGCAAGGCGGCGGAAGAGTTGAAAAATTTTCTGGCCGCGCGTTCAACGCCGGCTGGCGGATGAACCCGCAATCGTGGCTTCTTTTCGCGCGGTGGCAACAAACCCCCAACTCCAGCCAATCAGGATTCCCAAGGGAGGCAACACCCAAAAAAGGGAAACCACGCCCATCTTGGCTTCGGTAAAGTTGCAGCGCGGCAAAATGAGGATGCCGCCGATCATCACGAGCAGCACCGGGAAAAGAATGGCATCGCGCATTTGGCGGGTGCGGAGGCGGGGAAATCGTTCAAATCCGAGGCGCAGGCTCCAGGCAAGCAGGGAAAAAGTGAAGGCGGCGGCCAGACTCGCGGTTCGCTGCCCAAACGTCATGTCTGAGAAAGGACCGTCCTTCATGAAAAAAGCCTGGCTGACTCCCACCAGCGGAATCACGAGCGTGCTCGCCGCAAACCAGATTTCCAGGAATAAATATTGGTGCCGGCTTCCCCGGGCTGGTTCAGTTTTCCGGAATTCATTCCGGAGCGTGCATCCCGAACCGATTTGTTGAACCGCCGCGGCAAAAGCCGTTTGTTCATCCGATCCGGATTTTGTCCGTCGCTCAATGTCCTCGCGCAGGTGAATCTCCAATTCCTCCAGCGGCACGGGCGTTTGGATGCCCGCAGCGAGCATTTTCTGCCGCCAATCTGCAATGGCTAGTTCGAGGTTGAACATGGTATCCTTTCGATTTAAACACCCGCCGACGCGGATTTTTTCCGAGCAGCGGCTTCGATGCCCCAAAACAAACCGATCCAGACTCCGGCCGGCGAAAGAAACGCCCAGACGAATGCCACCACAAATTGGCTCATGGTGAAATCGTGTTGCGGCACGAGCCGGCGCAAAAAGATAATCCACCACAGCGCCAGCAGCAGACCGCCCAAGGCACCGATGGCGTCGCGGATTCGCCGGTTGGCAATGACCGGGAAGATTCCGCAGCTCAATCTTCCGGACCAGGCGAGCAAGGAAAACGCGGCCAGCGCCGCCAGGCTGGACAGTTCCTCGGCGGCAGTCATGTCAATAAAACTCGCCCTTTGGAGCAGGACGCCGCCCATGACCAACGGCAACAGAATCGTGAGCAGCAGCAAGCCGATTTCCGTCAGCCTCCACTTGCGAACGTCCTGGGTTTGGTCAGCTTTCATAAATTCATTGTGGACCGTGTGCGCCGGTCCGAGTTTCTGCACGGCAGAAGTGAAGGCGGCTTGTGGGTTCAATCCGGTTTTCATCTGTCGCTCAATTTCCTCGCGCAGATGAATTTCCAATTCTTCCAGTGGCACGGGCGTCTTGATTCCGGCGGCAAGCATTTGCTGTTGCCATTCCGCGATGGATTGTTCGAGGTTGAACATTTTTTACGAATCAATAAGGGTGCGCTCTTGAGCGGCTTTTTCCAATCCGTAGCCCGCGCCGCCCAAGACTGATGCCATGGCCAAAGTCCACGAGCCCAAAATTATGCCAATGGAAAAAGGTAACGGCGTCATGAAAAAGCATAGGGCTATTAAAAGAATCCCCAAAAGGCACCCGGCGATTCCCACCATCGTTCTGGTTCGCCGGTTGGGGACGACGGGGAGAATCTCCCGACATTTTTTCCAGCCTAGAACGGAAAGCACACTCACGGCCAGGGCGGCAAACACAAAAACTCGTTCGATCACGCCAACCGCAGCGCTGAATTTCGGCACGGTGAGAAACAATAAAATCGGCAGCGTCGTAAGCCAGACGGCAAACGCGGAATAGAAGATTCCGATGATTTTCCACCGTCTAACATTCCGGCTGTCGTTCGATTCAAAATAAAAAAATGCGTTGCTCAAACCGAAGAAGACAATTGCGCCGCCGGCGATCAACCATTCCACCTGCTCGTTTTTCCGCAGGTGCGCTGCGTCAGGATGCTCCGTTAAAATCCGCAGAATGATGACTGCGCCAATGGCCACGGCAAAGATTCCAATCTTTTTCATAGATGTCCTTTCTGCTTTTTTGAATTCACACTTGAGGATTTCAGGCGAACCGATTCGCCGGGTGGAAATTTCAAAGGCCTTTTGCCCGCTCAACCCCGCTTTCATCTGCCGCTCGATTTCCTCGCGCAAATGAATTTCCAATTCCTCCAGCGGCACGGGCGTTTTAATTCCAGCAGCCAGCATCTGCCGCCGCCAGTCGGCGATGGCTTGTTCTAGATCAAACATACTGTTCCTTTTTCAAGCCGGCCAAAACCGAATGCACCAGCGACCATTGTTCGTGGTGTTTGACCATCGCCGTCTTTCCGTCTTTTTTGAGCGAGTAGTATTTGCGCTTCCGCCCGGTCTCGCTTTCGCCCCAGCGCGACTTGATCAAGCCCCGGTGTTCCATCCGGTGCAGCACCGGGTAGAGCATCCCGTCCGTCCATTGCAGTTTGCCGTCGGAGCGGGCTTTGACCTCTTGGATGATGGCGTAGCCGTAGCTTTCACCCTGGGCGAGCAACGCCAAAACCAGCGGTTCCGCCGAGGCGGCAACGAGTTCTTTGCGAATCATAGGGACACTATACATAGCCGTGATATGTATGTCAACCGGAAAATTTCGAGCGCAGCCACGGCGGTTTTCAAGCCGGGCGATTAGAAGAACGGATTGTGCGCCTTTTCCTCCGCGACCGTCGTGAGCGGGCCGTGGCCGGGGCAGAGCAAAGTTGCCGGCGGCAAGGTTAAAATCTGTTCGCGGATTTTCTGCCGCGCCAAATCCCAGGCGCCATTCCCGTTGCCCATCGAACCGGCGAAGAGCGTGTCGCCGACGATGGCGGCGTGTGGCGCATCCTCCTCCCAGTTGCCAACGAGGTAGGTCACACCGTCTGCGGCGTGGCCGGGCGTTTCGCGGTGGGTCACGCGCAAGCCGCCGAGGTGGATGATTTCGGAATTTTTGTTGCGCTGATCCACGGGCGCATTTTGGGAGCCGGAATGCAGACGCGCTTTGGGCCAAGCCGCGCGGATTTGCGGCAGCGCCTCGACGTGATCCCAATGCGAATGCGTGATGAAAATATGTTTAAGCTGAAGCTGCTCGGCGGCAAGACAGTCGAGAATTGGTTGCGCATCGAGGCCGGTGTCGAAGAGCGCGGCGGCGCGCGTGACTTCGTCCCAGACGAGATAACAATTCACGGTTAGTCCGTCGCCTGCCGTGGTGAACACGCGCAGCTCGCGCCATGCGGCCAAATCTTTCGGCGTCGGCAGCCAGCCGTCGGCGATGCCGGCCAGTTTCGCGGCGTTCAAGCCGAGCAACGGCGCGAGCGCGGTGAAATTTATTTTTTGAGCGCCTTGGCCGGCTTGCTCCAGCGCGGAAAGTTCGGCCTCAGAAATTCCCGCCGCCGCCGCCGCTGCCGCCGCAGAGACGCCGCTCATGGCGCGAGCTTTGCGGAGGATGTCGCCGAGATGATCTTCAAGTTGCATGGTCTGACGTTAACGGAAAGGTCGGGGCGGCGGCAAGCGGGGTCATAATTTTAATCGTGATCGTAATCGCAGTAGCAGGGTTGATTAAGATCACGATTAGGAATTGCGATTTGAAGACCGTGGCCAGCACCTGGCTTGTGGCCGGATGTTCGGTGTGGTAAAACTGGGGCGTGTTCTTCCGCAAAAAAGACAAGCCGCGCGAGCGGTTTTACCTGCTGCCTGGCCAGGGCGGAAGAAATTATCACCGCAAGCAACAGTTTATCATGCGGTGGACGATCGCGGTGGCGCTGCTGTTCGGCCTGGCGGTGGCGGCGGTGATGTGGTGGCTGTCGCGCCCAAAACTGTGAGCGGCGCTTGACCGCGCGAAAGTGGTTGTTACCATGCGGGAGAGTCAAATGAAATTTTTGCGCTTCATTCCGGTGCTGGCCGTGACGCTCTGCGTGCCGGCGGGGTCGCGAGCCGAGATGGCCGACGGCATCAAAGCCGTGGTCAACGACCGCGCCATCACTTACGCCGAGGTGGAGGATTCCGCCCGCGACGCCGCGAATGCCCTGCGGCAGCAGTTCGCGTCGCAACCGGAGGTTTTCCAGCAGAAGCTCAACGAACTGCTCAACGACAGCCTTGACCAGCTCGTCGAACGCCAGCTCATTCTGCACAGCTTCGACACCGAAGGCTACAAGCTGCCCGACAGCGTGATTGATGAAATGGTGCAGGAACGCATCCACGACCAGTTTGGCGACCGGGTGACGCTCATAAAAACCTTGCAGGCCAGGGGCATGACTTTTGAGCAGTTCCGCAAACAGGTCCGCGAGCAATACATTGCCACGCAATTGCGCCTTCAAAACGTCCAGCGCGAAGTCATCATCTCCCCCACCAAGGTCGTGGACTATTATCAAGGCCACCAGGATAACTTCAAAATTGATGACCAAGTCAAACTGCGCATGATCGTGCTGAACAAAAGTTTGGCGGACGACACCAACGCCATCAAGTTCGCCCGCGAAATCCAGGCCAAAATCAAGGAGGGTGCCAGCTTCACCGAAATGGCCACGATTTACTCCCAAGGCTCGCAATCGCATCAGGGCGGCGACTGGGGCTGGGTCGAGCGCCCCGTTCTCCGCAAGGAACTCGCCGACGTGGCCTTCACGCTCGCCCCCGGCCAGACCAGCGATGCGATTGACACCGCCGACGCAATTTATCTGATGCAAGTTGAAGACAAAAAGCCGGCGCACGCCAAGCCACTCACCGACGTCCGCGGCGACATCGAAAAAACGCTCCGCACCCAGGAGCAGGCGCGGCTGCAAAAACAGTGGATCGAGGGGCTCAAGAAAAAAACCTTCATCCGCTACTTCTGAAAATTACGTGGGGTGAGTGAGGTGAAAGCCGTGGAAAAACCAATTCGCCATCCGCCATCCGCCATCCGCCATTTCATCGGCATTTCCCTCGGTGATGTCACCGGCGTCGGCCCGGAAGTTGCCCTCAAAGCCATCGCTGCCGAAGCGGCGGCGGATGAAACCAAATATCTTTTGCTTGGCGAAGAGAAAATTCTTCACCAGCTCAATGAGCGGCTGGCATTGAATCTGCCGCTGCAGACCTTCTCCAACTACACAGCCAGCGGAAGATTTTTTGTCTTCAACCCACTCGCCGAACCGTTGCCGGAAAAACTGCCCGCCGGCTCACCGCTCGCCGCCAATGCCGCCGTGGCCGCGCTGCGCGAGGGCGGACAGCGCTGCCTGCGCGGCGAATTGGACGCGCTGGTCACTGCGCCGGTGAACAAGGAATCCATCATTCGCGCCGGCCACAAATTTGTCGGCCAGACGGAATTTCTGTCCGAGCTTGCCGGCACGAACCGCACCGCGATGATGCTGCTCGGCACGGACGAACGCGGACGCTGGCTGCGTGTCGCGCTCGCCACGGTTCATATTTCAATAAAATCCGTTCCTGAAAAACTGACAGCGGAAAAAATCACGCTCGCCATCGAACTCGCCGCGCAAGCCTGCCGCGACCTCGGTTTGCCGCGCGCCAAAATCGCCGTCGCCGGCCTAAACCCGCACGCCGGCGAAGGCGGCGAATTCGGCGACGAAGAAATCAAAACTATAGCGCCAACGGTTCTCGCCATGCAGAAACGCGGCTTTGATGTCGTCGGACCTTTGAGCGGCGACACCGTTTTTCACTATGCGCTGAAAGGGGATTTTGATGCCGTCGTGGCGATGTATCACGACCAGGGACTCGCGCCGCTGAAAGCCGTCGCGTTCGACAGCGGCATCAACTGGACGCTCGGCCTGCCGTTCATCCGCACCTCACCCGACCACGGCACCGCCTACGACATCGCGGGCAAGGGCATCGCCAATCCGGGCAGCATGATCGCGGCAATCCGCCTGGCGAAACAGTTGGCGAAGAACCGGAGTTAGCCGATCAGCTCACGGACTTTTGCGCCGATGTCGCCTTGTTTGACGAGCGATTCGCCGACCAAGATTGCGCCGGCACCGCATTTTTTCAACCGCACCACGTCCGCGCGCGAATGAATTCCGCTTTCTGCGACGAAGATTTTTTCCGCGCCGATTTTGTTCGCCAGTTTTTCCGTTGTCCCCAAATCCACCTGAAAAGTTTTTAGATTGCGGTTGTTCACGCCGACGAGCTTTGGTGAGATTTTCAGCGCGCGTTCCAATTCTTCTTCGTCATGAACCTCGACGAGCACGGCGAGTCCGGCTTCGGTGGCGAGCGCATGGAATTTGGCCAGTTGCTCGTCCGTCAAAACGGCGACGATGAGCAGGATGGCATCCGCGCCCCATTCGATGGCTTCGAGAATCTGGCGCTCATCAATGATGAAATCCTTGCGCAGCAGCGGCAGCTTTACGGCGGCGCGAATCTGGCGGAGATATTCGAGCGAGCCTTGGAAAAATTTTTCATCCGTCAAAACGGACAGGCAGCTCGCACCGGCCGCTTCGTATTCTTTGGCGATGCGGACGGGATCAAAATCTTTACAAATGACGCCCATTGACGGCGACGCCTTTTTCACCTCGGCAATCAGGCCTATGTCGCCAGCGCGCGGATTTTTCAGCGCGGCAATGAAGTCGCGGCGTTCGCCGTGCTCCAGCATCGCATCGCGCAAATCACCGGCGGCGATGAGGCGCGCGGGCAGTTGCGCAACTTCGCGTTTCTTTTGCCCAACGATTTTGTCGAGAATGTTCACAAATTTATTTTACCGCAGAGACGCAGAGACGCAGAGAAATATAATTGTCGCACGAAGAATGCAAAGGTTTCAAATATGCGGCATCTGTTTCTAAAGTTGTCAAGCATTTTCTTAATTTTTCAAAAACCAATAAAATCAATGGTTTTTGAGCGCTCGTTTTCTCCGATTGTTTTTAATGGGTCTTTAACGACCCGTTAAACCCCCTTTAAATGCCCGTTAAACGGGAAAGTTTTCGCCGAAAATCCCGTGCTATTATTCGTTCGCGTCTGCGCGCAAATGAACCGGATGAAAATAAACGCAAACAAAATGAGATTGCTAGCATCGGTGGTTTTTATTTTGACCACACCGATGAGCATTTTGTTGCACGCTGCATGGCAATGCCAAGTTGCACTAATTTCGGCTGTGTGTTTATTGCTCGGAAAAAAACTTACAAAGCATTGGTAGCTTGCGCAAAAGTTTATCCGGCAAAATTTATTCCTCATCATCTTTGACGCCCTGCATTCGCTTGAGCGGGCAGCCGGCGCGGAGCCAGGCGTTTACGAACGGATCGAGCCGTCCGTCCATCACGGCCTGAACGTCGCTGGCCTGTTCGCCGGTGCGCAAATCTTTGACCATGCGATACGGCTGGAAAACGTAGCTGCGAATCTGGTTGCCCCACGAGATGCTGCCTTTGTCGCCGTAAAAACGTTCCATCTCGCTTTTTGCCTGGTCAAGCTTGAGCGCGTAGAGCTTGGAGATAAGCATCGCCATCGCGGTGGCTTCGTTCTGCACCTGACTGCGCTGGGCTTGCGACGCGGCGACGAGGCCGGTCGGCAAGTGAGTGAGGCGCACGGCGGTTTCGACTTTGTTCACGTTCTGCCCGCCCTTGCCGCCGGAACGAAATGTGTCGCGCAAAATTTCCGTCTTGGGAATGACGATGTCCGTCTCCAGCAAATCGCTCAATTCCGCGACGATGTCCACGCTGGAAAAACTCGTGTGCCGGCGCTTGTTGGAATCGAACGGCGAAATGCGCACGAGCCGATGCACGCCGCGTTCGGCCTTGCAAAAGCCGTAGGCGTTTTCGCCCTCGACGCGGAAGGTCACGCTTTTCAAACCGGCGGAATCGCCGGCGAGCGCGTCAGTGATTTCCCATTTCCAGCCGCGCGAATCGAACCAGCGGCCATACATGCGCGAGAGCATTTCTGCCCAGTCCTGCGCCTCGGTGCCGCCGGCGCCGGCGTTGATGGTGAAAATGCAATTGCACTTGTCGTGCGGGCCGTTCAGGAAAGTTTTCAGCTCGAACGTGTCGAGATCGGCGAACAGCTTTTTTGTGTCCGCTTCCATTTCGGCTTCGAGTTTCGCTTGCATCGCTTCCGGTTCAGCGGCGGCGAGTTCGAGCATCACCTGCAAATCCTCCACCTGTTTGCCGAAGCGCGCGAGCGGATCGAGTTTGCCGCGAATGTCATTCGTCTCGTTGATGACTTTTTGCGCGGCTTCCTGATTGTTCCAGAAAGTTTCGCCGGTCATCTGCGATTCCAGTTCGGCGAGCCGTTGGGTCAATTTGGCGACGTCAAAGAAACCTCCGCAGATGCGTGAGCTTGTCGGCGGCGGTGGCGATTTGCGGTTTGACGATGTCGAACATGGCGGCGGAGCATACCGCAGCGCCGGGCCGGAATCCAGCAGCGAATCTCAAGGTTTTTGCCGCTGCGACCGCTGCCACCGCCGCCAGATCGTGAAGCCCAGCCACGTCAAAAAAAACAGCAGCAGCAGCGAATATCCGATGCCGAAAACATTTCGGAAAATTTTCGCCATCCGCCGGTCAAAGAACGACATGCCGGATTCGTCGTCTGCGGTTGCGGTTAGGTTTGTGGAAATCGGAACGACTTGGGTGGCGTCATTCGTGGGCGGCAGACTCACAGCCGAGGTCGTCGCAGAACTCGCCGAGAAAGAATTTTTAGCGATGTTCTGACCGCCGAAAACCACCGGCTGCGGACGCGCGGGCTGATTCGTCTTGGCCGAATTGTCCGGCTGGGTGCCATTGCTGCCGGCTGTGCTGACTTGATTGGAAAGTGCCGGGCTGGCGGAAACCGGTTGCGCCGAAGCGCCCTCCGCTTTCACCGACGGAATGAAAAAATCATTTTTCAAGTTCGCGCCGCCATTGCCACCCGCCAGTGAAAATCCTTTGGCCTCCTCCACATGGCCGTCGGCGAACAGCAGATTGCCCTTGAAATGGTGCATGGTTTCCGACCAGCGCAAGAGCTGTCCGCCCGCCGGATAAATGCTCTCCCCCGCGCCAGCGCGCAGATTGCGGTCGCCCGCCAGGACGGATTCCGGCTGGTTGTAATCCGCGTTCACGCCGACGAAGTAGCTCACGTTTTTATTGCGCACGCTGATGAAATTGGTCGCCGGCAGGCGGGTGTCCGTCGGGCAAATCAAAATGTTCGGCGTGACCAGATCGTCCGCGAGCGACTGGAAATTGCGGTAAGCAAAATAAAATTCCCCGTTGATCAGGTAACCGTTTTGCACCAGCTCTTGCGTGCCGCCCTGCGCCACGGAAACCTGCATGGGAAACCGGCTGTTATGCTCGTGTGCGAAGGAATGGAACGCGAGGCCCACTTGCCCCAAATTGTTCTGGCACCCGACGAGCTTGGCCCGGGCCTTGCCGCCTTCCAGCGCCGGCAGCAGCAGCGCCGCCAAAATGCCGATGATGGCGATGACCGTCAACAACTCCACCAGCGTGAACGCTCCCGTTCCGCGATGGGAAAGTGGATTTTTCATGGTCGAGAGGAATTTAGCAGAAGCCATGCCGTCGCAATTTGCCCGTAAAACGTGGGCGGCCGTTTGGAAAGCGGCGTGAAGCTGACGCAAAGTGCGTGAACTTCACGCGGCGAAAGCTGAAAGCGGGTGCCGATTTTAACCCCAACTTCTAACTGCCATCTGCCATCTGCTATAATTCATCTTCGCGCTCGGCGTAGAAAAGCTGCCAGGCGCGGTCAAAATCCGGCTCCGGCACGAACACCTGGGCGGACCGGCTCAAGTCGCCGTCGTCCGGCGCGGCGGGGTCCGCGAACGCCTGCGTGGCGGCGATGCCGTGCCGCTCCAGCATCGTCACGAGCATCTCGGCGTTGACGAGCGGGCCGGTGTAAAAGAGTTTCACGCGGGAAGTTTGGCACGGATGACGCAAATTTTCACGGATTCAAATTGAAAAGGCCAATTGCCGGTGGTGCCATTTGGGCTTGACGCGGGTTGCGGGAATGGCTATTTTGCGTCCACAAAGCGGTTAAATTGCTGGCTCACCAGCGCGCGAAAGTCGGAGACGCAGGTCTTTCCGACTTTTTTGTTCGCCGGATGTCGCCACGTCTTTGCCGTTTTTACTAGCGTATGAATGCCGATTTTATTGCCGGACTGGAATTTTGGGAGCGCGAAAAAGGCGTCAGCCGTGAAACCCTCATGGCTGCCGTCGAGGAGGCATTGTTGCAGGCGGCCAAGAAAGCCGTCGGCCCGGCGCGCGAATTGCGCGTGGTGATGGATTCCAAATCCGGCGACATCAAGGCCTTTGCCAAGCTCATCGTGGCGGACAAAGTGATTTCGCAGCACGACCAGATTTCCGTGTTTGACGCGCGCCGGCTCAAGGCCGATGCCAAAGTCGGCGACGAACTGGAAAAGGAAGTGACGCCGCAGGGTTTCGGCCGCATCGCCGCGCAATACGCCAAACAGGCGCTGATGCAAAAGGTGCGTCAGGCTGAAAAAGCGATGCTGCTCACGGAATATAAGGACCGCGTCGGCGACATCGTCAGCGGCACCGTGCGCCGGTTTGAGCGCTCGGACGTGATTTTGGATTTGGGCAAATATGAGGCGCTCATGCCGAACAAAGAGCGCGTGCCCACGGAGGAATATCAGGTCGGCGAACGCATCCGCGCCTACGTCAAAGCTGTGCAGGAAGGCCCGCACGGGCCCGAAATCATTTTGTCGCGCGCCGACACGCGGTTCATCGTGAAACTGTTTCAACTGGAAGTTTCCGAGATCAACGACGGCACGATTGAAATCAAGGGCATCGCCCGCGAACCCGGTTTCCGCACGAAAATGGCGGTTTATTCGCGCGACCAAAAAGTGGATCCGGTCGGTGCGTGCGTGGGCATGCGCGGCCAGCGCGTGAAAAATATTGTTCGCGAATTGAACAACGAAAAAGTGGACGTGATTCCGTGGTCCTCGGACATCAAGGCATTCGTCACCAAGGCGCTGGAACCGGCGAAAGTCCGCAGCATCGAAGTGAACGAGGCGCGAAAAGTCCTGCACATTCTCGTCGGCGAAGACCAGCTTTCGCTGGCCATCGGCAAGCGCGGCCAGAACGCGCGGCTCACCGCGCGGCTCACCGGCTGGGAAGTGGAAATTGACGCCGAGCACATCGTCACCAAAGGCTTTGAAGAAAAAGTCGCGGAAGCGGTCGAGTTGATTGCCGCGATTCCGGGCATCACCCGCGAACAAGCCGACGCGCTGGTTCACGCTGGCGTGACGCGGCTGGAAGATTTATTGTCGGCGGAAGCCGGCGACTTGGCGGACATCCCGGAGATTGGCGCCCAGGCCGCGGCAGTTTTGGCCGCCGCGCACGCCGAGGCGGAGCGCAAAAAAATCAAGCTGAACGGGGACGACTCGTCAGCCGGCCGTTAGTTGGAATTTATGACGCAGACCGGAACAGCATTGGTTGGCGCGATTTGAGCCATGCAGGCGCATCGCACATACCGGTCGGCGGCAGTTGAAAATAATTATGCCCGTTCGTGTTTACGACATTGCGAAGAAACTTGGTCTCGAGAGCAAAGAAATTCTCGTCTTGGCCAAGAACAGGGGCATTGCTGCCGCCAAGGTCCCGTCCAGCTCGCTCGATAAAATCACCGCCGAGTGGCTGGAAGAGGAAATCATCAAGACCAACCCGGCGGTCGCTGCGCGGCTCGCGCCCAAGCCCGTTGAGGAACCGCCCAAGCACGCACCCGCCGAGGAAAAACCCGCAGCCATTGTCGAACCGCCGCCACCCGTGCCCACGCCCGCGCCCGCGCCGCCGGTTGAAGTTAAGCCGGAGCCGATAGTCGAGGCGAAAGTGGTCGAAGTGAAAGCCGAGCCGCCGCCCGCGCCGGTGGTCATTGCCCCGCCGCCACCGCCAATTGTCCCGCCGCCGGCACCAAAGCCCGTTGTTCCGGTCATTCCCGTCGTGCCACCGCCGCCGCCCAAACCACAGATGGGCGAGAAAGTCGGTTTCATCCAGTTGCCCACGCGGCCCGGTTCCGCGCGGCCCGGCGAACGGGATCGTGGTGGTTTGTCCGCGCGTCCACAAGCCGGCGCTCGTCCTGGCCAGCCACCGTCCGGCGGCCGACCCGGTCAACCGCAGCGCGGCGATGGCCGTCAACAATTTCAGCGCGGCCGCGATGGCCGTCCGTTGCAAAATCAGCAGCCGGCCAAGCCCGCCGCGCCGCAGCAGCCGAAACTGAACCTGCCGTCCGACGCGCAGGTCATCACCATCAAGCCGCCGATCATCGTCCGCGCGCTGGCGGATGCGCTGAAGCAAAAGCCATTCGCCATCATCGCCGAGCTGATGAAGCTGCGCGTCATGGCGACGGTTAACCAGTCCATTGACGAGAAAATCGCGCAGCAGGTTTGCGCGCATTACGGCTTTAAATTCGAAGCGGAAAAACGCGCCAAGGGCGAAGGCATCGTTCACCAGTCGGAGAAAAAGGTTGAACTCGACGTGGACGACAAGCCGGAAGATTTGAAGCCGCGTGCGCCGGTCGTGACCATCATGGGCCACGTGGACCACGGCAAAACGTCGCTGCTCGACGTCATCCGCAAGGCGAACGTCGTCGCGGGCGAAGCCGGCGGCATCACCCAGCACATCGGCGCCTATACCATTGCCGTGCCGCATCCGGAACGCAAAAACGATCTCGCGCAAATCACGTTTCTCGACACGCCCGGCCACGCGGCGTTCAGCTCCATGCGCGCGCGCGGCGCGAACGTCACGGACATTGTCGTTCTCGTCGTCGCCGCGAACGACGGCGTCATGCCGCAAACTTTGGAAGCACTCGCGCACGCGCGGGCAGCGAAGGTGCCGATTTTGGTAGCGGTCAACAAAATTGACCATCCGAACGCGAACTCCTTGAAAGTCCGCCAGCAGTTGCAGGAAAAAGGTTTGGTGCCCGACGATTGGGGCGGCGACACCATTTTCGTCGAGTGTTCCGCGCTGACGAAGCAAGGCATTGATAAACTGCTCGAAATGATTTTGCTCCAGGCCGACTTGCTGGAGCTGAAGGCGAATCCCGACCGCAACGCCAAGGGCAACGTCATCGAGTCCGGCGTTTCGCCCGGCGGCCCGACCGCGACGGTGCTGGTGCGCAAAGGCACTTTGCATCTCGGTGACGTGGTGATCTGCGGCGAATTTTACGGCAAGGTTCGCGCGCTCATCAACGAGGAAGGCCAGCGCTTGAAAGTAGCCGGCCCGTCCGTGGCCGTGAGCGTGCTGGGTCTCAATGGCGTGCCGGAAGCCGGCTGGGAATTCAGCTCGGTGGATGATGAAAAGGCCGCGCGAGTTTTGGCCGAAGAGCGCGCGATGGAGGCGAAAAGCCAGGAATTGGAAAATCGCTCCAAAGTCACGCTGGAAAATCTGTTCCAGACGCTTGAAACCGCCCAAAGCAAAGTGTTGCGCGTGGTCGTCAAGGCTGACACGCAAGGTTCCGTCGAAGCGATTGTCGAGGCGCTCAAGAAAATCGAGTCGGACAAAGTCACGCTCGAAGTTTTGCACAGCGACGTCGGCACGATCACGGAAAACGACGTGGCGCTCGCCTCGGCGTCCAAGGCGGTCATCCTCGGTTTCCACACGCGGCTCGACAGCACGGCTTCTGAAAAGGCCAAGCATGCCGGCGTGCAGATCAAGCTTTACGCGATCATTTACGAATTGATTGACCAGGTGAAAGATTCGATGGCCGGCCTGCTCGATCCAGACCTCAAGGACACCGTGGTTGGCTCGGCGGAAGTGCGGCAGATTTTCGAGCTATCCAAGGGCATTCCCGTGGCCGGCTGCATGGTCACGAGCGGACGCATCGTGCGCGGCAAGGTGCGCGTGCGCCGCCGCAAGGACATCATTTACGAAGGCGTCACGCAATCACTGCGCCGGTTCCAGGATGAGGCCAACGAAGTGCGCGCCGGCATGGAATGCGGCATCCGCATCGAAGGTTTCGGCGAATTCCAAATCGGCGACGCCATCGAATGCTACGCGGTGGAAAAGGTCGCGGCGAAATTGTGAATTGAAATCTGAAAACGGATTAAACTAAGGATTACGAGCAAGATCAGGATTGAATTCATTTCGTAATCATAATCCTAATCTCAATCAAACATGCCAAATCTCCGACAAGAACGGGTGCGCGAACTTTTGCGGCGTGCGATTGGCGAGGCCATCCGCCGCGAGTTCCACGTCAACGACGTCGGCCTCATCACCGTCAACGACGTGGAAGTCGGCGGCGATCTCAAATCCGCCGTGGTCTTCATCACCATCCTCGGCAACCCGGAGCAGCAAAAGCACGGCCTGCAGGTGCTGGAGCAAAACCGCATTCGCATTCAGAGTCTGGTCGCCAAGTCCGTCGTCCTGAAATACACGCCGACGCTGAAATTTGTCGTGGACGATTCCATCGTGCGCGGCAACCGCGTGTTGCAGATCATTGAGGAGTTGGAAAACGCCCAGCCCGAAACCGGCGGGCCGACCGAAGCGCCGTGAAAAGCCATCCGAAAATCATTGATCGGATCGTCGAAATCATCCGCGACCACCAAACGTTTTGCATCGTCGGCCATGTCCGGCCCGACGGCGATTGCATCGGTTCGCAGCTCGGCCTAGCCCTCGCGTTGCAGAACGAAGAAAAAAAAGTCACGGTTTGGAACGACGACTTGGTGCCGCAAAAATACAAATTTCTCAACCTCGACGGGCTGTTTCAAAAACCGAAGCCGGGCGAGCAATTCGATTGCGTCATTGCCACCGACTGCGCGAGCTTCGAGCGGCTCGGCAAAGCCGGCGAGTGCATCGGCGAGCGGAAGATTTTCATCAACATTGACCATCACGAAAGCAACACCCGCTATGCCGACGTGAACTGGGTTTCGCCGCGCGAGCCGTCCTGCGGCGAACTGATTTATCGTCTGCTCAAGGTCGCGCGCTGGCCGATCACGCCACCGATTGCGGATCTGCTGTTCACCGGCATTTCCACCGACACCGGCTCGTTTCAATATGCGACGACGCGGCCCGGCACGTTTCACGCCGCCGCCGAACTCGTCACGCGTGGCGCGAACCTGGCGAAGATTTGCGACGAAGTTTATCAATCGTATCCGCTGTCGCGCGCGAAACTGCTCAAACACGTTTACAGCAAATTCCGGCTGGCGGACCATGACCGCATCGCCTGGTTCTGGCTGAAGAAAAAAGATTTCAACCGCACCGGCGCGGAAAGCAACGACACCGAAGGCTTGATTGATCACATCCGCGCGATTGAACCGGTCGTGGTGGCCTGCGTGTTCGAGGAGCTGGAGCCGGAACTCACGCGCATCAGCTTGCGCTCAAAAAATGCGAAGGTGAACGTGAACGAAATCTGCGCCCAGTTTGGCGGCGGCGGGCATCCGGCGGCGGCGGGCGCGCGCATTCCCGGCACGCCGCTGGCCACGCAGCGCAAAGTCATCGCGGCCGTCAAACGCGCGTTGAAGGCCGCGAAATAATTTTCATTTTCCCATGCAAGAATTTTCCGCGCTCGACGGCGCCATTCTCGTTGATAAACCGGCCGGCCCGACGTCGCACGATGTCGTGGACGCCATCCGTCGCCGGTTCGGCATCAAAAAAGTCGGTCATTGCGGCACACTGGATCCGAACGCCACCGGCCTGCTCATCATCGTGCTGGGGCGCGGCACAAAATTGTCCGAGCGGCTCATGGGCGACGACAAAGTTTATGAAGGCACGATCAAGTTTGGCGAGTCCACCGACAGCTACGATTGCGACGGCGAACTGACCGGCTCGCTGCCGGTGATGCCGATGACGCTGGAGGAATTGAACGAGGAAGCCGCCAAATTCATCGGCGACCAGATGCAGCTGCCGCCGATGGTTTCCGCGATCAAAAAAGACGGCGTGCCGCTCTACAAGCTCGCGCGCAAAGGCATCGAAGTCGAGCGCGAGCCGCGCCTGATTCACATTTATAATTTTCGTTTCACCGATTACACCGAGCCGCTGGGAAAATTCCGCGTGGCTTGCACGAAGGGCACTTACGTCCGCAGCATGGCGCACGATCTCGGCCAGAAACTCGGCTGCGGCGCGCACCTGACGACCTTGCGGCGCAGCGCGTCGGGAAAATTCGACGTGGCGGATGCGCTGCCGCTGGATGCAATTTTGAAACTCTCGCCGGCGGAACTGGAAAAACGCGTGCTGCCGTTTTTGAAGCTGGCCGCAGCTTAAATGGCCGCAGCTGCACACAAATGAAACACAGATAAAACCATTTTGAATTTGTGTTTCATCTGTGAAAATCCGTGGCTGAAAAATTTGTGAAAATAATTCACGCCGCCAACGAGCTGGGCCACGGCAGCCGCAAGGTTTGCGTGGCCATCGGCGTTTTTGACGGCGTGCATCTCGGCCACCAGCAAATCATCCGGCAGACCGTTGCCGACGCGCGCCAGCACGGGGCCGTGGCGCTGGTCATTACGTTCGACCGGCATCCCCATGCCATCGTCGCCCCGGACAAAATTCCGCCGCAGATTTATTCCCGTTCGCAAAAACTCCGGGCGGTCGAAGCGCTCGGCGCGGATGCGCTATTGGAAATTCCGTTCGACCAAACTTTCAGTGAAAAGACCGGCGAAAATTTTATCCGTGAGCTGGCGCGCGATCTGGGAAGAATCCACAGCGTTTGTGTCGGCGCGGATTTTGTCTTCGGCCACAAGCGCAGCGGCAATGTCGAATTGCTGAAAAAACTCGGCGCGGAACTATTTTTTCAAGTTCACGGGCTCGCCGCCGTGGCGTTGGATGGCCAGGTCGTGAGCAGCACGCGGATTCGCGAGCGGGTTCGCGCGGGGAATTTGGACGCGGCGAGCCAGATGCTGGGGCGGCCGTATGCGATTTGCGGCCGCGTCGTCGCCGGCGACCGGATTGGCCGGACGCTCGGCTTTCCCACCGCGAATCTGGACGCGACGCAGTTGGTGCTGCCGCCGAACGGGGTTTATTCAGTCGGGACAAAATGGAACGGACAATTTTATCGCGTCGCGCTGAACATCGGTTGGCGGCCGACGGTGGCGGCGGCGAAACCGCAGTTGCGCGTGGAGGCGCATCTGCTCGACTTTGGCGGCGAGCTTTACGGCGAGGAACTGGAGCTGGAAATCGGCTTGAAATTGCGGGACGAAATGCGTTTCAGTTCGGCGGCGGCGCTGCGCGAACAGATTATCCGCGATGTGGCGGCGGTGCGGGCGGCGGAGTAATTGCAGTTTGCAACCGACTGTGGTGGAGCTTCTTATATTCATATTTTAGGCGGGCATCCCGAGCTGTGCAAGGAAAGATTATGCTTGAATTTTTCCGCAAAGCAGTTACTATGGACAAGCGTCAGTCTTCTGGTGTTCGCAGTTCCAGCTTCACAGCCGAACGCGGGTATTTCGTCAGAAGCCGCATGTTCGCGGTGGTTTGTTGATTTTTCTGAACCGGCAAGCCGGTTCGTTTGTCTGATTAATTTATGTTGAAACGCAAAGCTACGGCGGCCAAGAGCGCGCCGCGCACCAAACTTGGCAGCAGTCCGAAAGCCCCGAAATTGAAAGCCCCACCGGCCCGGCGGCGCTTTGTGATTTCCAGCAAGGCGGTGAAGTTGGACGCGGCCAAGGCTGATCCGGCTCCGGTGTCCCCGGCAAAAACTGCGGCGGCAAAATCGCCGGCCAACGGCCAGCCGCCGATGCCCATGCCCTCGGCTTTGGCCAATTCGGTGGATTTGACCGAGACGATCAAGACGCTGCTGCATCTTTCGCAGGAGCACGGCTACATTACCTACGACGACATCAACGACATTCTGCCGGACAACTTAAGCCCGGAAGATCTCGACGCGGTGCTGTCCAAGCTGCGCGGTTTGGACGTGGAAATCGTCATGGATCAGGCGGAGGCCGAGCGCGCCGAACGCAAGCAGCCGGAGCAAGCCCAGGCGGAGGAAGCGGACGAAGACGCACGGCTGGAAATTCTGGACGACCCGGTGCGGATGTATATGAACCAGATGGGCAAGGTGCCGCTGCTCACGCGCGAACAGGAAGTCGAGATCTGCAAAAAAATCGAGGACGCGGAAGTGGAGATGAAGGCCATCGTTTACAGCCTCGGTTTCACGGCCAAGGAACACATTGCCATTGCGGAAAAACTGTTGTCCGAGCCGCCCAAGGAACGTTTTGACCGCGTCATCGTGGACAAAAAAATCGCCAATCGCGAAGGTCATCTCAAGGATTTGCGCAAGCTCATCAAAAAGGTGCGCGACATGGACCACAAGGTGGACGAAAAATATTTCGCCTGGCAGAAGGCGCAGCAGAAAGGCCGCAAGGAGGCGCTGGAACGCGAACTGAAAAAGTTGAGCACCAAGCTCCAGGAGACCTTCACCAAATTTTATTACAAGCAGAAAGTCGTCGAGGAAATGATCGTCGTGGCCGGCAACATCCACGAAAAATTCCAGGCGAGCCACCGCCGGCTGCAGGAGCTGGAAACGCACCGCGCCGGTTCGGAAAAACGCGAGGCGACCGAAGCCGAACAGCAGAAAATCCAGACGCTGGAACTTTTTGGTCGCATGCCGCGCGAGGAGTTTTTGAAGGCGTTCACTTCCTTGAAAGCCGCGGCGGATCGCGGACTAAAGGCCAAGACGCATATGGCCGAGGCGAATTTGCGCCTCGTGGTTTCCGTCGCCAAAAAATACACCAACCGCGGCCAATCATTTCTGGATTTGATTCAGGAAGGCAACATCGGTTTGATGAAGGGCGTCGAAAAATTTGAGTATCGCCGCGGCTACAAATTTTCCACCTACGCGATTTGGTGGATTCGCCAAGCGATCACGCGCAGCATTGCGGATCAGGCGCGCACGATCCGCATTCCGGTGCATATGATCGAAATCATGAACAAGCTTTGGCGTGCGCAGAAGCAGCTCACGCAGGAGCTCGGCCGCGAACCCACGCCGGAAGAGTTGGCCGACGAAATGCACATGCCGGTGGCGCGCATCCACGCGCTGCTCAAAATGGCGCAACAGCCGGTCTCGCTCCACGCGCCGGTGGGCGACGATGGCGACGTGAGCGTCGGCGATTTCATCGAGGACAAATCGGCGGAAAATCCGTCCGACGTGACGAGCTACAGTCTGCTCCGTGAAAAATTGAGCGACGTGCTGACGACTTTGACCGAACGCGAACGCAAGATTCTCGAAATGCGGTTCGGCCTCGCCGACGGTTACGAGCGCACGCTCGAAGAAATCGGCAAGATGTATAACGTCACCCGCGAACGCATCCGTCAGATTGAGGCAAAAGCGTTGCGCAAGCTGCGTCACCCGACGCGCGTGCGCCATCTGCAAGGCTTCCTCGAAGGCGCCGAGGTTCAGTAACCAGTGGAGTTTTCAAACCGCCGCCCGCGACTTCAAGCCGCGGGCGGTGTTGTTTTGGTGACCAGCGCGGCCAATGCGTTCACCGGCCGAAAGGAAAACCGCCTACGCGCGGGCTGCCAGTGATTTGCCGCGATAAAATTTCCGGTTGGGATTCGTCGCTCTGGATTCGTCGAAGCTGAAGAACATTGTCGCTGCAGGACAGACTTAAAATTAAGTCGCGCCGGCCTCGCTCACGAAAAGGCCTTAAACCGCGCCGGCTTCAGGACTGGCAGACAAACCCGGCGATTCCAGCATCAGACCCGCAACCTCCTGGGTAATGGCTGGAGCGTCCTCGCACAACCAATTTTCAAATGATTCCGGAACACTGCTGTGGGGCGAGGAAACGGATGCCGCTGACCGGGCGCTGGCACCGGCGGTTTTGGCGTGGGCGGTAGATTTTGATCGGTGGCGTTTGTTCATGGGCTGACGACTGGTTTTGCTTTGATGTTGGTCGCGGCCAAACTCAAAGCATAATTATTCACTTAAACCGTTAAAAGCTCAATCCACAGATTTTGCTTATGTTTGGCAAAAAAAGGTTTCAAATCTCTCCGCCGTTTCCGGCTTGTGGAAATGGTTGGCTGGCTCAACGGCCAGATCGTTTCCGGCGCGAAGCCGGGAGAGTTGACAAAAAAGAGCCTGGCCACCTCAAATAGCCAGGCTCTCCCACTCATCCAATATGAAAACCAACGTCTGTTCAGACACGGCGGCGGCCAATCTGTTCAATCACGGATTTTAAATTATCGCGGCCGGGCCACGCCGTTTAGCCGCCGGCTGGTTTGCTGGACTGATTCGCGGATTTGTCCAGCCGCGCGTTTGCCTTTTGACTTGAACTGTGCCGCCGGTATTGCCACAAATGATGTGCCCACCCGCTCAATCCGTGCCGCGTTGCCAAAGGCTGCCGGCTCGCTGGCGCTTGGTGCGGCCAGACAAACAATTTAAAGCACTAGAAAATTATATGAAAAATTTGCTGACCTTCGCTGGAATCCTGCTGGTGGCCACCGGCGCTTTGACCGCCGCTCCGTCGCCGGCGGAACCGGGTTTTGTGAGTCTCTTTGACGAACAGACGCTGACCGGCTGGAAGGTCGGCGAGAACGCCGGTGTCTTTCAGGTTCGCGATGGCATGATTGTGATGGAATGTCCGGCCACCAATCATTCGCCCGCGCACCTGTATTATGTCGGGGACGTGAACGGTCACCAGTTCAAGAATTTTGACCTGCGGGTGGATGTGCTGACCTTTCCGGGCGCGAACTCGGGAATTTATTTTCATACGAAGTATCAGGAGGCTGGCTGGCCCAAGTGCGGCATCGAATGCCAGGTTGACAACAGCCACAGCGACTGGCGCCGGACTGGCAGCCTGTGGGGCATCAGAAACATCTCGTGGGGACCGGAGGCTCCGCCGGCGGACAACCAGGAAGTGGTGACCATTTTGCCGAAGCCGGAAGTGACGGACAATGTCTGGTATACTCAGGAAGTCATCTATCAAAACGGATTGGTGACGGTCAAACTCAACGGCAAGACCATGTTCACCTACACAGTTTCAACGGCTGAGGCTGAACATGCGTTGCCGACGGGAGGAACCTGGCTGCCGCGCGGCACCTTTGCCTTGCAGGGGCATCCGCCGATGCCCGGCCGGATCAGCAAGGCCTGCTTCAAAAATATTCGCGTCAAGCTTCTGCCGGACTAAATAAATTTTCCCAAAAAACCGGGCACGCATGGCACGGCTGCGCGGTTTGAATTCTGAAATCTCTTTTGGATTTTTTCCGGCGGCGGCTATGCTGCGTGGCGATGACTGACGCCGCATTCATGCGCCTTGCTCTCCGGCTTGCCCGGCGCGGCAACGGCACCACTTCTCCGAACCCGCTGGTCGGCGCGGTGCTGGTGAAGGGCGGCCAAATCATCGGGTGCGGCTGGCATCGGCGCGCGGGTTTGCCGCACGCGGAAATCGAGGCACTCCGCGACGCACAAACACACGGATACTCGCCGCGCGGCGCGACGCTTTACGTCACGCTTGAACCTTGCTGCACGCACGGTCGCACGCCGCCATGCACGGACGCGATTATTTCCGCCGAAATAAAAAAAGTTGTCATCGGCGCGACCGATCCAAATCCCAAACATGCGGGCAAAGGTTTCAAGATTTTGCAACGCGCGGGAATTGAAGTGGTTCATGGAATCTTGTCCGATGAATGCACGAGGCTGAACGAAGCATTCAACCACTGGATTATTCACCACACACCGTTCGTCACGGTCAAAGCGGCGATGACGTTGGATGGAAAAATTGCCACGGCCGGCGGCGAATCCAAATGGATCACCGGCGAAAAAACCCGCGCGCACGGCATGAAATTGCGGCAGGCATCAGACGCCATCCTCGTCGGCATCAACACGATTTTGGCGGACGATCCGAGTCTGACCTTTCGAAAGCGGAAAGCGGAAAGCGGAAAGCGGAAACAACTTCGCCGCATCGTCCTCGATTCGCGCGCACGGACGCCGCTGGAGGCGAAAGTGGTGAGCGATGAATTTGCGGCGCTGACGACGATTGTGGTCGGCAAACTGGCGCCGAAAAAACGCGTCGCGGCCCTGGCAAAAAAAACGAATGTCGTCATCGCGCCGGCAAAAAAATCCGCCATCCGCCATTCGCCATCCGCCATTGATCTGCGCTGGCTGTTGAAAAAGCTGGGCGCGGAAAACGTCACGAGCCTGCTGGTCGAGGGCGGCGGCGAGGTGAACGCCTCATTTCTGCTCGGCGGTTTCGCGCAGCGGGTGGCATTTTTTTACGCGCCGAAAATTCTCGGCGGTCGCGCGGCGCGCAAGGGCGTGGCCGGTGACGGCGCGAGGAATTTGAGCGAAGTTGTCCAGCTCCACGACGTCGAATGGCGCAAACTCGGCGAAGATTTGCTGCTGACGGCGCGGGTGGTTGCAGGTTGAACGTTGAAAGTTATAGGTTGGAAAAACTTGCAACCTTCAACCGTTAACCGCCAACATTACGTTTCTATGTTCACAGGCATTGTCGAAGAAGCGGGCGTCATTGAAAAAATCACGCCCACAAAAAAATCCATTGAACTGACCGTGCGTGCCAGCGTCTGCGGGCGCGGCGTCAAAATCGGCGACAGCGTGGCCGTCAACGGCTGCTGCCTGACGACGGTGAAAGTCGCCACGCGCGGCCGGGCGAAGCTGCTGCAATTTGATCTGCTGCAGGAAAGCTGGCAGCGGACGAATTTCCAATTCGGCCAGCCGGGTTCGCTCGTGAACCTCGAACGTTCGCTGCGCGCGAATGGCGAGCTGGGCGGCCATTTCGTGACCGGCCACGTGGACGGCCTCGGCAAAATCATCAAGTGGGAACGCGCGGGCAAAGATCACTTGCTCGACATCGCCGCGCCGGCGGACGTGATGAAATATCTGGTTTTCAAAGGCTCGGTGGCGGTGGACGGCATCAGCCTGACGGTGGCGGCGGTGCAGAAAAAAAGTTTCCGCATCTGGATCATTCCGCACACGTTTGACGTGACGGTGCTGCGCGAGCGGAAGGTGGGCGACGCGGTGAATCTGGAAGCGGATTTGCTCGGCAAATATGTGGAGCGGTTTCTGGCCGGGCGCAAGCGTTGATGCCAGCGGGTTTTAAGGCTTGAAAAATTAACCCGCCCGACACATGATCGCCATATAATTTGAGCAAGCTATTGCCGTGAAACTGTCCAAAGAATCCGTCCGTTTGCTGGTGAGCGCGCCGACGCAATACGCGGTCCGGCTGGCGGGTTCGCCGGCGGAAATTCGCGCGGCGCAGGCGCTGCGCTTTCAGGTTTTCAATCTGGAACTGAACGAGGGGTTGGCGCAGTCCTATGAAACCGGGCGGGACGCCGATCCGTTTGACGCCGTGTGCGATCATCTGTTGGTCGAGCACACCCCCACGCGGCAGATTGTAGGAACTTATCGCCTGCAAATGGGCGCGAGCGCGGCGAAAAATCTGGGCTATTATTGCGCGCAGGAATTTTTCTTCGCGGTTTATGAACCGTATCGGAAACAGATCGTGGAGCTGGGTCGCGCCTGCGTTGACCGGCACCACCGCAATCTGGTCGTGCTCGGGCTGCTGTGGAAAGGCATCGCTGATTATGCGCGCGAACGCGGCGGACGGTATCTGATCGGCTGCAGTTCGCTTACCACGCAGGAGCCGGCGGCGGGCGCTTCCGCCTACTCCGAGTTGTGCCGCAAAAATTTGGCGGACACGCCGTGGCGGACCCAGCCGCTGCCGACGCATGAATGTCCGCTGGAAACGATGACGGAAGAAAAAGTGTCCATCCCCAAACTGCTGCGCGCCTACCTCACCGTCGGGGCGAAAATCTGCGGGCCGCCCGCGCTCGACCGGCATTTTCAGACGATTGATTTTCTCACGCTGCTGGATCTGGAAACGCTTTCGCCGCTGACGCGCGCGCGTTTTCTCGGTTGACCTCGGCGCGCTTCGCGTTTGAAATCTGCGGATGACATTGCGCGCGGCGGGAAGAATTTTCTGGTTTGCCTTCGAGGCGCTGGTGATCGTTTTGAATTATTTTTTCACCGCCGCCTTCGCGCCGCAAAAATCCAGGCGCGTGGCCCGCGCCGCGTGGTTGAGCCGCTCGTCGCGCCGGCACCTGAAAATCTTCGGCTACTCCGCCGATGTCGCCGGCGTGATTCCCCAAAGCGGGCTGCTCATCAGCAATCACTTGAGCTATCTCGACGTGCTGGCGATTTCGGCGGTCACGCCGGCGGTGTTCGTGTCCAAGGCGGAGGTGCGGCGCTGGCCGCTGTTCGGCTGGTTTGCGGCCATGGCGGGAACGGTGTTTGTCCAGCGCGAACGCCGCCTGCAGGTCGGCGACGTGAACCGCGAAATTGAAACCGCGCTGGCCGCCGGCGCGCTGGTGGTGGTGTTTCCCGAAGGCACGAGTTCCAACGGCGAAATCGTTTTGCCCTTTCGCACCTCGCTGCTGGAACCGGCCGCGCGCGGCGGACATGAAATTTTCGTCGGCTGGCTGCATTACGAACTGCCCGGCGGCGATGCCGGCAACGAAGTTTGTTACTGGGGCGACCACGCTTTTTTCCCGCACCTGCTCAATCTGCTCGGAAAAAAATCCGTCCGCGCGACCCTGCGTTTCGGAAAATTTCAGCGCACCACCGACGACCGCAAGGAACTGGCGAAACAACTGCGCGCCGCTGTTTTGGAATTGCCGGCGAAAGACTGACGCCTCACCACTTCACCGGCACGATCGTTTTTTTTCCAAACTTGTTCGCGTAGTGCAGCTGTTTGTGGTGCGCGCCGTATTCGTGGACGAGCTTGGTGATTTTCACGTCGTAGCAGCAATATTCCGCGATCTCCGCGAGCTTGCCTTCCTTCCACCAGCGGATCGCCTGCAAGCCTTCCGCCGTTTTTTCCACGCCGAACGTCGCCGTGGCAATCGAGTCGAGCGAGAGCCGGTGGCCGAGCGTATTCTGCAATTCCACCAGCATGTCGAGCGTCGGCACCTGGCTCAAATCAAACGTCGTGTAGGCGTGCAGCACCTCGTAGTCAAAGCGCAAATTGTTGAAGCCCACCACCAGATCGGCGCGCTGCAACTCCGTGATCAAGGCGTTGACCTGTTTCTCGCCATAAATCGTATATTCGCCGCGCGCCGTGTTGTAAGTAACGCCGACGCTCATGCCCATCTTGGAAATGTTGTTCCAACCGCCGACTTCATCGGCGGACTTCTGCGTTTCCAGATCGAAATAAACAATGTTCTTGGCCATCGGCCACAATTTACGATTTGCGATTTGCGCTTTACGAGCTTTTTCACAAACCGCGTTGGCCGCCGGTGGCCGTCCGCAAGAATTCCTCGAGACCGGATTTCGCGCGTTGAAATCCTGAACCGGTGCCAACGTAGCGCGGCCGTCCCCGGCGGCGAGTGTCGGCGGCGTCTCGCCGCCAGTTCTTTCACCGGGCGAGACGCCCGGCCAGCCCGCCGACGGGCCGCCGGCGCTACGAGGTTTAGGGAGAAAACCATCATAACATTGACGGGAATTTCATTTTTGGGTATGCAGGGGACATTATGCAGATGGAAACCTTGAGGATTTTCTGCGATGTGGCGGTGACTCAAAGCTTCACCGATGCCGCCCGCCTTCATGGCTGCACCCCGGCCAGATAGTTCCAGATGGCCGTGGTCAGTGCGTCAACGCTCGTGAAACTGCCCGGCAATAATACGTCCTGGCCCAGATTGTCGAAGGCAGCCACGGTGGATCCGTTGAGTCGGTTGTGAGAAAGATCCGAGCAAAGAACACCAAACACTTTTTTTACGTAAAATTTGCCTGATTATACATGAACCACATGACAGGAGCCCGTAAATTAGTCCGGACCACAACCGCGCCATGAGCAAACAAGAAACCGATGGCCTGATCCAAGATCGGACCGACAGGCCCGACACCGGGTGACCGTCTACGCGGAGAAAGTCGCGAGCTGGACTGCTGGCTCCTCAACCGCCACTGGCTAATGAAACGTGGACCCTCGCAGCGGATGGCATGTGTTGGTGTTCGGCGGAGTGCCGTGTCGCACGAAATCAACTGGAGGTTCGCGTCTCAATGTTACATTAAAGGTTGAAAGAGCTGATTTACAACCTGCAATCTTTTGGAACTTCTACGATCGGACGAGGAATGGGAAAAATGAACGCGCGCTTGAGCGAGGTTCAGCAAACTCACGCAGAGCGAAATTGCAAGGCCGTGAGAAAGACGCAGACAAAGAAAACCGAAGGATGAAATCGCAGTAGGAGGTTTTGCGCTAAGGCCGTTTGGCACAAATCTGGCACAAATGGGAAAATGGAGGATACCAGAACCCAAAACCCCCAAATTAAAGGTCGCAGGAAAGCCTTGATTTGAAAGTGGTTCAATGGGGTTCGAACTAAGACAAAAAATGGAGCGGGTGAAGGGATTTGAACCCTATAATTACACAACGAAATAAGGACCTGTCTGGGATTTTTGTGTGTGAGGCATAACCAAGAAAGTAAAGTGAGTTATGTCTGCAACGAAAATGAATGAAGTGGCGGAGTCGCAGCGCGGGTCCGCCGTGTTGGATCAACTGCTGGAAGGCTGCGAGAAGCCG
>CAJAQO010000095.1 GCA_903944085.1 uncultured Verrucomicrobia subdivision 3 bacterium
ATGGTGCGTTTGGCCTTGTCTTTGGCGCTGGCCAAGGCTGGCAACAACATGGCGGCAAGAATGGCAATGATCGCTATCACCACCAGCAGTTCAATGAGAGTGAACCCGGTGATGGGCTGATGCTTGCCTTTATTTCTTTGGGAAATCATTTTCATGTCAGATATGCGCTAGGCTATCTGTCTGGAGATCAAAATCCAGCCCGATAGAATAGTGATGTGCCGGCCGGCGTGGCCGCTGGTGGTAAAATCGGATACGGCGGAATCGCATTGGTCACCGGCGTCCACACGGCGGAAGCTCCGAGCACGGGCGAGCTTACCAGCGAGCCAACCGGCCAGTTGAGGCTCTTTCCGGACCCGGCGGTATCGAAGTTGTAGCGAACCTTCAAGGCTGCCGTGTCAACCAAGGCGTCGCTGCTCTGGACGGCGGCGATTTCGGGGGCAGTCAAAACCCGGTTGTAAATCCGGAAGTCATCCATTTGGCCGTTGAATATCTGCCAGTAGCTGTCGTGCGACTTACCGATTTCAATTTCCTGACTGGCCGACCATGACCAAGCATTGGTTACCTGAACGGCGGCGGACAACTGGCCGTCAATGTAAATGGAGATCGAGTCGTTGGTGGTCTGGCCGTAAGACACGGCAACGTGGTGCCAGTTGCCGTCGGGAACATAGCCAGTTGCCAACCCATTCGCATTGCCAGACTGGCCTTGCCAGAAAATGGAGCCGCCGTCGGTCAACACAATTACCGCGCCGTTCGTCGTGCGGCAGTCAAACAGCATGGCACCCTCGCTGCCCGGACCGGAGATGGGAGCATTCGCCTGCAGCCAGAACATGATGGTGCCATTGGCGGAGCTTAAATTCGTATTCGCCGGGATGACAATCTGACTAACTCCCGAAAACACTTCCACGCCGTTGCGAGTCAATGGGACGCCGTCCGTAAAGGAGTTTGTCCAAGTAGCATTGTGATTGATGCCGGAATACGGCAAGCCCACAGGCTTGGAGTCAGTGATGTATCCGCCAGAAACCAGGCTGATCGAAAACGGCGCATTGCCCATGAGTCCATGGTAGGCATGCAGCGTGATGCGATGAACGGACAATGCCAATGGGTAAATGGCCACGTCAGAAATCATGCCATTGAAGAACGAACCGGGTCCGCGATGATCACTGCCAATGTAAGTCGCAATCGTCCGGTCCAGCGGAGCCGCCGTGCCCGAGGCACTGGCCGCCAGCGTGCCGTCAATATAGATTGCGCCGTTCGCGCCATTGCGCAGGGCAACCACATGATGCCACAGCCCGTCATTCACCGTTCGAGTGGTGCTGAAATTGAACTGGTAACCGCCGCCGCCATAAATATAAAAACTCAGGTTGCCGTTGGCGGTGATGTTAAATTGATATTCGCCATTGTAGCCGGTCGGCGAACGCTGTTGAATGATGGTGCCGGCAGTCGTGGCAGTGGTGCTGATCCAAGCTTCCAAGGTAAAATCCGACGTGCCAGAGACCGACGGTCCGGTGCCGCAATCAATGTAGGAACTCGAACCGTCAAACTGATAAGCCAGCTTGCCGGCATCAAAACCTTGGTCGGCGGGCGGCAGCGGACCGCTCACGCCTTGCGTCAACCCGCCATTGTTGGTGCCATTGTTGTCGTTGCCGGAATAGTCGGCGGCCAACGCGCTGCCCGAGGCGTCATTCAACGGCCAGTAAGCACCGGGCGAATCTTGAACCACGTCGGTGGTGTAGAGATTCGGGGAGGACAACACGATCAATTGATTGGTGGAGCTTTTTGCCTTGCCAAAAACATTGGTGACGGTAACGGAATAATTTCCGCTGTTGCCGGTGGTCACATTGGTCAACATCAGAGCCGCATTGGTCGCCCCGGAAACCGGGCTGCCGTTTTTGAACCACTGGTAAGACAATGGCAATGCGCCCGAACCGACGACGCTCCAAGTTGAAAAGTTGGCACCCGCGTAGATCGTGGTTGTGACGCCGGTGAGATCCGTCGCTATGGCGGCGATCGCGTTCACGGTGACCACAGCCACACCGCTGGTGGTGGCACCATAGAGATTTGTAACGACGAGATCGTAGTTGCCCGCATCACCGGCCGCCGTGACGCCGGCTTTGGTATAAACTGCGCTGGTGGCACCGGAGATCGGATTGCCATTCAGCCGCCATTGGTAGCCCAAGGCGTTGGTCAGGCCGATGATGTTTGCCGACAAAGTCAAGGTGGCACCTTGATTGACTGTGGTATTGGGCGGATCTTTAGTAACCACAGGTTCATCCGTAATGATGAAACCTGCCAGCGCACAACTTTGAGCGGAGCTTACGTCCCGGCTGACCGCGCCAAACGTGATGGCATCGTTGGTTAAAGCAGGGAAAGCCAGCAGGCCAACCGGGCCGCTGAAATTGACATTGCCAGCCGTATAAATTGTGCCAAAGGCCAAAGAATTTGTAAACGTCGCCCCATCCGTGACCATCACGCGCGAACTCGCCGTGCATTTGGAGGCGCCGATCAGTTCGATGACGTAGCCGTTGGGGAAAGCGCTGGTCAAACCCGACAACGTATTCGTCCAACCCGTGTTATCCTCAAAACTCCAGGTGACTTCATCATTGCCAGGCAAAACGGATGACGTCGAAACTGGCAATGGCCCGCCTTGACTCCATTCGTCCGCCGGATTTACCAGATTACCGATGTCGCTTTCCCATACGTTCACGGCATTCAAAGTCGCCGTAGCTGATCCCAAGGCCACGTTGAATGACATGGTGGCAGCCGAACAATTCAGCGGGTCGGTATTGACCCAGTTCGCCGGAGCCACGCCAAATGCCTTGGCGGTGACCGGAAAGCCGGTGGTTTGATAGCCGGCACCGAATCCAATGGTCTGCGGCGTCGCGCCGGAATCATAATACCAAGATTGAATGTTGAGGCCGATGGTGGTGCCCGCTTGCGCCGCACCCAGCATGAGTGCCGCCGCCGGAACCGCCAGCAGGGTTTGTTTGAAAGGTTGGGTGAACAGGGATCGTTTCATTGAGTTAGTTTGGGTTTTGAGTAACGGGATTTTGCTTGGTGGCGGAATTAGCCGGCCGGAAATAGGCGGTCCAGCTTGCGCCGGCGGCATAAAATACGGTGCAAATGATTATGTCATTCAGAGATCAAATCCTTATTAAACTGACGCCTAATCGTATCAGCCGGAGAATTTGAGGCCATACCACATTTGGGGGAGAGCGTGGTGAAGCCCGCGAATCCAGCGCACGGTTGGGGGCGGGCACCGCCGGCCAACACGCTCGCCGGAAAACTCAGCGCTCTGGCCGCTTGCTTATTCCGAATAACCAAACGCCCGGCAATACTTCGCGAGACTGGCCTGCACGGGCGCGAGCGCGTCCGCGTAACGTTCCCAGCGTTTGACCGCGTGTTTGTAAACGGGCTGCGTCACGTCATGGTAAGTCGGCGCGTAAAGCACTTTGCGCCGCGCCGTCTCGTGGTATCGCGCCTGGTCAGGATGCCAGGTCAGGCCGAGAAACTCAGTCACTCTCCGGCCTTCCACCGCCAAGTCTGCCACTACGTCTTCGTAGCGCGATTCAATCCAGTCAAAGCCGCCCAGCTCGCGCAGCCGCAGCCACACGTCCATCAAATCCGCATAATGTTTGGCCGTCCGCTCCAGGCTTAAAAAATTCACGTTCGTCGCGTTGAGCATGATGTTCAGGAAGAAGCAGCTGATGATCACGTCGCGCGGATCGCGCAGGGCGATGATGACTTTCAATTCCGGAAACACCCGCAGCCAGAGGTTGAGCGCCATGGTGGGCGACGGATTTTTGTCCACCAGCACGCGCTGCCGGGGCTGGCCGGGGACTTCGCGCAAAAGGCTTTTCACATAGCGCTGGCGCATTTCCCGCCGCCGGGATGCCGGCAGCGAGTCGAGCTGGTCGGCGGCCTTCGGTGTCGGCTGAAAATGAATTTGCTTTTCCACCTCGTGCAAAAAAGCCGACGGCTCGTCAAAGGCCAGCACGTCCGGATTGGCATCCAACACCTGTTCCAACAGGGTCGTGCCGCTGCGCGGATGGCCGCCGAGAAAGGCAAGCTGATGATTTTCTTGCGACGCCGGCGGTTCCTGCCGCCAGCGCCGGATCATTTCCGGCGTCAAACCTGCCAGCAGTTCACGCCGCCGCCGGTCGCCTTCATCATAGCTTTTTTCCAACTGCGTCGTGTCGGTGATGGTGCGCACCTGCGCCTTGGCCGTGACCAGCCAGCGAAACGCCTCGTCGTATTGTCCCAATTGATCCAGCACCACGCCGAGCAAATGCGGCGCGGCATATTTCACATAGGGATACTGCGGACCATCCTTGATCAAGTCCCGCAACGCCGTCTCGGCTTCGCCGTTCTGCTTTTTGCGATGCAACAGCAGCGCGCGAAAATATCGGGCCTGATCATCGCGCGGATGTTTGGCCAGACACGCCGCGACGCAATCCCACGCCTCGTCCAGTCGCCGCTCTTTTTCAAACCAGACCGCGAGGCTGATCCGCGCGTCCACCGAATCCGGGTTCGCAGCCACAGCCTGTTCGTAGCACGTGCGCGCGTCGTCCAACTGCCGGAGTCCTTGATATTGCTGGCCGATCAGGCTCAACAGGCCGGCGTGGCGCGGTGCCAGCTCCAGCGCGCGACGATAAGCCTGATTTGCCAATGTAAAATCCAGTTCGCCCGCCGCCGCGTTGCCCAGTTCAAACCATAATTCCACCGCCGCCGGATAGCGCCGCACCAGCTCCCGGTAATTGGCCAAAGCCGCGCCATGCCGGCCGCCGAGGAGTTGCTCCTGCGCTTTTTGCCAGCGCGCCCGATCACGCGGAGTCAGTTGCCATTTGGCCAGATCATGGTTCATTGCGGCGGGAAAAAATTTGGATTCCTCAAAACGGCGCGGCGCTCAAATACAACTTGTAATCCTTGATACGGCCGTTCGCCGAATCCTGGCGCGGCAAAAGGCGCACGCCGGAAATTTCCTGCGCCGCGCCAAGGTCAATAACCAGCGTGTGCGGATGCTCCGTATGCGGCGCGCTCCAAAGCGAATGCCAGAAAGTTTCCGTATCGCCATCGAAGGCTTTTTCCGCCTGATCGCCTTCCGAGAAATTTTCCTCGCTGTCCACATAAACCACTTTCCAGGTTTTGCGCGAAATGGTTTTGCCGGCGGCGTCCAGCACGTTGAGTTCCGCGAGCGTGGTGAACTCGTCGCCGTTGTGCGACGAAAGCGCTTGCAAGCCAAGATAACGGGCCTTCTGCGCGGGGAAAGTCACCGTCTGCTCGTCGTCGCTGTCGGGCAGCGCACCGGTTTTCACGAGCGTTCCGTCAGAAAATTTCGGCTCCACCATTTTGCCACGCACCACCACCGGCGCGGGCTTTTTCTCCGCTTTGACCGGCACAGCGGACGCATTTTCGTCCTTGTTGAGCTGGTCCAGCACCGGCGTTTTAATTCCAGCAAAAGGTTGAATGCCGTCCTTGATTTGCTCAAAAATGGCAATTTCGTTGCGGCCTTTCTTCAGCCAGACGCCCGGACAATAAAGCGTCTGCTGCGGCCCGATATGCCAGTAGCGTCCGAGGTTGTGGCCGTTGACAAAAACGATGCCTTTGCCCCAGCCGCGGAAATCGAGAAACGTGTCGCCAATTTGCGACAGCTCAAAAACGCCGCGCGCGACGAACGGCGCAGTTGCGGACGCGAGCTTCGCTTTCAGCTTCGGCACTTTGTCGAACGGCAGTTTGAACATTTCCCAGCCGGTCAGTTCGTTGTCGCCGAGCGTCACGGACTCGGTGATGCCTTTGCGGTTGTCCAGAATCTGCCGGCCATAATTAATGCGCCCGCCGTTCTCGACAAGAATATCCAGCGTCGCGCCGGCGTTGGTCAGCATCACGGAATCCTGCCCGTCGCGCCGGTCGAGCGTGGCGATGCGTTTGCCGTCCACAAGCACCACCGCATAGTCGCGCAGCTTGTTGATTTTGAGGAGCGCGCCAGCGGCATTGGAAATTTTCGTGCGATATAAAACATAGCCGTAGCCTTGGTCAAGGTCTTCAAAGCTCAACGGCTTTTCCGATTTCACCGGTTTGCCGAGCAGGTCAAATACACTTGCGGATTCGGTGAATTCAATTTTCGGAATTTCAATCACCGGCGTCGTCGCGGGCACATCCGGCAGCATTTCGCCCGGTGCGAGAAATTTTTTCAGCACGTCACGCAGCGCAAAATATTTGTCCGTGGGGCGGCCCATTTCGTCCATCGGCGAATTGTAATCGTAGCTCGTGGGCTGCGGCTGGAAATTGCCGCCGTAGTTTGCGCCGTTCATGAAACCGAACGACGTGCCGCCGTAGATCATGTAATAGCAAAATGAGACGTTGTTCGTGAGCTTCCACTCGGTTTCACGCGCGAGACCGCCGAGACCGATCTTGGCGTGCGGCTCGCCCCAGTGATCGAGCCAGCCCGGATAAAATTCCGGCACGAACCACGGGCCGGTCGGGCGATACTTGCCGATTTCGCGCATGATGCTTTTGCCGCCGCCGCCGTTGAGTCCGGGCAATGCATCCGGCAGATGGCCGCCGGCCATCATGTTGCCGCCGCCGTCGGCGGTAAAAAACGGCACGTCAAAACCGGCGGCGCGATCCATGTCGCGGATTTTGCCCATGTAAACATGATCGGCGCCGTAGCTGCCGTATTCATTTTCCGCCTGCACCAGGATGATCGGTCCGCCGTGCGTGATTTGCAGCGGCGCGAGTTGCTCGCCGAGTTTTTTCATGTATTTTTCAGCCGCCGCGAGAAAACGCGGATCCTGGCTGCGCACTTTCAAATCGTGCGGCTTGAGCAGCCACCACGGAAAGCCGCCGAATTCCCATTCCGCGCAGCAATACGGCCCGGGCCGCAAGATGACCCACAAACCTTCCTTTTGCGCGAGCCGCACAAACTGCGCAATATCCGCATCGCCGGTGAAATTGAATTCGCCTTCGCGCGGCTCATGCACATTCCAAAAAACGTAAATCGAAACGGTGTTCAATCCCATCGCATGAATCATCTTCAGGCGATCCGCCCAATATTCATGCGGCACGCGCGAGGGGTGCATTTCGCCGGCCTTGATGAGGAATGGTTTGCCGTCGAGCAGAAAATCCGCGTCGCCGATGGTGAAGGTGGATTTGGCAAATGCGCACGGCGTCGCGGCCAGCAGCAGCGCCGCCGCCGCGACGGCGATGTGCTTTGTAATAAGTTTTGTATTCATGAATTTGGATTGGCTGTTTAAGTTGAAAATTAAATCATTTACCTTCGCGCTTTTCCACCAGCGCTTTTGGCAGCAGAAAAACGAGCACGACGCCGGCCAGCGTGACGCCGGCATTGAGCCAGATAAGATGGTTCATGTTTTTGTGCAGCGCGTTTTCATAAAGCATCGGCCCGGTCTTGCTGCCGATCATCAGGCCGATATTCCACACGCTTAACAGCAGCGAATAGCCGAGCGCTTCGCTGCCTTTGGGCGTCGAGCGCACGGCGAGGTCGAACAGCGGCAGATAGGCCAGATATTGCAGGAACGTGCCCACGCCTTCAATGACCAGCGCCCGCGGCATATAAGGCGTGTAGGCCGTGTAAAACAAATACGGCAGCGCCGACAGCGCGGTCACAAAAATCGCGCCATACAATGACGTGCGCAGCGAAGCCTGGCGACACCACCACGCATACGCGCCCGAACTCAATAGCGCCACGCCGTAGCCGGCCAAGCCCAGCCAGCCGAGCGCCGCGTCGCTGTATTTCAAATCCTTCGTCTGATACTCGTAAAAACAGGTGCTGCGAAACGTGGGCACGACTTGGATGAAAAACATGAGCAGCGCCGGCAGCAGCATTTCCGGCCGCAACACATTTTTGATCTGCCGCCCGATGGAACGACTGACGTGCAACAGTTGTTCCAGAAACGAACGTCCGTGCTCGATTCGTTCCGCAGCCGGTGGATCTTTCAACAAAAACCAGGCGGCAAAAAACATGCACAAAAGCGGCAGCGCGGCGGCAGCGCTCGTCCAGCCGAGCGCCTTGCCCGCCAGCAATCCGCCCAGCGGCAGCCCCAGCCCCGCACCAAGATTTTGCGCGAACACCCGCAGCGAACTCAACCACCCGCTGACGCCGAAGCGTTGTCCCGCCTCGACGAGCAGCCCGCCGGAAGTGGTGCTGCCGAATACAATCGCCAAATTCATGCCGATGGCCAGCGCGAGCAGGACGTTGTAATTGCCGGGAACAAATCCCATCAACGCCCACAGCGCCGCCGCCGTCAAGGCGCTCAACAATAAATAGCCGCGCCGACGCGAGCCGAACAGAGGCACGCCGTCCACCAGCAAGCCGGCGATCGTCTTGAAAGTCCACGGCAGCATGGAAAGCGACATGAATGTCGCCGCATGGTTGCTGTCGAGGCCCATGTGCTTCATCAAAATTGCATTGAGCGGCAGATAGCCCAATCCTTGAAGTTGCACGAAGGTCGTGGCAAATACGCCGGTCGCCATCACCGTGGCCACCGGCCACAGGCGCGGATCGGCATTGCCGTTTGCCGGGGCCGCGATTTTTTCTTCGAGATGGATATCAGCCATTTTCTTTTTGATTTTCGGGCGTTGTCACTTTGTGCTGAAACATCGGCAGGTGGATCTGCCATTTGATGCCGGCCAGCCGCAGCAGCAGCGTGACGAGCGTGCTGCTGATCGCGTTCCATTTTGCGTTGGAAGAAAACTGTTGCAGCAGCACGAACGCCGTCGCGCCGCCGAACGCGGCGGTGGCGTATAGATAAATTTTTGGGCGGAACACCAGCGGAATTTCGCCGATGAGCAGGTCGCGCAAAATGCCGCCCGCCACGCCGGTCATCACGCCGAGCAGCACCGCGATGGACGGCGCGACCGGAAACGCCAACCCCTTGCGCGTGCCGATCATCGTGAACAGCGCCAGCGCAAACGCGTCCGCCACCATCAGCACCATCGGCGGCAGCGCGTGGTAGCGCACCAGAAAAAACACCACGACGGCGCTCGCCGTGGCGTTGAGAATGAAACTTTGATCCGCCATCCAAAACACTGGCAGATCGCCGAGCAGCACGTCGCGGACAGTGCCGCCGCCAAACGCCGTCACCAGCGCCAACACCAGCACGCCGAACAAATCCACCTGCTTGCCGCGTGCGGCCAGCACGCCGGTGATGGCGGCGATGCTCACGCCAAAATGTTCGAGGAGCGGTTGCAACTCAATTCTCCTTGGCGGTCGGCGGCTCGGCGAACAAACCTATTTCCGAAATCGCCGGGCAGACCGGTGCTTGCGTGAGGCGCAGGCGAACTTTGCTGGTGGTGACAGAATCGCCGCGAATCAGCCGATGACTGCCGATGCTCGTGCCGGCGGCAAATTGAATCCATTGGCCTTCCTGCCATTCGTCGAGCGCAAACGCTTCGACGCGCTGGCCGAGCGGCAAAAATTCGCGCAGGCTGACGACGTTGAAAGTTTTTGCCTTGCCCAAATCAAGAATCAAATCCGGCGTCGTCAAGCCGTCATCGGTGCTCCAATATTTTTTGCCGTCGCCAAGCAGAACATTTTTGGCGGCAAAAGTTTTGTCGTTGCCGCGCACGTTGCTGGCAGTGACTTTCGCGCCGACGGCAAGATTTTTTGAAAAAATTCCGTCGAGCCGCTGGCGGAATTCTTTCAGCGATTGCACATCCGCGTCGGCAATGCGCCCGCGCCGGTCCGGCGGCAGATTCAGCAGCAAAGACGCGCCGCAGCCGGCAGATTTGAAATAAAGATCCACCAACTGCGCCGGCGTTTTTACTTTTGCGTCCTCCTTCGCGTGATAAAACCAGCCGGGGCGGATGGAGACATCGCATTCCGCCGGCAGCCAGTCGGTGCCGGGACGGTCGCCGCGGTTCAGGCGCTGCTCGTCGGCTTGTCCCGGGGAGAAATCCGCGCGGTTCAGCGTGGCCCAGCAGGGATCGCCCGCGATGCCGCGCTCGTTGCCCACCCAGCGCACGTCCGGCCCGCCGTCGCTGAACATCATCGCGCCGGGCATCAGCTCGCGGACGATGGCGCGCGTGTTTTCCCAGTCGTAATAAGTTTTGCGGTCAATGTTCCGCTTCTCCCGCGCGCCGCCGTAAAAGCCGTCGCCGCCATTTGCGCCGTCGAACCACACTTCAAAAATCGGGCCGTAGTTGGTGAGCAGTTCGCGAAGCTGGTTGCGGTAGTAGGTGAGATATTCCGGCCGGCCATAGACCGCGCTGTGGCGATCCCACGGCGAAAGATAGACGCCGAATTTCAGTCCGGCATGTTTGCACGCGTCGGACATTTCGCGCAGCACATCGCCGTGGCCGTTTTTCCACGGCGAATTTTTCACGGAATGTTCGGTGTATTGCGACGGCCACAGACAGAAGCCGTCGTGGTGCTTGGCCGTCAGGATCAATCCCTTCATGCCGGCGGCTTTCGCGGTCTGGACGATTTGTTCCGCGCTGAAATCCGTCGGGTTGAACACCGCTTCCGGCTCGTCGCCGTAACCCCATTCCTTGTCGGTGAATGTGTTCACGGTGAAATGCACGAAGCCGTAAAACTCCATTTCATGCCACGCGAGTTGCCGCGCCGCCGGCACCGGCCCGAACGGCGGCGGCGGCTCGACCGCCAAACTGCGGTCGGCGAGCAGCCCGGTGAGGGCGACGAGCGGGATGATTTTTACAATCATTTTGAATTCCCTGCGGCCGCCGGGATGGCCCAGCCATTTCGGGCACGCTAAAATCTGAGGTGGTTGCATGAATTGAAACAGCGGTTCACTGCAAAACAGGTTGGAAGGAAGCCGCCTGCCCAGCAATACCTAATACGGGGGAGATGAAACATTTCCGCCGCCGCCGGCACGCCAGCGTCCCGATCCACCAAACTAAATTCATTTTCGAAGCCGAGACGCGCGGGTCAGAGCCGTCATAAGAAATTTGGCATGGACGACACCCTCTCGAACATCGCGGAGATTTGCAATACCTAAAACATCAAATGTTTCCCCAGCGGCCTCGCCGATATCGTTTGGGATTCCCGGTGGACTTTGCGCCGCAAATCCACTAAAACTTTTTTATGAGTTCACCGTCAGTCCGCCGGCATGGGGCCGGGGCAATTCCAAATTTCCTGCGCTATTGGCTGCCCGTGGCGGTTTGGATGGGGCTGGTCTTTTCCGCTTCCGCCGATTCGCAATCGTTCCACCACTCGTCCATTTATTTTGAACCGCTGGTGCGCTGGCTGTTTCCGCAACTGTCGCCGGCGCAGGTGGAGGCGCTCCACCACGCCTTTCGCAAAACGTGCCACCTGACTGAATATGGCGTCCTCGCCTGGCTGCTCTGGCGCGCGATCCGCAAGCCGCTGAAACGAGACGCGCGACCGTGGCGCTGGCCGGAAGCCGGACTGGCTCTGGCGCTCGTTTTTGCCTATGCCGCCAGCGACGAACTGCACCAGGTTTTTGTCCCCAATCGCACGGCGCAGATTTCGGATGTGCTGATTGACACGTCCGGCGGGGTCGCGGCGCTGCTGTTGCTCTGGCTGCGGTGGAAAATCTTCAAGCCTAGTTGAACATGAATCGTCCGCTCGTCGCCGTCGTGTTCGCCTACGCCGCCGGCCTGCTGGTGGGGCAACTAATTCAGCCGCCGCTCGCGGTTCTTTTTGCCGTTTCACTTTTCGTCCTCGTTCTCGTCCTCGTCCTCGAAAAACTTCGCCCGTTTTTGATCTGGCCGCTGCTGGCATTGGCGGGCTGGACCAATTTTGTCACGCACACCGCCATGATTTCGCCCAATGATTTGCGCGCGATTTTGGGCCACGATGCGGCGCTGGTCACGGTTCACGGCACGCTCGCAGAAACGCCGCACTTGAAAATTATCGAGCGCGACGACCAGGAAAAATGGCACAGCGTCGCGCGCGTCCGCGTCCACGAAATCAGACGCGAAAATGAGTTTCAACCCGCCGCCGGCGAAATTCTGGTGAGCACACCGGACGTGCTGGAAACCAATTATTTTGCCGGACAGCCGGTCGACATTTACGGCGTCATTGCGCCGCCCGCGCCGCCGCTGGCCGAAGGGCTATTCGATTTTCGGCAATATCTGGCGACGCGCGGGATTTTTTACGAGCTAAAAACCGAGTCCGTCAACGACTGGAAACTGCTCGAACCGCAGTTGCCCGCGCCGCCGCTCACCGACCGGTTTTTGAACTGGTCCAAGCAAACGCTCGCGCTTGGCCTGCCCGCCGAAGACGAGCCGCTGCGGCTGCTCTGGGCGATGACGCTCGGCTGGCGCACGGCTTTCACCGGCGACATCGGCGAGCCGTTCCTGCGTGCCGGCACCATGCACATGTTTGCCATTGACGGGCTAAGAATTGCATTGCTCTCCGGCATGATCGTCACGCTGCTGCGGGTGGTGCGCCTGTCGCGCGCGTGGTGCGGCGCGATGGCGATTCCCACGATTTGGTTTTATACCGCCGCCACCGGTTGGGAGTCGTCGGCCATCCGCGCTTCGGTGATGATGACCGTCGTCCTCGGCGGCTGGGCGTTGAAACGGCCGAGCGATTTGCTGAATTCCCTCGCCGCCGCCGCCTTCATTATTTTGGTCGGGGAACCGCGCCAGCTTTTCGAGGCCAGCTTCCAGCTTTCATTTTTTGTCATGCTGGTCATCGCGCTCATGCTGCCGCCGTTGAATGATTATTTTGATCGGCTGTTGAAACACGATCCGCTGCTGCCGGACGAACTGGTCTCCGGCTGGAAAAAAAGCCTGCTCTGGCTGGCGCGAAAAGCGGCGCGCTACTGCGGTCTTTCTTTCGCCGCGTGGCTGGGTTCCATTCCGCTCGCCGCAAAATATTTCCACCTCTTCAGCCCGGTCTCGACGCTCGCGAACCTTTTCGCCGTGCCGCTGGGGTCATTCGCGCTCATGGCCAATCTGGGCGCGCTGATCTGCGGCCATTGGCTGCCGTGGTTCACGGAACTGTTCAACCACGCCGCGTGGTTTTTCATGGTGGCGATGACGTGGATCAGTGTGGTCGCCGCCAAGATTCCTGGCGCCTATTTTTATGTGCCCGAACCGTCGCTGGCCACCATTGCGATTTATTATTTCATCCTGGTCGCGGCTTGCAGCGGCTGGTTTTCAACGCGGCGAAGAATTGCCGCCGGCGCGGCGCTGGTGTTTTTTATTGGCGGACTTTATTTTTGGCAATGGCAGACGTCCCGCGCGGAAACGGATTTGACCCTGCTGCCGCTCAATGGCGGCCACGCGGTTTTTGTGGATGCCGCCGGACGCCAAAATGACTGGCTCATCAATTGTGGCAATGAAAACGCCGTCAACTTTACGCTCAAGAATTTTCTCCGCGCGCAGGGCGTGAACTCGCTGCCACGCCTGCTGCTTGCCGACGGCAACAGCCGCAACTGCGGCGGCGCAAAAACGCTCGCCGCACTCTTTCAGGTCGGCGAGCTTTGGACGGGCAGTGCAAAATTCCGTTCGGCGGCGTATCGCGACGCCGTGACCGAATTTGAAAAGTCGCCCGCGCGCCACAAGTTATTAAACTCCGGCGACACCGTCGGCTGCTGGCAGGTTTTATTTCCGGGGACGAACGTGGCTTTTTTCAAGGCCGACGATTGTCCGCTGGTGCTGCGCGGAAATTTTCACGGCACAAAAATTTTGCTGCTTGGCGATTTGAGCCGCATCGGGCAAAGCGAACTGCTGGCCGGCACGAATGATTTGCGCGCCGACATTGTGGTTGCCGGCCTGCCCGCCGAAGGCGAACCGCTCTGTGACGGGCTGCTGGCAGCGGTTCAGCCGCGTGTCATCGTGATTGCCGATTCGGAATTGCCCGCTACGCGTCGGGCAAGCCGCAGCTTGAAGGACCGGCTCGCCAAACGAAAGGTGACGGTGCTCTTTACGCGCACCGCTGGCGCCGTCAAAATTGTGACGGACAAGAGCGGCTGGAAATGGCAGACGATAGACCGGAAAGAAATCATGCTCCAAAGCCGTTGAGGTGAGGAGCCACATTTCAGAACTGGCATTCAGACCGGTCGGTGCCGCGTCAGCCGGAAGCTGCAATTCTTGAGTCAACAAGATTGAAACGCAGTGCGCTCGCGGACCATTCTGGTTTGCCGAACGCCGCCGCCGCTGGGTTTTCCGCATCTGGGCGTGCGTGCGGAAGCTGCATTCAAAAAGCCATTCGCATGCGTGTTCAAGGAAAGCAGTCATGTGGCTTGCAAAAGGATTTTATGCCGGAGCGAGATGCGGCCCGTGGGTAGGCCAGTGACCAGAATACGCACTTATGCGTATTGTAAGAAATGCTTTGTCCTGCTAGATTGTTTGTTGCGTAATTAAGCGGGGCGACTGTTATTGTCGGTTTACTGGAAGTCGGAACCGAAAAGGAGGCAGAATAAAGAATAAAAAAGTGAGAGGTGAAACCATGAAAACCAACCATCCATCAAAAACTTTTTTCAACATGGCGGCAGCTTGCTTTGCCATCTTCGCGGGCTTTGTGGCTCACGCGACCCCAATCACTTGGACCAACACTGCCGGCGGCGCGTGGGACACGGCGACCAACTGGGTTCCCCACTCCGTGCCCGGCGCGGGTGATACGGCCATCATTACCAATGCGGGAGTGACGGTCACGCTCTCCAGCACGACTACGGTCGGCGGCATCATCCTCGGCACCAACGGTCCGGGCACGGTGACGCTATCGCTGGCAGGTCAGACGCTCGTGGTCAACGGGCCATTGACGATCAACCCCAGCGGCTCCTTCACCGTGGACAGTGGCGCTTTGTCGGGAAATGCCGTTATCAGCGGCATCGTGAAATGGACCGGCGGCATGTTCGGACTCGGAAATTATGCCATGACCATCGCGACCAACGGGACGGTGACGCTGGCAGGAATTAACAACTCCAATTACATCATGTCGGAAGTAGTCACCAATGCGGGAACTCTGCGCATTCAGGGCGGCAATTTGTCCATCAGCTATTGCGGCGGCGGCGGTTATGGCGCGCTTAACAATTTGCCGGGGGCTTTACTGGACCTGGCGGCGGATGGTTCCATTTCCACTCCATGCGGCGGTTCGGGATTTATCAACGGGGGCACCTTGCGCAAGTCGGGCGGAACCGGCACGAATGCCATCACGGCCTCGCCTTTTACCACCACCGGCACCGTGGACGCGCAAACCGGCACAATCGCATTGAATGGCGGCAGCGGCAGCGGCTTGTTTGCGGCGGAGACGGGCGGGACATTGGCGTTTAACAGCGGCACTTTTACCCTGACCGGAAATATGATCAGTTCCAACGCGGTTCTGGCGGGTGGCACTCTGTCTGGCAATACCACTTTTAGCGGGATAATGACCTGGACCAGCGGCACGTTCGGGGCCGGCAATTATGTGCTGACCATTGCCAGCAACGCGCTGCTGGTGTTGGCGGGAACCAATGGCGGCAACTACGTCATGTCGCAAACGGTCACCAATGCGGGAACTGTGCGCGTGCAAAGCGGCAATCTGCAGATTGACTATTGTGGCGGCGGACAATATGGCAAATTCATCAATTTGCCGGGGGCGCTGGTGGACCTGACGGCGGATGTCTCGGTCGGTATTGACAGTTGCAGCCAGGGATTTTTCAACGAAGGCACCGTGCGCAAATCGGGTGGGACGGGCACCAATAATATCACCGGGACTTTCATAACCACCGGCACGGTGGATGCCCAGACCGGCACCATCAGTCTCAACGGCAGCGACAGCGGCAGCGGATTTTTCAATGCGGCGGCGGGAGCAACTCTGGCCTTCAGCAGCGGCAGTTTTGCTTTCAGCGGAAACCTGATCAGCTCCAACACGGTTCTGGCGGGCGCCAACTTCTTTGGCAATGGCACTCTGAGCGGCGTAATGACCTGGACCAGCGGCACGTTCGGTTCTGGGAATAATATATTAACCATTGCCACCAACGCGCTCCTGCTCTTGGCGGGAACCAACGGGGGCACTTATGCCATTTTGCAAACCGTTACCAATGCCGGGATCGTGCGCGTGCAAAGTGGCAACTTGGAGATGGTTGATTGTGGCGGCGGAGAATACGGCGAATTCATTAATTTGCCGGGGGCGTTGGTGGACTTGGTGGCGGATGTTGCCTTTGGCGATGATGGCTGCGGTGCTGGAATCGTCAACGCGGGCACCGTGCGCAAATCCGGCGGGTCGGGCACGAGCGACATCAATGGTGAATTCGCCAATACGGGCACGGTGGATGCCCAGACCGGCACGGTCAGCTTCAATGGCACCGACAGCGGCGGCGGCGTGTTCGCCGCCGAGACGGGCGCGACCCTGGCATTTAGCAGCGGGACGTTCACGCTTACCGGAGACGTGATCAGCTCCAACACGGTTCTGGCGGGAGCCACGTTACTGGGCAACGGCACCATTAACGGGGTGATGACTTGGACCAGCGGCACGTTCGGCGCTGGAAATTATTCTTTGACGATTGCCAGCAACGCATTGCTGGTGCTGGCGGGAATCAACGGCAGCAATTATTTAATTAAGCAGGCGATCAACAATGCCGGGACCGTGCGCGTGCAAAGTGGCAACTTGCAGATTCTGGATTGCGGCGGCGGCAATTACGGCGCACTCAACAATTTGCCGGGCGCGTTGGTGGACCTGTTGGCGGATGTTGCCTTTGGCGATGATG
>CAJAQO010000096.1 GCA_903944085.1 uncultured Verrucomicrobia subdivision 3 bacterium
CCATTGCCGCTGACAAAACCTTTACCCGGACCGGAAGGTTGTAACACCAAATAAATCACCACCCCGATTAACACCACCGCTACGGCAATGGCAGCTATAACCAATATCTTCTTGCGCTGTGGCGTAAATTTCGGCTTGGGCGGTGAACCTGCCGGGACTGCTGCCGAAACCGTTTGCGCAGGGCCAGCCACAAGCGGTGCGGCAGTCGGAACGGCCGGTGTGGTGACCGGAGCAATTGGGGCTGTGGGTAGGACGGGGGCAGTCATTTGAGAGTTCGTTTACTTCCTGGGTTAATAAGTTTCTTGGTTTCGATGTTTAGAAAAATCCACCATGAAAAGTGTCCGTTTTGGACACGGTGAACAATGGGGTGAACACCCCATGAAACTTTTAACCGCGCCTGAACGCGGATTGACGCTGCCGGATTTCCCGCGCAAACTTGGCGCATGGCAAAGAAACCATGCCGTGAAACCAGCCATTGCCGCTCCACGTCAGAAGCCCTCCGAGCTGGTGGACAGCCGTTACGCCAAGTGGATGCTCAATTAAAGCGGATTTTTGAAAACAACTACGTTTAGTTGCCCAGCCTGCCAGCAAAGAATTGAAACCCCAGCAGAGATAGCGGGTCAAACTGTGGCTTGCCCGACTTGCGGACAAAACTTCACCGTGCCACCAGCAGAAATCTTAGGAATCGGATCGTTCGACCTTAACATCAAAGAAGTCCTAAAAAATTGGGAAGTCGAATATGCGCTTCGAGAAATCATTGCCAATGCGCTCGACGAACAGGTGATTTCCAATACTGATGAAATTGAAATTACCAAAGACGAACAAAACGACTGGCGCATTCGTGATTGTGGGCGTGGCCTTCAAATTGAACATTTCATCCCCTAGAAAGGCACTAACGATTATGGCACTTCGCTTGATGCTCCGAAGGTCGTCATAATTTCGTCTTAAATGGGTCTGTCCGCTGCACTGACTTCAAAAGGGCCGCACCGGCATGGTGTTTTTCATCACGGACGATGGTTATTTGATTTCCAATTATCACGTCGTCAAGAGTGCGGCCAAAGTGCGTTTGCTCACGGGCGCAAGTTTGATTGCCGCATCGGTGGTGAAGGTGGATGCGGCAAATAATTTAACTGACCTCCTTAAACTGCTGGCGGCTCAAAAATGTTGCTACCGCGCCAATGTGTCAATGGGGTCTGGTTCGCCATACATATCACCAAGGCGAACCGCTATTGTGGCATTGCTTGTCAGAACTAGGAATGCCCTAGTCGCGGTCAAAATTGGCGGGCGGTATCTTCAGCTATTCGCACTACCCACAAATACGCAGTTGGACGCACCGTTGGTCTTTTGAATTGGCTTGCCCGCGCCATTGTAAAGTTCCAGAACGCAATAGAAATTCCAACCGGTTATCAAAATGCAACCGGCTTTCATTTGGGGTCGCACCTACCGGAGAGTAAATCCACAGGCCGCCGGTTTAATGAAGCCTGCGAAATGAACGTGGATGCAGGATTGCACATGGATACGCCCGCAATATTGGCAATTGGCTTTCTTGACCATGAATCATAAAGCGAAACTCATCAAAGTGGAAGTTATGGCGGCGGACGTCGGCGTGTTCACCCGCGTTAATCTGGTCAGAATCCGTGAGGCTGGGGCCACGAGCATTTTAAATTTATGTCTGCTGGCTTGTCTAGTGGGGGGGCCATTTTTTATTCAAAACCTGGCCGTTAAACCGACGGTGGTGAACCTTTCTGCCGGTTTGACCGGCGTTGAAATTCAAATGGCGCTGGACAGTTTGCCCAAATCTGGCGGCGAAGTGGTGCTGGCGGCAGGAATTTTTGAGGTCGCCCAACCTGTCATTCTACAGCGGGACAATCAAACTTTGCGCGGGGCTGGCGCGGCGACGGTTTTGCGACTGGCGGATGGAGCGAATTGCCCGGTGATCATTCTGGGCGAACCGCTCAACCATCCTCGTCACATGGTCAGTCATTTGCGCGTGGCCGAGCTTTCAATTGACGGCAACCGGTTTCACCAGCAGCAGGAATGCTGGCAGGGTTCCGGTGAAGGCTCGCAAATCCGGAACAACGGAATTACGGTGCAAACCGTGACTGATTCGACGGTTGAACATGTTACAAGTTCACGCTGTCGGTCCGGCGGCTTGGTCACCTCGCACATGGTGCGGCGGTTGACCGTGCGGGATTTTACGGCGTTCGACAATCAGTTCGACGGCCTGGCCTGTTATCAGACCGAGGAAAGCCTCTTCACCCAGCTTTATCTGCACGACAATCCAGGTGCCGGCATTTCGCTTGATCTGGCATTCAACCACAATGTCATCAGCAATGCGGTTTTGACCGCGAACAACCTGGGCATCTTCATGCGCGCGAGCCGCAACAATCAGTTTATAAACGTCACCATCCGTGACAGCCGTCAGTATGGCGTGTTCATGGCTCAAGCCGAAACGCGGACGGCGCTGGGCTGGGGTCTGGCTCCGCGGACCGAGTGCGCGGATAATTTATTCAACAATTTGATCACCACCAACTGCGGCGGTGCCGCTTTCCATGTAAATAACGCCAGTTGCACCAACAACATCATCAGCTTCGCCCGCTTCGAGGGCAACCTCCAAGGCGACCTCGCGCTGGGCAGCCGGAATGTGTCAGGGCTCGGTGAAGCAATGTTTCATTGTCGGTCGTTGTCTTCACTGGGAATGCCCTAGTCGCGGTCAGAACTTAAGAGAGGTATCCATATCTATGTTGCCTGAGCTTTTATTTGCCATAATCGTCTTTGCCGCCGTATTCCTGCTGCTCTTCAAAAGCAATTTGGCGGCACGCTGGAAATATTTGGTCCAGCAAACCGTGACGGGCGGGCTGATTATTTGGTTGCTCGCCGTCGGCTGGGTTGCGTTTTCCGGTCGGCTGGAACCTGCCGTCGGCCCAAGACCAGTGCATACCACGATGGAGCAAACCAGGGTCTTAAACTTGCTCCAGCTTGTGAACAAGCACCCGCGGACAACATTTTTCATAGCCCCAGCTGGACCGCCCCAGACGTTTGAAGTTAAAGGCGAAGTTCAAGACCGAAACACCAACCTGACCGTCAACGTGACAGCTTATATTGATACGGCGGACATGGCTACCATGCTTGCCCTGACCAACGTGCAGGTCGGCTTTGTGCATCCCTCCACCGCCCGGGCGACTATCTCCGCAGTGGGAACGATGGTGGCGTATGGAGCCTTCCTCGCTGGTTTGGTCTGCCTTTTGGTTTTTGTGCAATCCAACGCCGCCACCGGTTTCCGCAGTCGCGTTTACCAAAAGCCCGATGTTCGCCTGGCGGATGTGGCTGGAATAGAAGAGGCCAAAGCCGAGGCCATGGAAGTGGTCCAATTCCTGAAGAACTCAAAAAAACTTCATGCGCTTGGGGGCAAGCTACCGAGAGGCATTTTGTTTGTGGGTGCGCCAGGAACAGGAAAAACGATGCTGGCCAAGGCCATCGCCGCCGAGGCCGATGCCAGCTTCTTTAACATGAGTGGAAGTGACTTCGTCGAACTGTATGCCGGAGTTGGTGCCAGACGCGTTCGTAAGCTGTTCAAAAAGGCCATGCGCAACCGGCCAGCCCTCATATTCATAGACGAGCTAGACGCTATTGGCGGAAAGCGCAACGACAGCCAGCATGAAGAGAGCCGGCAGACCATCAATGCCCTGTTGGTGGCGATGGATGGTTTCAAGGATAAGACCGGCGTGGTAGTTATTGGGGCCACCAATCGAGTGGAAGACTTGGACCCGGCTTTGTTGCGCGCCGGGCGCTTTGATCGGAAAGTTTACCTGGCCAAGCCCGACACTAGCGGCAGACTTGCCATCTTAAAGGTCCATGCCAAGGGCAAACCGATCATGGCACCGGAGGCATCGTTGGGCGCACTGGCCGTATCTACTTTTGGAATGACCGGGGCCGACTTGGCCAACCTGCTGAACGAGGCCGCCATTACTGCCGTGATACGAGGAGTATCAGAAATTTCCGTGTCCGAACTAACTTATGCTCGGGACAAGGTAATGTATGGGCGCAGTCGCACCATGGTCGAAAACCTTGACGAGCGTAGAATCATAGCTCGTCATGAGGCGGGTCACGCGGTGGTCCACTTCACCTGCAAGCGATTGCCGCCGCTGTATCAAGTCAGCATCCTGCCGCGCAATCAGTCATTGGGCTCCAACATGCTGCTGCCGAAGGAGGATGCTCATATTCAAAGCAAAGAGTTGCTGATGGAGCAGCTCTGCATGTTGATGGGCGGACGGGCGGCTGAAAGCCTTTGTTTTGACACCATAACCAATGGTGCCGCCGGCGACATGTCCGTTGCGCGGGACATAACCACCGCCATGGTTTGCGAGTGGGGCATGGGAACCGAGATGTATTACGAACCAAAACAGCCAGCCGCTGAAATCGAGATAAACCGAATTTTGAAAGAGATGTTAGCCAAAGCTGTCGGACTGTTAAAACAGCGAAGCGGCGGTGTGGAAAGAATCGAGCGGGCTTTGTTGGAACGGGAAACTCTGACCGGAGAAGAGGTCAGGCGGTTGCTTGAACCACAAACTCATCGGGTTGGGATGGGGGTGAACATCCGCCAAGCCTGTTCGTTCCACTGGGCCGCGTAGGTTGTCACGTCTTGCAATTCAGCCAGCCGCCGCTCCACGATTTGCTTGTAATGCACCTTCATGGCTTTCCACGCTTCTGGCGCGGCTTCAATGGTGACGGGCACGGATGCGAAGTGGAAAGTTTCCAGCAAGGTGTTCACGAGCGTGGCCCATGCGTCCACCGTGTCCGCCGGGATTTCTTCCACGCCGTCCACGATATGCGCGACCGCGCCAACGGGGCCGTGAACACCGGCGCTTATGAGAAAACGGTGAACCTGCCTCGCAAATCGTGAAGCCTTTCAAACCAACACGTTCACCGGCGGCACGGCTTATTTCAGCGATCCACAGCGGACAATTATCCCGGCCGCTTCTGCCGTTTGCGCTCGCCGTAGCCGGGCGGATTTGCCTCACGGCAGTTTTCCAAAATAAAAACTGACCGTGCCGGAGTATTCGCCGTGCGCGACATTGGGCTGGCCTTGCGGGCCGCCGAATCGGGCTTCCTTGAATTTGCTGCCGATGGGCGGAATCGCGTCGAGCAGGCCCAAGCCACAGGCCGGCACGGGTGCGCAGGCTTTGCCGGTGAGGTTGGCCGGCGCAAATTCCGGCGTCAGCACCTGCAAGAAAGGCACGGCGCTGTGGTTGACGATGGTGATTTCCCCCTCCGCCGTCTCGAATTGCAGCCAGCGCACACCGGCGAAAAAACCTTTGAACTCCGGATAAATCCAGTCGCGGAAGCCGGTGAGCGTGTTGTTGTAGTCGTTTTCCCAGACGCCGAGCGTGGCGCCGCGCAAGCGGTTTTTCCACACGCGATACGGGCCGTCGCCGAGCCAGCGTTTGTGCCGCACCAGCGTTTCGGGATAATCAAACAGGACGCCGATAAAGTCATTTGTGCCTTCGGCGGTGTAAGTGTATTCGCAGTCAATCCAGCCATTGCCGTTCACGCGCCAGTCAATGGATTTCAAATCGCCGTCAAACTTGGCGGACACAAAGGCGTCCGGCCCGTCGGTGTCAAAATGAATTTGCCGAAGCGTCGCCGCGCCCACGGCCAGGCGCGGGCCGTTTGCGAACGAAAAATTTTGCGCGCCGCGCTGCACGCCCAGCAGCCGGCCGGTTTGCGGACTGAAATTCACGGTGAGTTCGCCCGCGTTCACGGCGAGCACGCCGTTGGTTTCCACCGGCACAGCATGGTGCTCGGCCGTTTCGTGCGTGAGGTCGCCCAGAAAATTGTCCCACTGTTTGAGCGGCCAGACCCACGTCCACAATTCCCGGCCCGTCGGATCGTTCACGCGCAAAGCAAACGCGTCACCGATGACCGAAGGCATCTGGTTAAATTCCAGATTCCCCTTGCCGCCGGGAGGAATCGTCGGCGACTTAAAAAGTCCGCTGCTGACAACGGTGTAACCGGCGCTAGGTTCAGTTGGCTGGGAAAAACGCCGCCATTCCCAGAGAAATTTGCACTGGTTCGCGTCGGTGAAGGCAAAATGATTTTCCACGATAAACGTAAAGTCTCTTGCACTGCCCGTGCGCGTGATTTGAATCGGCGACCAAATTTCCTTGATCGCATAATAACTGCCTTCGCGCTGGCGATACGGACCGACGATGCCGTCGGGCGCCTGATTTCCAGCCGTGTCAATCTCGCCGGTGTCCGGACGTTTCAAGCCGTCATCGAGCAGCGCCCAAATGATGCCGCCGGCGCACAGCGGATGGCTCATCATCATCCGCCAGTAATCTTCCAAGCCCGCGCCCGCGCCGCCATCAAAGAGGCCGTGGATGAATTCCGTCGGCAGGTAAATGAATTTAGCCGAGACATTCGTCGCGCCAGAATCATGATTTTTTGCATTGGCATTTTGCTTTCCGCTCGCCGCGATTTCGGCCTGGTCATAGGCGAGATAATGCGCGGTGTTCACGCCGCTGAAAATCGCCCAAGGATGCAGCACGCGCCGCTGCTGCGGATCCAGTTCGCCGAAAACATGGTCGAAGTTGGTGTTAAACCCGCCCTCGTTGCCGTTGTCCCAAAACAAAATGCAGGGATGGTTCACGTCGCGCACCACCATTTCCTGCACGAGCTTCGGGCCGACGTCGTTGTCGTAAAAATGATGCCAGCCGGCAAGCTCGTCCAAAACGTAAAGACCAAGCTCGTCGCACAAATCCAAAAATTGTTCGTCCGGCGGATAGTGCGACATGCGCACGGCATTCATGTTCGCGTCCTTCATCGTGTTGATGTCGAGCAACTGCACCGCTTCGCTCAAACAGCGACCCGAATCCGGCCAGAACGAATGGCGGTCCGCACCTTTCAAAATAATTTTCTGGCCGTTGACGTAAAAGCCATCGCCATCGCGCACCTCCATGGTGCGAAAACCAAAACGCTGTTGAACTTGATGGATCAGTTTGCCGTCCTGCCGGAGGCGGATTTCGACGCGGTAAAGATTGGGTGTTTCCGCCGTCCATAATTTTGGCGCAGCGATTTGCGTCGTCAACTTGGCCCGCCGCGCAAACGCGCTGCCGGGTTCGATGTCGTTGGTGCCAAGCAGCGGCGCGACCAGTTTTGCGGAAAACTTTTCACCGACAGACTGGCCGGCAAGCGTCTGGATTTGCGCTTCAACTTCGTCGGCATTTGTGATGCCATCGAAAAAAGCGTCGGCGGCGAAATTGCCATCGGCCCTGGCGTCAATGGCGACGCGCTGGATGAATTGCGGCGGGACGGCTTCGAGATAAACCGGACGGAAAATGCCGCCAAACACCCAGTAATCCGCGTCGCGCTCGGCACGGTTGACGGAAGCGTTCGCGGAATGTTTGGCGACCGTGACTTCGAGCCGGTTGGTCGCGCCGAATTTTACGAGCGCAGTGATTTCGTATTTGAAACGATAGAAGCTGCCTTGATGCACCGGCCCGACGGACTGGCCGTTCAGCTTCGCGTCGGTGTCGGTCATCACACCGTCAAACACGAGAAAGATTCGCTGATCCGACCAGTCAGCGGGCACGGTAAAATCATGTTCGTAAAGACCGCGCTCGTTCCATGCGTTCGTCAAGTCTTTGCGATAATTCAAAGTGCCAAAACCTTTCACATCCCATTGCGACGGCACCGGCAAGTTGGTCCAGAAGCCGGAATTCGCGCCGGAGGTGCAGAAAAATTTCCACGGCACCGCGTCGTCCTTGCCATGACCGGAGAGAAATTGGACGGCGGTATTCTGCGCGGAGATTGACAGCGGCAGCGCCAGCAGCAACGCGGCCAAAAACAAAATCAAACGCGAATGGCAAAGCGCCGGCTGGCGGGAGCGCAAAGCTTTTGAAATTGAATATTTCGGCATGGCCATTTTTAACAGATGGCACGGCCATGCGAAAATCTTTTCGGGCACCGGATTTCGGATCGCTGCGCTGCGCGGTGGCACCACTTCTTCGCTTCAGCCGGCTCTGGTTTGGGCTCGCCCTTCTGGTGCTTCGGCCCGCCCCAGCACAAAGATGGCGAGGTCGGCGTTGCGGTTGGCGTCCTCGGTAATTTCGGTGCCCGTTTCAGTGTTGAGCGCGATGCGGCGCTGGATTTGGAAATTCTTTTCAGCGCAAAACATTTCAAAATCTGCGATCGAAAGAAACCGGATATCCGCCGTGTCATACCATTTGTCGCGCAGCCAGCCGTAGGCGCGCGGCGCGCGGCCCTCCTCGGCGAGAATGCGGCGCAGCTTGTGAAACGCCAGATTGGGAAAGCTGACGATGCCCGTCGCGCCCACCCGGAGCATTTCGGCAATGACCCCGGCAACATCCTTCACGGCCGGCAAGGTCTGCGACAGCACCACGCAGTCGAATTGCTTGTCGGCGAATGCGCGCAAACCTTCGTTCAAGTCGGCATGGATGACATCCAGATTGTGCCGCAACGCGCCGAGAATTTTTCGCTCGTCCAGTTCGACGCCCACCAACCGGCCGGGGCCGCGATGCTGCAACCGCGCAAGCAGCCGCCCGGTGCCGCAGCCGAGGTCCAGCACGCTCGCGCCCGGCGGAATCAGTTCCACGATCCGGTCGTAGTCCAGACGGTGTTCGTGAAAGATGCTGGTTCGCCCGTGTGGTTCATCTTTTTCGATGCCGGAAATTTGTGGCACCGGCGCGAGATTTTGAATAAACGCGCGCACCATTTCGCCATAGCGGTCAAAATCATCCGGCAGCAAAAACGCATCGTGGCCGCAGGCGCTTTGGATCTCGCAATAACTGGCGGCGGCGTTGTTGCGGATCAGCGCGCTCACAATATCGCGCGACTGGCGCGGCTGGAACAGCCAGTCGCTGGAAAAACTCAATACCAGCCAACGGCAGCGCGCCGGCCGAAAACTCGCCGCCAATTGCTCCGGCGTCCCGCCCAGATCAAACAAATCCATCGCCAGCGACAGCGTGATGTAGCTGTTCGCGTCAAAGCGTTCCACAAATTTCGTTCCTTGATGTCCGAGATAAGAGCCGACGGAAAAAGTTTTCTCGAACTCCATCGCCACTTCGCGCGGATGCAGCCGGTCCGCTTCAAATTTCTGATTCATGGCCTCCGACGAAAGATAGGTGATGTGCCCGATCATTCGCGCCAGCGCCAGCCCCACGCCGGGCCCTTGCGGCTGATCGTAATACTGCCCGCCGTGATAATGCGGATCCCGGCGAATGGCGTTGCGCCCGACGACATCAAACGCCAGCGCCTGACTCGTCAAGCGAGGTGAACTCGCCAGCACCACCGCACCGCGCAGCCGGTCGGGATGCCGCGTTGCCCACGTCTGTGTTTGATGACCACCGACGGAACCGCCAACCACTGCGACCAACTGGCCAATGCCGAGATGATCCAGCAACCGCCGCTCTACTTCCACCATGTCGCCGATCGTGACCGTCGGAAAATCCGGGCCGTAAGGCTTGCCCGTCGCCGGGTTAAGACTGCCAGGCCCAGTGGTGCCGCGGCAGCCGCCAAGCAGATTCGGACAAACGACAAAAAAACGATTTGTGTCCACCGGCCGGCCCGGCCCGACCAGAATATCCCACCAGCCGGCATCATCTTCCTCATTATGCCGCGCGACATGTGAATCGCCGCTGATGGCATGACAGATCAGAATGCCATTGTCGCGGGCCGGATTAAGCTGGCCGTAAGTTTCAAACGCCACGGTGACGCCGGGCAAAGTGCCGCCGGATTCCAAATGCAGCGGCTCCCCCAACTCGACCGTTTGCAAAAAATGCAGCGGCTGCGCGGTGCGCACCGCGTCACTGCTCTCAAAAATGTCTTTCACCATGTTCTGAATTTTTCCGACGCAAACGGCCGCGACACCGGCAAATTGAACCTAATTCTGCGAGGCTTGCAACGCCTGCTCGATGTCGGCTTTGATGTCGGTGACATCTTCCAGACCGATGGACAGCCGGATATAATCCGCCGTCACGCCGGTTTCCTGCTGTTCGGCGGGGGTCAATTGCTGGTGCGTGGTCGAGGCCGGATGGATGACGAGCGATTTGGCGTCACCAATGTTGGCCAGATGCGAGAGCAGTTTCACCGAGTTGATGAATTTTTTGCCGGCTTCCAAGCCGCCTTTAATCCCGAAGCCGACGATGCCGCCAAAGCCATTTTTTAAATACTTTGCCGCCACCGCGTGATTCGGATCATCCGTTAAACCAGGATAAGTCACCCAGCTTACGAGCGGATGGCTCTTCAGAAATTTCGCAATCTCCAGCGCATTGAGAGAATGCTGTTTTTGCCGTAGCGGCAAGGTTTCCAGCCCCAGCAGAAACTGATGGGCGTTGAACGGACTGAGCGCCGCGCCGATGTCGCGCAGCAGCGTGACGCGGATTTTCAGAATAAACGCGACGTTGCCGAGGCCGGGCACATTGCTCAACGCGTCCCAGTATTTCAAACCGTGATAGCTTGGATCAGGCTCGGTAAATTCCGGAAACTTGCCGTTGTTCCACTGAAATTTGCCGGCGTCCACAATCACGCCACCAATGCTCGTGCCGTGGCCGCCGATGTATTTCGTGGCGGAGGTGGCGAGAATGTCGGCCCCATAATCAATCGGCTTCACCAAGCCGACGCCAACCGTGTTGTCCACGACGAGCGGAATGCCGTTCTCGTGCGCGATCTTGGCAATGACCTCAAAGTCCGGCACGTCCAGTTTTGGATTGCCGACGGTCTCGACATAAATGGCGCGGGTCTTCGGCGTGATGGCCTTGCGAAAAGCCTCCGGGTCGCGCGAGTTCACAAATTTCACCGTGCGCCCCAGCTTGGGAAACGTGTAGTGAAAAAGCTGATAGGTGCCGCCGTAAAGATTGTTGCCCGCGACAATTTCATCACCGAGCCGGGTGATCGCCAGCAGCGCATAAGTAATGGCCGACTGGCCGGACGCCACGCCGAGCGCGCCGGTGCCGCCCTCGATGGCGGCCACGCGCTGCTCGAAAACATCCGTGGTCGGATTCATCAGGCGCGTGTAAATGTTGCCGAATTCCTTCAGCGCAAACAGATTCGCCGCATGTTCGCTGCTTTTGAAAACGTAGGACGTGGTCTGGTAAATCGGCACCGCGCGCGAAAGCGTGGTGGCGTCGGGAGTTTGCCCGGCGTGCAACGCCAGCGTGGCAAGATTTTTTGAATTCATATTTTTATTGGAAGCGCGGCGATTGTAGCGCGGGCGGACAGCCAGCGCAACCGCCTGCCGCACGAATTTAAAGGAACCAGCGCGGCCTCGTTTCAATTGAGCGAATCAAGTTTTCGCCGCGCCGGCCAGCGCGTTGTTCACGATTTGCTGCGCTTCGCTGACGATGGTTTGCAAATGCTGTTCGTCGCGGAAACTCTCGGCGTAAATTTTGTAAATGTTTTCGGTGCCGGACGGACGCGCCGCAAACCAGCCGCTGGCGGTCACCACTTTCAGACCGCCGATGACGGCATGGTTGCCCGGAGCGCGCGTCAGCTTGGCGGTGATCGGCTCGCCCGCCAGATTGGATTCCTGCACGGCTTCGGGCGAAAGTTTGGCCAGCTTCGCCTTTTGTTCCGGCGTCGCGGTCGCGTCAATCCGCGTGTAATAAGGCGTGCCGAACTCCGCCGTCAACTCGCGGAAATGTTCGCCGGGATCTTGGCCGGTGACAGCGGTGATTTCCGCCGCGAGCAAATTCATGATCGGGCCGTCTTTGTCCGTCGTCCACACCGTGCCGGCGCGCCGCAGGAAACTGGCGCCGGCGCTTTCTTCGCCGCCAAAACCGAACGAGCCGTCAAATAATCCGGGCGCGAACCATTTGAAACCCACAGGCGTTTCGCAGAGGCGGCGGCCCAGTTTGTTCACCACGCGATCAATCATGCTGCTGCTCACCAGCGTCTTGCCAATCGCCACGGTCGCCGGCCAATGCGGCCGATGCGTGAGCAAATAACCAATGGCCACGGCCAGATAATGATTCGGATTCATCAAGCCTGCTGACGGCGTGACGATGCCGTGCCGGTCAGCATCGGGATCGTTGGCGAACGCGAGACGAAATTTATCTTTGAGGCTGACGAGGCCAGCCATCGCATACGGACTGGAACAGTCCATGCGAATTTTTCCGTCGTGATCCACCGACATGAATGCGAACTGCGGATCGAGTTTCGGATTCACGACCGTGATATCGAGTTTATAAATTGAATTGATCGGCTCCCAATACGGCAGCGCCGCGCCGCCGAGCGGGTCCACGCCCAGCTTCAAACCGGCCGCCCGGATCGCTTCCATGTCCACGACGTTTTTCAAATCCTCCACATAGGGCAAAATAAAATCTTCCTGATGCGTGGTGCCGGCTTTGAGCGCGGTGGCGAACGCCACGCGTTGCACGCCGGCATTATTTCCGCGCAGCAATTCGTTCGCGCGATCCTGCACCCAGCGCGTCACGTCGGTATCGGCGGGGCCGCCGTTGGTGGCATTGTATTTGAAGCCGCCGTCTTCCGGCGGATTATGCGACGGCGTAATCACGATGCCGTCCGCCAGCCCGGTTTTGCGGCCGCGATTATGAACAATGATGGCCCGCGAAATCACCGGCGTCGGCGTCACGCCATCGTCGCGCTGAATCACCGTCTCGACACCGTTGGCCGCGAGCACTTCGAGCGCGGTGCGCTGTGCGGGCGTGGAGAGCGCGTGCGTATCCTTGCCCATTTGCAGCGGACCGCTGATGTTCTGGCCGCGCCGGTAATCACAGATCGCCTGCGTGATGGCGAGAATATGCGTTTCGGTGAACGTGCCTTGGAGCGACGAGCCGCGATGCCCGCTGGTGCCAAAGCTGACCAACTGGTTCGGATCGCCGAGGTCCGGCCGCCGCGCGTAATATTCACGTTCGAGCCGCGCCAAATCCACCAGCATGGTTTTAGGGGCCGGTTTGCCGGCGAGCGGAGAAATTGCCATAGCGATTGATAATCTTTTTTATTTGCCGGACGCGGCGACCGTCAAAACTGACGGCTGCGCCAAGTGCGCGGGCTGGGATATGATTCAACAAGCTTCCCATCCGCGTCGAGCCAAGATTTCGCTCCCGTCGAGCGGCGCGGCCGTCCTGGTCAAATTTCCTTTTCATCATGCGCTTTCATGCTATTATGCACGCTCGCAGAAATCGCGATTTGCCGTTCAACCTGGCAACCCGCGATGGCGATCAAGATTACGATTACGATTACGATTAGGAACAACGGATGGACACCGCACACATAAGAAATTTCAGCATCATTGCCCATATTGACCACGGCAAGACGACGCTGTCCGACCGCCTGTTGCACATGACCGGCACCATCGCCACGCGCGACATGTCGGAGCAGTTGCTCGACGCGATGGATCTGGAACGCGAACGCGGCATCACCATCAAGGCGCATCCGGTCACGATGACTTACAAGGCGCGCAACGGCGAGACTTACGAACTGAACCTCATTGACACGCCCGGCCACGTGGATTTCGCCTACGAAGTTTCGCGCAGCTTGAGCGCTTGCGAAGGCGCGCTGCTCGTGATTGACGCCGCGCAAGGTGTCGAGGCGCAGACGGTGGCGAATTATCATCTCGCCGCGAAACTGAATCTCACCATCATCCCGGTCATCAACAAAATTGATCTCGGCCACGCCGACGTGCCGCAGGCCAAGCGCCAGTTGGAAGATGTTTTGGCCGTGCCCAGCGAATGGGCCATTCCGTGCAGCGCCAAACAGGGCATCGGCATTGAGGATATTTTGGAAGCCATCGTTGCGCGCATTCCCCCGCCCAAGCCGACGGGCGAACCCAGTTTGCAGGCGCTGGCGTTTGATTCTTATTTTGACACCTACAAAGGCGTCGTCACGCACGTCCGCGTTTTCAACGGCGAATTAAAAGCCGGCCAGCAGGTGAAGTTGTTGCACTCCGGCAAAAACGTCGAGGTCAAGGAAGTCGGCAGCTTCAATCCCAAACCTTACGAGCGCGAACGACTCCAAGTCGGCGAAACCGGTTATTTTACCGCCAACATCAAGAGCGCGGCGGAAGTGAAAATGGGCGACACCATCACCGACGCCCGTAATCCATCGCCCGTGCTGCCCGGCTTCAAGGAAATTCACCCGATGGTGTTCAGCGGGATTTACCCGATCAACACGGCGGATTACGAGCAGTTGAAATCTTCGATGGGCAAATTGAAGCTGAATGATTCGGCATTTGTTTATTCGTCGGAAACTTCTGTCGCGCTCGGTTTCGGTTTCCGCTGCGGCTTTCTTGGTTTGCTGCATTTGGAAATCGTGCAGGAGCGCCTGCGCCGCGAATACAACATGGACATCATCGCGACGTATCCGAGCGTGGTGTATAAAGTCTATCTCTCGGACGGCACGATGAAGGCCGTGGACAATCCGGCGTTCATGCCCGACGTGACCTACATCGCGAAGATCGAAGAGCCGATGGTCAAGGCGTTCGTCATCTGCCCAAACGAAAACATCGGCGACATGATGGCGCTGATTTCCGAGAAGCGCGGCAACGTGGATCACACCGAGACGCTGGATTCCAAGCGCGTGATGTTGACGAGCTTGATTCCGCTGAACGAAATCCTGATTGATTTTCACGACCGCATCAAGAGCATCACGCGCGGTTTCGGCTCGATGGATTACGAACCGGACGCCTACATGGAGAGCGACATGGTGAAGCTGGACATGCTCGTCAACACCGAGCCGATGGACGCCTTCTCCTGCATCGTGCATCGCACGAAAGCCGAAGGCCGGGGACGCACGCTTGCCGAGAAACTCAAGGAAGTGATTCCCCGCCAGCAGTTCCAGGTAAAAATTCAAGCCGCCATCGGTGGAAAAATTGTCGCCTCCGAAGTCATCAGCGCCTTCCGCAAAGACGTGACCGCGAAATGCTACGGCGGCGACGTCTCGCGCAAACGCAAGCTGCTGGAGAAGCAGAAAGAAGGCAAGAAGCGCATGAAATCCATCGGCAATGTGAACATCCCGCAGGAAGCCTTCATCGAAGTGCTCAAGGCGTGATGAAATTGCGAATGGCGAATTTCAAATGATGAATGCATCATTGACTGACGAACCGTTCCCGGTGCTGCGGGTCTTTAATTCGGCGCTCGAAATTCGCAATTTGAAATTAACATGACCAAGAATAAATGGTATCTGGCGTTGGGAATCGTGCTCTTGCTGGCCGGCATTTTTTTAGTCGCCAAGGCGTTTGCCGCCGAAGGCCATCCGGCGGGGCCAATCCCCTGGTTGAAAATGGGACCGCTGGGCCTCATGTGTTTTGTCGGCGGCGTGGCGTTCCTGTTTCTCCCGGCCAAAATCAAACTGAAATAAGCGGAAACCAAACCGCCGTCAGCCGCCGCGAAAAATTCCCGCAGTTGAACTGGAAAACCACCGCCACAGTTTCTCATGCCGGTGGCTGTTTAATGTGTTAATCAACTATTGTTTCGCGCGGTAAAAGATTGCCGGATTGGTCGTCGGCAAATTCGGCGTGAGGGCAATCAGGTTTGACGGCACCAGCATGTAGGCCGTCTGCCAGTTTATCGGCGGAGCCAAGTTGGTCGCCGACTGAATCGTATAATTCGTTCCCGAATAGCCATAGAGCGTCAAATACTCCGCGCCGTTCGCCAGCCGGGCGGCGCGCAGCAGCGCATTGGTATCCAGCACCACCACTTCGCCATTTTGGATGGCTTGGTAGGGTGTGTAAGTCGTGCCATCCAGCACCGGAGCCGTGGCCCCGGCGACCGGCAGCGGCAGAAACGCCGAAGGCTGGTTGCTCGCGCTGGTGAAACTGATTTGTCCGAGCTGCTGCGTGTTGGCAATATTTTGCCCGCTGGCCGGGCTGAACGTCAGATACAGCCGGCTGTTGTTCGAGACAAACGCCGTTCCCGTCAGCGGCGATTGCGGCTGGACCGACCAGTTCGTCAATAGATTTTGCGGAAAATCCACCGCCACCTGCACATTCGTCACCGGCACGAGCGTGGAAAAATTCACCGGCACGCCGCCGGTGTTTCCCGCCAGCACCACCGTCGAGCCGATGGCGAGGTTGAAATGGTTGTAACCGTAGTTGAACAAACTCACTTCGCGTGAAATGGTGTCAGCACTGTAAAAACCTTCGTTGAAAATGCTGACTTCCCGCGAGATGGCTTCGCCGCCGTAAGCCGGCTGGCCAAAGTCGAAGAGGCTCACTTCGCGCGAGATCGCTTCCGTCGTGGTGCCCGGCTGGCCAAAGTCAAAGAGGCTCACTTCACGCGAGATGGCTTCACTGCCGTAAGCCGGCTGGCCAAAGTCGAAGAGACTCACCTCCCGCGAAATCGCTTCCGCCGTGGTGCCCGGCTGGCCGAAGTCAAAGACACTCACTTCGCGCGAAATCGCTTCGGCGCTGGTGCTCGGAACTCCAAAATTGAAAACGCTGAGTTCCCGTGAAACCAGATCAATCGTGTTAGACTGCGCTCGTGAGAGCATCGGTGATAAAATCAGGAACGCCAGCGGCACCAGCCGCCGCAGTCGCCTGGTCAAATCACGGAGCCGCCACGGCGGATCTTTCCAAAACACGGTTCCCCGGCGCTGGGCGGCGCAGGACCGTTCGCTTGCTGAAGTGCAAGGATTCATGGTATGCGAATCAGTTGAGTTTGGATTCGCCAATGTCAATGAAATGCCCGCGCCTGGATGACCGTGTGGCCTTGATTGATCTGGTAGCTGAAATTGTTGGTCACCGACCAGATGGCGGAATTGGTGTCTCCGCTGGTGGGCGCGGTGGCGGTCAGCACCGTCTGCCCGGCGTTGCGCGGCTTGATATAAACATTCACGGTTGAGCCATTGGTCGGAAAATTCGTGGTCCTGACCTGGATGACCACATTGTTGGTGGTGACGAGTGTCATATCCTCGTTCCCGCTGGAAGTCATCGGCGCCTGGGGATCTGCCGGCGGCGTCAGCCCGGCAACACTCCAGATCGTTACGGTTGGCGCGTTAGCAGCCGGAAAAATTATCGGTGGCACATCCGGCAGGACCGGCGGCAATGATGGATTTAGAAACAGTTGATTGCTGGCCGGCTGGGCGGATTCGAGCCGGATTCTCCCCGGCCCGCCGACGGCATAATAACTACCTCCCAGCGCCTGAATGGTGCCAGCTCCCAGAATTTGGTTCGCGACCAGTCGAATGCCACCGCCGCTGCCACTAGCGTAAGAAGTGCTTCCTCCGTTTGCATGGATATAGTTGTTGACCGTAATGGTTCCGGAAGCTGCAATCAAAATTGCGCCACCGCCGCAACCACCGTTATTGCCAGACCCGCCGCCGCCACCTGCTCCGCCAATCAGCGGTAAAATTTGTGGGTTGCCATAGGTGCCAGAATAGACGCCAACGCCATTACCACCCCCAGGTCCAAATCCGGTGCCGCCACCGTAGGTCGGGCCACCGCCACCTCGGAACCCACCAGGTCCCGGTTGGGACAAGTTCACCGGGTCGCCACTGCCGGCTTGTCCATCCAGACTCACCTCGCCATTGATCGTCACATTGCCGACGATTGAATTGCTGCCGACCAGCCAGACCACCGGCGCGTGGGTTGCATTGTTCGCAAAGGTAAGCACCGCCCCATTGGAAATAACCACGGACGAATACTTGAACACCACCGCCCATTGGGTCGGATCATAAATTCCCTTGCCCATGTTGGCGGCGTTGTTGTTGGTCCAGTTGCCAGTCACGGCATTGGCAAGATTGATCGTCATGCTGTTGCTGACGATCAGCGCGCCATCCGAGCCATCGGCGTTTGGGATGGCGATTTGCGCGTGCAACGACGGCACCATGGCGGTGACAGCCAGCGCCAGCGCGGCCAGTTTCGTTATCATTTGGTTTTTCATTTGCGGATGCATGTGTTTGGTTTCTTTGGTTGGTAATCCGACAGGTTGGAGACTGTAGATTTTCGGCGGCAGAAAGTTTGCGGCCGCAATAACCCATGTTTGCGCAGCGGATGACTGCGCAGAGGCCGCGGGGCTGGAAATAAAAACCGCAGCGCGAAGTCGTGGTGAATCAAACGATGATCCCAGGCAAGACAAAACATCGCCAAGCCGTGGAACCACAGCCACCGGCCCGTCCGTTAACCTTTTGTTTGTTGCCCGCTGCCTCATTGCAAGGCAAGCATTATTACTTATAGACTTTATGAAGTCAACTGATTTGTTGCAAACCGGCTTCCGCTTTCGCCGCTTCATTGAAGTGCTGGAGGCGTGAAACTTGCCCCATGAAATTGACCAAGAACAAATGGCATCTGGTGTTGAGGATCGTGCTGATGCTGGCCGGCATTTTAAAATTCGCGAAGGTGTTTGCCGCCGAAGACGATCCAGCTGGACCTATGCTTTGTTTGAGAATGGGACCGCCAGGCCTCCTGTGCTTCATCGGCGCGTGGCGTTCCTTTTCTGCCGTCCAAAACCAAATTCAAATAATTGGAAACCGCACTCGACCGCCCGGAAAGAGAACTTGCGGTGTCAACGGCTAACGCTGGTTACTAACCACTACCCGTCTTGGAGGTTTACGGCCCGATTAGAACGCGGTAAAAGCGCTGTTTGTTGGTGGCGGCTGGATCCAACACGATGATTGAATTGCTCACCGAGCTGTTGGTGACGAACAGCGAGACCCAATTGCCGGAGCCCAAGTTGGTTGACATTTGAACCGTGTAATTCTGGTTGGCCGCGCCGTTCAGCCGCATCTGGAACCGATTCGTGACCCACGTTGGCAAACTAAGCGTGGGTTTGGGATTGGTGATGAGTGAGAAGGCATGAGTGGTGGTGAGGGAGTTGCCATCGGTCAGACGCACGATGAAGGTGTTTGTCCCGGCAGTTGCTGGCACACCGGAAATAAGTCCGTTGGTGGACAGTATTAATGGCGATGGTAGGGGTTGTGATCCATTGGCAATCGTCCAAGTGTAAGGTGCAGTTCCGCCGGACCTTTGCAATTGGTTTGCGTAGGCGAGACCAACGGTGGCATTGGTCAAGGCGGTCGCTGTGATCTGCAGCGAGGAGGCGACGATGGTGATGAAGTAGTTCGGGGTGTTGATGCTATTGCAATACGCGTCATTCAGAGTCAAATCCATTTGGAAGGTGCCGGTGTTGGTGGGCGTGCCGGAAATGATGAGAATCTCGGTATAGTTGGGATTGGTGAAGTTGAAGGAAATGTTCAATCCGGGCGGGAGTGTGAAAGGGCCATAGAAGCCATAGCCCAGTCCGCAATTACCGGTGGGGTCGCCGCCGGCCAGGAAAATCTGGTTGGTATAAGGCACGCCCACGGTGCCATTGGGCAATGAACCGGGCGTTACCTGCAACGCCGGGAAAACCGCCACCGATAGCAACTGGTCGGCTGTGTTATTCAGATTATCCGTCACCCGCACCAAAAAATAATTGGTGCCCAGCGCCAAGGTTGTAGGTGTGCCGGCAAGATTGCCGCTGGCAGAGAGCGTGATGCCGTCCGGCAGCGGCAGTGAACCCGGCGTGAGCGACCAACTGTAAGGCTGCGCCCCGCCGGACGCCGCCAGCGGTTGGTTGTAACTCATGCCCACCAAACCGTCCGGCAACGTGGTCGTCGAAATTCCCAGCGAGCCACTGGAACCGCCGCTGATGTTTATGGAGAGCGCCTGATTCGCCGAGTTTCCATTGCCATCATTCAACTGCACCGAAAAGTTATAGCTGCCGCCACTGGTTGGCGTGCCGTTGATTTCCCCGTTCCCGTTCAGATTCAAGCCGGGTGGAAAATCTGCCGGATCATTCAACGACCAGTTCTGATTACCGTTGCAAGTTGACCCGGCGAGAAACTGGTCATAGTAAATGCCCGTCAGGCCGCCCGGCAGGCTGGCCGTGGAAATCTGCACGCCCGCGCAGGCTGACATGTTGAAATTGGCCGTGCCATTATTATTGTTGATGCTGACGTTCTGGCTGCCTGGTTCCTGATAACTCACGCCGCTGAGAATGGTGTTCAGGCTGTCGCTGTCGGAACATCCGCAATCATACACTTGCACGCTCCAGGTTCCATTGGCCACAGCGAGCGTGTAGTTGCCGTTGGTATCGGTGTCCGCATTGTTGATGTTATAATTCACCCCGCCAATCGTCGCGTAGGCATTCACGCCGACCCCAACGAGATTGGTGCCGTTGAACTTGACGTTGCCGGTGATGGCATGAGTCGCGGCAAGGGCCGTGAAATTCGCCAGCACCACTTTGCCCACCGTGACGTTCGTGCCGCCATTTTGATCCAAAGCCGGTTGCGAAAAAATGTAATTGGTGAAACTGCTCGAATTATCTACGTCCAGCCACCAAGGATCGCCGCTGCCCAGACCGCCCACGACGCCGACGACATAATTGCCATTCGTATCCGCGTAGCCGTCGCTTTGGTAGAGATTATTGTTATTGTCGCTGGCATAAACCGCCACCTCCCCCGCCAGCGCGTTGCCCAAACTGTCCTTGACCGCGCCGTAAAAGAAACCTGTGGCCTTGGGCAGCGCAAAGTTGATGCCCGACACGTTCCCGCCGGTGGTATTGGCCGATCTTTTGTTTTGCAACCCGACGTAACCGTGGAACGCGACCGCCGCGCTGTTCGCTTCAATTTTCCATTGATTGGCGGTCACGGGTGCCATGAAGTTGCCGTTGGTGTCCGTGAAACAAATCGTCAGCAAACTGCTGTCCGACGACTGCACCGGCACCAACATGCCCGGCAATCCCAGACTGGAATTGTTGGCGTCCACCACGCTCCCGGAAATGGTCTGCGTGGCGGCAATGAGATTCAAATTAACCGTGTTGGTCGTCGCATTCGTCAACGTCACGGATGGCGCGGTTCTGAAAGTGGCGACAAAATTATTTTTGAGCGGCGTCAACTGATAGCTTCCCGCCGGTGCGGGCAGCGTGTAAACGCCGGCATTGTTCGCCACGCAGCCGCCCGCCGGATTACCATCCTTATTGGCGGGAAACAGGATGATGATGGCATTGGAAATCGCCACCCCATTGCTGGCCACCGTGCCGGTGAATCGTTGCGCATAGGGGAAATTCGTGACCGTGAACGTGTTGGTCAATGGCGCGAAATGCCCGGCCGGACTCGACAGCTTGACCAAATATTGGCCGTCGAATGTCTGCAGAAAATCACTTTGGAAATTGAGTTTGGCCGTGATCGTCCCGTTCGCCATGCCGTCCGTGTCGCCGGGAACATTGTTGTTCGTCACCCCGCCAATCGCGAAGTTCATGCCGTCGGTCAAATTATATTGCTGCCATAAGGGATCATTCCCATCAATGACGCCATTGGTATTGGCATCCATAAACTTCTGGATGACCACCGTCTCGGTATTGGTGAGCCCGGTCACCTGCACCGTGATCGGTCCGCTGTAAGTGTTGCTGACCGTTGCCGGCGTGATGGTGAACGCCACCGTCGCGTGCAAGGTTTGTCCCCACCACATCGCTGCCAGCGCATAGCAGCCATAGACCGTCATCAAAGTTTTAATCAATTTCATGGACGTATTTGGGTTTAGGGTTGAGAGGACTACATTCAACCAGACCATTAGCAGCTTGAAAAGCAAAGTTGCAAGAACATTCTGCAAGTCAACCCCAATTATGGCAGCGGCCCATCGGCAACGTGGACATCCCGCACGAAGCGTTCACCGCCGTGTTGAAGTCATCGTGCTGTTGCTGGCCGGCATTTTTTAAATCGCGAAGGCGTTTGCCGCCATCGGCCATCCGACGTGGCCAATCCCCTGTTGAAACCGGGACCGCTGGGTCTCACGTGTTTTGTCGGCGGCGTGGCGTTCCTGTTTCTCCCGGCCAAAATCAAACTCAAGGAATGCGAAGCACGTTCGCGTGATCGCCGTTTGCAATGAGGAGCGCAGCCGTCCCGGTTGCCGGATAGTGTCCTAATCGTAATCTTAATCTCCATAAAAACGGGTGATTACGATTAAACTTAAGACATTTCCGGTTGCCGAATCCGGCGTCGCGCCAGATTCGCGTTCCACTAGAATCTCCGCCGCCAAATGTCATGCCGGGGCGCGCATCTATGGCGTCACCACAACGCGATAATAGCGCGCAATGTTGGTGCCGGCGGCCGGGTCGGTGAGGGAAAACACATTTGCAGCGGCGGTGAAATTCGTCAGCGCGGTCCAAGCCGAAGCTGATAGATCATTTTTGTATTCCACGCGGTAAGCCAGATTCGGCTGGGTCACGAAGCTTAAATTAAATCCGCCGGCGCCGTTGAAATTGAGTCCCGTGAATCGCGGCAGGTTGAGCACCGCGCCAGGCGAGCCGAGGTCGCCATTCACGGCGGCGGTGAATGCGCCGCTCTGGCCGGCCACGCTCAACGCGCCAAAGGTGTTGGCCACGGGATTGTAGCCAAAGGAAACGCCGCGCGTGGCGGTGGCGAAAGTGACGCTCGCAACGGTGTCAGTCACGGCTGTGGCGGCGGCGTTCCACAAATAAATGGCGTCGCTGCTGGAACTGAAACCGATGCTGGGATAAGTGATGATCTGGAGTTTGGCGGGAAGATTCTGCGGTCCCCACCAGGTGCGAAAATCGTCCGCCGTCATGGCCTCAACCAACACAATGGATTCGCCGGGCGCGATGGTCACGGCGTTGGTGATGGTGTCAGCGTCGGAAAAAGAATCGTGATCGTCGTCAAAGCGCCAGCCTTGCAGGTTCACGGAAAAATTGCCGAAGTTGCTTAGTTCCCACCAATCCGAGGTGGCGAGCGTCGAGCCATTGACGCTTTTGGCTTCGCTCGACATCACTTCGGTGATGACTAGGTTTGGTTTGGGCGTGATGGTCAACACGAAGGAAGCGTTGGTGCCGCCCACCAGATTGGTCACGCTGACCGAGTAAGTGCCCGCTTGGTTGGTTTGAATATTTGAAAGTGTCAGTTGCGCGTTTGTCTGGCCAACCAGATTGGTGCTGTTCAATTTCCATTGATAAGCTGGCGCAGGACTGCCGGTGGCGGTCACGGTGAACGCGGGATTTTGGCCGATGTAAGCCGCCAGATCCGTCGGTGCCTGCGTGATGACCGGCGCGTTGGCGATGATAAAATTTTCGCTGGCGAGTCCCGACCACGGACTGGACAGCGGCGGATTATTCGCGCCGGTCAAATTGTGGTGGCTCGCATTGTAGGCGCGCGCGGTGATGGTGATATTGGTGGTCAAGGCGATGGCCGAGCTGAAAATCAGCGCGTTTGAAAAGATGCCGCCGCCGGCCAAACGCGGGTCGGTGCCGTTGGTGGTGTAATAAATCGTCGCGCCCGGCGCGGTCAGCAGCAGCGTCGCGCCGTTCGTGATCGCTCCGGTGTTGTTGCTGAAAATCGGCTTGGCGAGAAAATTGGTGTCCATGAAATTCAGCCGGTCGGCATACCATTTTTTCATGAAGCTTACTTCGCCTTGATAAGTGCCCGGGAACGTGTAGCTGTAGCCAGAGATCGTGACGGTGCCGGAGCGCGGCGCGGTGAGCGACGGCCAGCGCGCAGCCTCGCGCGGTTCCTCCGCCGACACTTGCGCGACGAGCGCGTCAATGTCCGCGTAAATATGGTTGGTGGAAAGCACACCCCCGCGCAAATTTTCATAACGATCAATCCACGCCTGCCAGAAATCAATGTCCGTGAACATCCGGCCCCACCAGAGATAATTAAAATAGTCCGTGCCGTAATCCGGAACCGGCGAGCGCCAGTAAAGCGGGCTGAAATCACGTCCGTCTGTGGAGCCTTGCGAACGGTCAAAATCCCAGAGAGGTCCGAAGACCAGGCTGTTCGTCCGGGGCTTGTAAAAATACGCGCTCAACCGCAGCGCATCCGTGTTGAACGCCATGACGTTCAAAATGTGATGATCCAGCCATGACGGCTCGTCAATGTAGGCGCGAAAGCCGTTGGTGATATTGGTGTAGCCCGCGCCGTTTAGCGCGGTGCCAAACGCGTTCATGTAATTTTGCAGATACTGCTGCTGCGGCGCGCGCTGCGGCGTATCAAGGTCAAACTCGTGCGGCTCGTCATAGACAATCGTCTGGCCGGCGGCATTGAGCCCGCTTTCGCCGGGACCGAGCCGGTCTATTTTCATGAGGTAACCGCCGGTGACATTGTTCGTGGTGTTGTCCAGCGGATTGAGATTGTCCACGGAATGGATTTTATCAATGTCCACGCGGTTTTTGTCCCACTTGATTTTTTCTTCCAGCACATAAATGCCGTTGTAATTCGTGGCGAGCACCGGCCCCGTGTTGGTAACCACATAAACCTCCACCATGCGCGTGCGCGGCGCGTAGCGGCCCACTTCGTTGCTCAACTCATAAATCAACGGATTGTGAATCAGCACCGGCTCGTAATTGTCCGGCGCATACAAAACGAAATCCGATTGCGCCGGCAAACCGAGCGGCGAATAATCCGCCGAGTTGTTCAAGTCGTCCCAAAACTCCACCGAAAACGCGTGCTTGGGCAGCGATTCGGTGCTCGATCCGTGAATGTGAAAGCCCGCCCGCGCCGTCAGCGTGGGCGCATTCGTCAGCCAAGTGACGCCGTTGACCGGCTCGTAAATCGAGACGTTCACGAATTGATCCGTGGAGCCGTAAGTGTCGTCGGTCGGAATGCTGGCCGCGCCAAAATTGTAAAGGATGATGGCCGGCAGATTGGAATTCGTGCGGCTCAAGCCCGCATCCAATTGCAAAAAAGTTTCACTGTGAACCGGCCCCGGCATCACCCCAGCGCCAAACGCCCGCGCCCGCACTTGCACCGAGCTGGTGATCGGAATCGCCGTCGAATAAACCGCCGAATCCGAAGTCGGCGTGGCCCCGTTGGTCGTGTAGTGAATCACCGCGCTGTTGGAAGCCGACAGTTGCAGATTAAACGTCGCGACAAACGTGCCACCCGTCCGGGAAAATTGGATGGCGGGAGAAAAGTTCGTGCCGGTGACTGTGTTGTAGTCGCCTGGCGTCGCAGAAAAATAGCCGGCGAAATTGGGACTAAACGGATCGCGTCCGTAGGAAACATCCGGCGACTGCGCCGGATAATTCGTGAAAACGGAAACGATATTTGTCTTGTTGTCCACCAGCGCCAGATAGCCGCCGTTCACCGGCAGTTTGAAATTCGTGTGCAGCTCGGCGGCGTTGTTGGTGCGATTTTTTCCCGAAGCGAACACCACCATATTATTGTCCGAGCCATCGGCGTCGCCCGCGTCCAGCAGGACGACGTTCGGAAAAACCCATTGCCGGAGATTGTTGGGGTCATCCGTCAGCGACCAGCCGCTGAGGCTGACGTCGTTGGTCGTGGGATTAAAAATTTCAATCCAGCCGGACGGATCGCCGTCCACATCCAGCACCGTGGTCTGGTTCGTGGCCATGAATTCCGAAATGCCCACCGCCTGCCAGGTGAGGTTGGTCGAAGCCGCCAGCGCGGAGGACAGGAGCGAAGCCAGCACGCCGGCCATTGCCAATAAGGATAGACATTTTTTCACAGATGGAATTTCAACCGGCTTTGAGGATCAGATCCTTATCCGGCGGCTGTTTTGCGTTTGGCTGAACCGATTTTTAAACGGCGAATCTTATTTCTTCCGTTGCTTTGCCAGATTCTTGCCGGTCGTTTTGCCTTTGACAACTTTTTTAACCGCTTTCCATTCATGACAGCCAGCGGGGTGTTCGACACGTTCCCGTGGCCGCAGTTTGCCAGCGCCGCTAGGCGCGACATCTCTGTAGCATCCAAAACCAAAAAACGTCAAAGCCCCGTTGGGGCGGTATATTCCGCTCCTGACGGAGCTAAATCCAAATCCACCGCCAACTACATAGATTCCGCCCCTGACGGGGCTGTGGTCGCCGACGCGTTGTCTTCTTCGCGTCCTTCGCGTCCTTCGCGTCCTTCGCGCGACGATTTGGAAAAAAATTCGCGCCGGGACGGAGGCCGGGTTATTTTTTCCGTTTCTTCGCCGGTTTGCGGGCTTTGCCGGCCTTTTTGACTTTGGCAACGGCTTTGGTGACTTTGGTGGCTTTGACAACTTTCCGTTTCACCGCCGCCGGCGGGGTGACTGGAGCAACCGCCGGCGTTTGGACATTTTTAACGGTGGCGATGAAGGGACGGTTGGCGGGAATCCCAAATTCGCGCCGGATGGGGGCGTTGGCGACATCGTCAAAGGGCCATTCGCCATCCACCGCGAATTGCACAATGCGGCGGCGGTTGTCAATGCTGTTGACCAAGGCGGCCACGGCGATGTGGCCCTTGGACTTGTCGGATTGCGCGGAGGCCTGGGCGCTCCAGGCGGCAGTGTAGGCGTCCAAGGCACCGGACAAGCCGGCGATTTTACCAGCCGTGACGCCGGGCAAAACATCGGCGGCGGGCGCGGTGCCCTTGACCGCCTTCGCCGAATCCGCCGGCGGGGAAATTTTATCCAGAATGGCGGTGCCGACCTGGGTGAGCGTGTCCTCGTTGGCGTCAATCTTCTCGCCGACGTAATAGTCCTTGAGGATGGCGGGCTGGCTGCCGGCGTATTTCTGCTTGGCCGCCACCTGTATCCCGCGGATGACACGCTTAAGGGTTTTTTTGGTGCCCTTCTTGCCGCCGGTGGCCACGCGCTTGGCGACGGCGTGCTCGACGATCTGCCCCAGTCCGCCGCGCGCCGTGACGCAGTCGGCGGCCAACTGGGCGGTGAAGTCCGGCGCGATCTCGTGGCCGGTTTCGAGGGTGGAAGCATATTCGTCCTTGGCGGCGGCGGTGCTGACCTGTTCGGCCAGGGCGACGGATTGCTGCTGCTTTTGATTGATCAAGTTATGCTTGCGGGTCTTCGCCGCAGGCACCGGTTCCGGAGTCGGATTCGGATCAGTCATATATTTGCCTTTCTATTTTCAGTCCACAGGTTACGGGGCAATTTTATCCGCAGGTGGCCAATCCGTCAAACATAATGATAACATATTTTCATCGCCACACCATACATTTATTGCCTGCTTAATGGCAATTTTGGGTGAGCCAAACGAGTGCGAGATTGAAACAGCTTCTTGGGTGCTTGCACGAATTCGATTTGTTGCGGACACCCGCGCCGCGCATGATGGCTGGCATCGTTAATCCGCCCGTTCGTCCACCCCAAACTGCCTTTGGCCGCCCGGCTGGGACTTTGCCGGGGAGCGCGCCCGTCCCGGTTGCCGTTTTCGGCGTCGCGCCGTCCCCAGCGCCGTTAGGCGCGGCATATTTGTAGAATTTCAAACCAAAAATCATTTCAGCCCCAGCGGGGCGGCATATTCCGTCCACATCCCGATGATGTCGCTCCTAATGGAGCTTTGTCCGCTTTGGGCTGATGATGCTACAAATATGCCAGCCCTGACGGGCTTCAAAAAAATCTGCGTTCCATCCGTGTTTCATCTGTGGCTAAACATTCAAACGCCCGTTGCCCCGTTCGTCCACCCCAAACTGCCTTTGGCCGGGTCTTTGCCGCCGGCC
>CAJAQO010000097.1 GCA_903944085.1 uncultured Verrucomicrobia subdivision 3 bacterium
CGGCTTCTCGCAGCCTTCCAGCAGTTGATCCAACACGGCGGACCCGCGCTGCGACTCCGCCACTTCATTCATTTTCGTTGCAGACATAACTCACTTTACTTTCTTGGTTATGCCTCACACACAAAAATCCCAGACAGGTCCGCGTTGCCAGAAAAATCTCCAAAGGATAATTGAGTTTCTCCTATTGCATTTGTGAACAAAGTGGCCCAAAAGTGGATTATGCTGTCCCCAGAATGGATAGCGGGCCTTCCCGTTTGGGTTAATGTCTGTGTGAGGCGAGTCACAAAGGAATAATTTACACACTAACATCCAGACCAAATTATGAAAAGTTCATCGTTAAGTAACCGTTTTTTTTGGTGTATAGTGTGCATCATAGTCTCTATCTGCGAGGTGGTCTATCGAGGAACAATTTATTATGTAAGCGGGGACGGAATCATGAAGAAATCCTCGCTAAGAAACAGACTGTTCGCGTTCGGCACGGTTTTTTTCTGGTTGCAAACTTGGCATGCGGGAGCGTGAACTAAATGGTTTGGAACCAGATACGGAAATGTTAGACTTCGCCTGCTGTTGCAAGCAGTATGTTCAATTCAGATAAGACATTGGTTGCCGGAATCTAAAACATGCAGCCACTAGTCCAAGGATGCCAGGTCAAATTTTCTATTAATTCCCGTGCCGCTTTAAGTCGAAGTATTTTGCCTCAATCCTTGCGCACAATGTGGTGCCTTTCTGATGATTGCCGGTCTGGTAGAAGCGAACATATCCGGAAAGCTTTTTTCACTGTCCCGATTATTCAAATAATCACAAATTTCGGTTGGTGTTGGGGATGGAGTGTGGTGAAGGCGAATTTACTTCTGGAAATGCACAATTCTCGTTTGTTTTAATAATGGCTCAAATGCGTAAAAACATGTCCCATATTTGGCTAGAAGTTGGAGACACGTTAATGGCAGATTTTTATTTAGTAACAAGTGACTTTGAATTGTGAAAAGCACGAAGTCACTAATCGATTCAAAACAGCGATTTTGGACGTTTGCATTTTAAGTCCCAAAAGAGAGAATAGATGTCCCGATATGAGATAGCAGGAATTTACAGCCTTTGCGATAGTTTGCCACAAGGAGTTCGACCAATAATAGTCGGGCTTTAGAAAAAAGGAAAAAACACACGAAAAACAAACAAATAATAAACCAAAACAAACTATGAAAAAATACACAAAATCAATCGCGATGGTCGTGACGGGATTAGCCTGTTCGGCCTTGACGAGCACCGCAGCATTGTCACCGCTTACTCCTGGGGGGGCTGGGGTGACGCCTCCGGCTATTGGTAGTCTTGCCGGCGGCACGCAAGTGGGCACCACCTTGACTTCGACCTATTCTTTTGGTAGCGGAGCTGATCAAGGCACCATACAATCACTTGTTTATTCCGGGGTGACCGCGAACACGCTTGGGGGTTTGACCTTTGCATATATTATAACTGTGACAGCGGGCGATATATCTGCGGTCGGTCTTAGCACCTTCCCACTGGCGAACATTCTGGTTGGCACCATTGCCGGTGGAACTGCGTCTAGCAGCGCAGATTTCACCGCTGGTGGGACTGTAAACTTCCATTGGGTTCCGTCTGTGCTTACTGCCGGCACGCCGACCGAAGTTATTGTTGGAACGAGTGCCACTGGTTATCAAGTCGGGGCAGCGGTTCCTTTAGACACCTACCCTGGTTCTGTAGGAGTGCCAGCTTATGTTCCCGTGCCCGAACCGACAACCGTTGTGGCAGGGGCTTTGATGTTGCTGCCGTTTGGCATGGGTGCCATCCGCTCCTTGCGGAAAGATCGCACAACTTGATTAACCATAGTATTATTCTTCACTGCAAAGCAGGCCGGTCGCAAGACTGGCCTGCCTTTTTTTTGCTCTAAAGCCATGTCTTGTTTTTTTTGCTGTCAATCGCGTTACGGTTAACTGATGATCGAAGAGGGATTCGCTATAACTCGTTCAGAATGCGTCTGATTCGCGCCGCTTTTGGCAATACAAAAGGAAATTTTTGAAATTATGCAGTGAATGATTTCTCTTTAGTCGGAAATTCCCCGACTGGTTCACGACAAGATTTTTTCCAGAAGGCAAATACCGATTGACCTTTTTGGCATATCGCTTAGGTTTTCCCGAAAGTGCCTTAATCAGAATCCTGAATCATGAAAACTATTTCTCGCCCAGCGGCTCCATTGCTTCTTGTTTTTGGCCTGTTATTTTGCGACGTCGCCCGGGCGCAATATCTTAACCAAATTGGGGTTACGTTATTGCGGGCGATGACGACGAATGTTGATGGCACCGGCGTCTGCGTGGCACAGGTGGAGCCAGATGTATCCATAGATCCAATTGCCTTTGAAGTCACCCCGGTGGGGGTTGACCGGTCGGTCGGACTTTTCACTTATTTTTCCGGCGATGGTTCGACCAATGTTTATCCCAACAACCTCGGCACAAATTCTTTGAAAGCAGAAGCTGTCGGGAATGCTTTTTACGGTATTCCCAACGGCGTGGCCACGAACATCGCGCAGGTGGACAATTACGACGCGGTTTATTTCTACACGAATTTCATCACGGCCTCGGTTCAGGCCAGCATCAACTGCCCCGTTGTGAATCAAAGCTTTATTTTAGCTGAAACTGATGGCAGCCAAGCCACGGTCAGCGACCAGCAGTCGGCCGATTCGCAATACGACAATTACACGGCACAAAACGCAACGCTTTTCGTTTCCGCTGTCAACAACGGCGGATCGGTAAGCCCGCCAGGAACGAGCTACAATGGCCTCGGTGTCGGCGCTTATGGCGGTGCCTCCAGCGTTGGTCCCACCATTGATAATGGCCGCTGCAAGCCGGACATCACCGCGCCCGCCACTGAAACAACCTATTCTACGCCGGAAGTTTCCGGTGCGGCGGCGCTGCTCAGGCAGGCGGCATTGCGCGGTGACGGCGGCAGCGACACCAATTCCGCAGCAGATGGGCGGACCATAAAAGTGCTTTTGCTAAACGGTGCCATCAAGCCGGACGATTGGACAAATATTGCGCCATCGCCGCTTGATTTTCGTTACGGCGCGGGCGTGCTGAATGTATTCAATTCCTATAAACAACTCACCGGCAATAAACAAGGTTGCAGCGCCAGCAGCACCGTTGCGAGCGGCGGGGCGCATCCGCCCACGGGCGGCACCGGCAGCGTCAGTGTTTTGAGCGGCTGGGATTTCAACACGAACACCAGCAGCGTGCTGAACGACGCCGTGAACCATTATTATTTCAACGTGACGAACAGTTCGGGCAGCGGAGCTTTCACCGCCACCGCAACGCTGGTTTGGAACCGGCAGCTCAATCAAACGAACATCAACCATCTCAATTTGTTTTTATACAGCGTGGCCAACAGCAATCTGGTCGCCTGCAGCACGAGTCTGGTAGATAATGTCGAACACCTATGGCTGCCGAAATTGCCGCAAGGCCGCTATGATTTGCAGGTTTGGAAAGCCGCCGGAACTCCCGGGCTAACCATTGTCAGCAGTTCAGAAACTTATGCGTTGGCATGGGAATTTTTCTCCCAGCCGCTGACCATCGTGCCGTCCGATGAAAATGCCGCGCTCACCTGGCCGGTTTATCCTGCGGGATTTGCCTTGGAATCAAAGACCAATTTGACGACACAGTCCGCCTGGAGCACGAATAACCTGCCCGCGCCGGTGGTGACGAATAATCAAAATTACCTCCTCCTCAATGCCACCAACGCGAACCAGTTTTTCCGGTTGCGGCGGCCTTGAAAATCTTTGCTAGAAATGCCTGCGCTGTTGCAACGTATCCGAGTTAGTAACCTCGCATAGTCGCTGGTGACGACACGAGATAGACTGGTGGGATGTCAGGATGTTTTCTGGTGAGCGGTTTTCCAGGTGGTCGGCGTCAGTTCCGCTACGTGAGTGATGGGCCAGTCGCCCAGCTTGGGCAACACGTCGTTGAGATAATCGCGCAAGTTAATGTCCAGCCGGCGGCACGTTTCCATGATCGAGGCGATAGCCGCGATCTTGGGTCCGGCTTGCGGTGTCAGCGGACGGTCAAAACCAGCCAGGGCGAGTCGAATGAAAATAATCCGGTTCGAGGATTTCCGGGCCAGCACGCCGCGAGCGGCAGTTATCGCCGTCAAAGAAAGTGCGCAGATCGGATTGCCCCACGCCATGCGCCGCTTGCACCCCACAAGCAAAATTGCCGTCGCCAGCGTGAGGCGCGAGGACGTGATCATGGACCAGATGCGGTTGACCCAACTCATGCAACAGCAAGACTAGCAAAGCCCTCTCGCCAAAGCCAGTTCGCCGTGATCGCTTGATCAACAGTGCATGGTTCATGGCACGCGTTCACACGGAAATTTATGCGCACGTGGAAGGTAAAG
>CAJAQO010000098.1 GCA_903944085.1 uncultured Verrucomicrobia subdivision 3 bacterium
CTTTTAGCTATGCTTGATTTGCATGGAACTGCGCCACTTCCGTTATTTTGTCGCCGTCGCCGAGGCGGAGAATGTCTCGCGCGCCGCGCTGAAGCTGCACGTTTCGCAGCCGGGCTTGAGCCGGCAGATCCGCGACCTCGAAGACGAAATCGGTTTTCAACTGTTTGAGCGCAGCGCCAAATCCCTTCGGCTGACGACGGCGGGAAAAGTTTTATTGACCGAGGCGCGTGCCGTTTTGCTGCACGCCGAGGAGGCGGTGAAAAAAGCCCGCGCCGTGGCCGGCGGCACCAGCGGCGAAATCAATATTGGCTATGCGCCGTCGCTCACGGTGCAGATTCTGCCGGCGGCGCTGCGGAAATTTCAGGAGCAGTTTCCGCACGTGCGCGTGGCCCTCCACGATTTGTCCACGGAAGAAATGCTGGCGCAACTTGGGGAAATGAAATTGCAAATCGCGCTCACGGTCCGCCCGCCGGCCAAAATGTTGCGCGGCTTGAATCATGCAGAGCTGGCGCGTTACGAAATGTGCGTGGCCGTCGCGCCCCGCCATCCGCTGGCGAAGCTGAAATTCATTGCGCTGGCGCAAATTGCCCGCGAACCGCTGATTGCTTACAGCCGCAAGGACTATCCCGAATACCACTTGATGCTGGAAAAAATTTTCGCGCCGGTGGGCCGTCAGCCGCGCATCGCCGGCGAACACGACAGCGTCACGAGTCTTATCGCTGCCGTGGAGTCGGGTCGCGGCGTGGCGCTGGTGCCGGGCTGCGTGGCCTGCATGGTCGGGCCGCGCTTGAAACTGCTGCCGCTGCAGCCCGCCTTGCCGCCGATTCCGGTCGTGGCCATTTGGCGCGCGGACGCGGCAACGGAACTGGTCAAAAAATTTGTCGTCGCGGCAAAACCATGACGCCAGCCTGGCTGCCGGCACAATTGCGGATAAGAATTTGCGCCACGGCGGGTGGTCGCGCTGCGTCGAGACGCATATTTTCCAAGGTTTCAGCTTGCGTTTCGTGGTCCGGCAGGAAAAAATCTGCGTTCAATAAATTATGCAAACTCAAGACGCACCTGCCGAAATTATTTTCAAGCTCTGGCCCTGGCTGGAGGCCAACAAAAACCGGCTCATCGCGGCGGCGGTGGGCCTGCTCGTGCTCGGGGGAATTTATTATTTGGTCACGTCGCAGCGGGAGCAGAAGGAAATTAAAGCCGGACAGGCGTTGACGCTGTTGCTGGCGGGGGGTGCCGCCAATGCCAATGCCGGGCCGGTGGCGGATCAGCTCGCGCAACTGGCCGCCACGTATTCCGGCACGGCCGCCGGGCAGCGCGCCCAATTGCAGGCGGCGGCGGCGCAGTTCAACGCCGGGAAATATGCCGACGCGCAGGCGCAGTTTCAAAAGTTTTTGGATGCCAGCGCCACCGGCCCGCTGGCGGCCACCGCCGAACTCGGGGTTGCGGCCAGCTTGGAGGCGCAAAACAAACTGGATCTCGCGGCGGCGGCTTACCAGAAGGTCGCGTCGGGATTTGCCGGTTCGTCCAGCGTGCTGCCGGCGGAATTTGCGCTGGGCCGCATTGCCGAGCAGCAAAACAAGTTGAGCGAGGCCATGAGCCATTATGACAATGCCGCCCGCGCAAGCCTGGGCGGCACGCTGGCCCAGGAGGCGGCGCAACGCGCGTATGAACTCAAAAACAAGCTGGCGGCGACCGCGCCCAAACCGGCGGCGACTCAACCGGTCGTGCCTGTTGCCAAATGAAGCTCGCCATCATCGGCACCGGCTACGTCGGCCTCGTCACCGGAACCTGCTTTGCGGAAGTTGGCCACCAGGTCATCTGCGTGGACAACGACGCGGCCAAAGTCGCCACGCTGCAAGCCGGTGGCATTCCAATTTACGAACCGGGCTTGGAGGAGTTGGTCAAAAAAAATGTCGCCGCCGGCCGGCTCAAATTCACGGCCAGCACCGCCGAGGGCGTGCAAAAATCCGACGTGGTTTTCATCGCCGTGCCGACGCCGCCGCAGCCGGACGGTTCGGTGGACTTGAGCTATATTGAACACGTGGCGCGCGACATTGCCGGAGCCATCACCAGCTACAAAATCGTGGTGGACAAAAGCACCGTGCCGGTCAAAACCGGCGAAAAAGTTGCCGAGACCATCAAGCGCTATTGCGCGGCCAAGGTGGAATTTGACGTGGTCAGCAACCCGGAATTTCTCCGCGAAGGTTTTGCCGTCGGCGATTTGATGAACCCCGACCGCGTCGTCATCGGCGTTCGTTCGCAGCGGCCCGTGGCGGCGATGACGGAGGTTTATACGCCGTTCAAAGCGCCGATCATCATCACCGACATCAATTCCGCCGAGCTCATCAAGCACGCGGCGAATTCGTTTCTCGCGCTGAAAATTTCCTACATTAACGCCATCGCCAACATTTGCGAGGCGGCCGGCGCGAACGTGCAGGAAGTCGCGCATGGCATCGGCCTGGACGAACGCATCGGCCGCCGTTTTCTCAACGCCGGCATCGGTTTTGGCGGCAGTTGTTTTCCGAAGGACTTGAGCGCCTTCATCAAAATTTCCGAGCAGGTCGGCTATGAATTTAGACTGCTTAAAGAAGTGCAGCGGATCAACGCCGATCAGATGGAACGCTTTGTCAAAAAAATCACCGACACGCTCTGGGTTTTGAAGGACAAAAAAATCGGCGTGCTCGGCCTGGCGTTCAAGCAGAACACGGACGACGTGCGTTCGTCGCCCGCGATTGACCTATGCCAGCATTTGCTGAAAGACGGCGCGATCCTGCGCGTGCATGACCCCAAAGGCATGGAAAAGGCCAAGGCACTGTTGCCGAACGTGACTTATGTCGAGGACATGAACGCCGTGGCCGAAGGCTGCGACGCGCTCGTGGTGGCGACCGAGTGGGACGAGTTCAAGCAACTGGATCTGGCGCGCGCAAAAAAAGGGCTGACGCATCCGATCATGTTCGACGGGCGAAATCTTTTCGACCCGGCGGAAATGGAAAAGCTCGGCTGGATTTACAAGAGCGTGGGGCGGTGAATTTTCGATTTGCAATTGCCGAATGCCGATTGAAAAACAGTCCGTGGCAGGCAATGGTGATTTTATTACGCAATCCGCAATCCGTAATCCGCAATGCATCGAGGTGAGCGCCGCGCTCATTTTTCGCGACGGCAAACTGCTCATCACCCGGCGCCACGCCAAATCACATCTCGGCGGCCTGTGGGAATTCCCCGGCGGCAAACGCGAAGGCGGCGAAACTTTTGAGCAATGCCTCGTCCGCGAAATCCGCGAGGAACTCGGCGTGGAGATTGTCGTGGGCGAATTATTCGAGGAAGTTTCGCACGCGTATCCGGAAAAATCCGTTCGCTTGAAATTTTTCGTCTGCCAACTTCGGTCGGGTGAACCGCAGCCATTGGATTGCGCCGCCGTGAACTGGGTGGCGAAGACGGAGCTTGCCGATTTTGCGTTTCCCGCCGCCGACGCGCAGTTGCTGGAAAAATTGCAGGCCCGCCCGCAGTTTGAATAATCAGCCCGGCATGCTCCGGCGTTTGAAAGAATCATTGCTGGCTTGAGCCGCCGGCGATAAACTGCACCCATGCTGCAAGCCGTCAACGAGCCTCGCGTGGGAGCCGCCGAGGTTGTCCGCGAGTCCCATCTCGCCGCTTTCCGCTTCATGCTGCGGGCGCGGCTGCTGGATGATAAATTCGCCGCGCTTTACCGCACGGGTAAAATCCACGGCGGCGTTTTTCTCGGTCGCGGGCAGGAAGCCTTGAGCGCCGCGTTGGGCGTTTCCCTGAAAAAAACCGACGTATTTGCGCCGCTCATCCGCGATGCCGCTGGCCGGCTCGCCTTCGGTGAACCAATTTTGGACGCGGTCCGCAATTATCTTGGATCAGCGCTCGGTCCCATGCGCGGGCGCGACGGCAACGTCCATCGCGGCCGGCCGCGCGACGGCTATCTGCCGATGATCAGCCACCTCGGCGCGATGATTTCCGTGGTGAATGGCGTTCTGTTTGCGCGGCGGTTCAAGAATATTTCCGGCATGGTCGGCGCGGCCTGTCTCGGCGACGGCGCGACCTCGACCGGCGCGTTTCACGAAGCGCTCAATCAGGCTGCTGTTGAAAAACTTCCGCTCGTGGTCGTGGTGGCCGACAACCAATACGCTTATTCCACGCCGACCGACCGGCAGTTCGCCTGCGAAAGTCTGGCGGACAAGGGCGTCGGCTACGGCGTCGCGTCCCACACGGTTGACGCCACGGATTTGACCGCCTGTTTGAAAATTGTCGGCGGCGCGGTGGCGCAAGCGCGGGCGGGAAACGGTCCGCAGCTCGTCGTGGCAAAATTATTGCGGCTCTGCGGCCACGGCGAGCATGACGACGCAAACTACATTATTCCCGAATTGAAAAATTCTGCGCTCGGCCGCGATTGCCTGAAAGTCGCCGAGGAATTTCTGCTGCGAAATAAATTCACCGATGCCGCGCAGCTCGCCGTCTGGCGCAGCGAAACCATCCGCGAAATCGAGGAAGCCGTCGCGCAGGTCCAGCGCGAACCCGCGCCCGATCCGTATGCGGAAAACTGGTCGGCGATTTCATCCGAACACCTGAACGAAACGCACTTGGAAAATGGCCACTGAAATCACCTACATTGACGCCATCCGCGAAGCGCAGGCGCACGCCTTGCGCGACGACCCGCGCGTTTTTATTTATGGCCAGGATGTCGCGGCGTTCGGCGGCGCGTTCAAGGCCACCAAAAATCTGGCGAAGGAATTTCCCGGCCGCGTGTTTGATTCGCCGATCAGCGAAGACGCGATGGTCGGTTTCGCCGTCGGGGCGGCGATTGAAGGTTTGCGCCCGATCATCGAAATGCAGTTCGCCGATTTTTCCACCGTCGGCTTCAACCAAATCGTCAATCAGGCGGCGACACTTTTTTGGCGCACCGGGGTTCCGTGTCCGATCACCGTGCGGCTGCCGTTCGGCGGCACGTCCGGCGGCGGCCCGTTTCACAGCCAGAGTTTGGAGACAATTTACGCGCATTATCCCGGCTTGATCGTGCTGACGCCGGCGACGGTCGAAGACGCTTATTCAATGCTGCTCGAAGCTGTGGCGATTGATGACCCGGTGATTTTCTGCGAACACAAATTTCTTTACCGCCATCTCAAGGCCGAAAAATTACCGACGGAAGCGCTGCCGGTGGGCAAAGCCCGCATTGCTCGCGTCGGCCGCGATCTCACCATCGTTGCTTACAGCGCGATGGTTCAAGACGCGCTGGAAGCCGCGAATGAATTGTTGACGGAAGGTTGGGAAGTCGAAGTCGTGGATTTGCGTTCTGTAAAACCGCTGGACACCGACACCGTGATGGCCTCGGTCGCGCGCACGGGGAAATTACTCTGCGTCGGCGAATCCTGGCCTTGGGGCGGCGTGACGGCGGAAGTCATCGCCCGCGTCGCCAGCGAAGGCTACGGCTTGCTCGACGCGCCGCCGCAGCGCCTCAACGCCAAGGACACGCCGGTGCCGTATCATCCGAATTTGTGGGCGGCGCACCGGCCGACCGTCCGCGCCGTCGCCGCCGCCGCGCGAAAGATTTTGAGATCGTGAACATTGAACAACCAAGTAACGAAGGAACAATGAATCAGGAAACTGATTTTTAAAACTTAGTTTCTTTGTTGTTAAAAATTATGCCGCAAATTCCCATCATCATGCCGCAGCTCGGTGAATCCATCGCCGAGGCCAACATCGTCAATTTCCTCGTGCAGCCCGGCGACACGGTCAAGGCCGACCAGGATTTGATCGAGGTCGAGACCGACAAAGCCACCATGACTGTCGCCTCGCCGTGCAAAGGCAAAATTGAAAAATTCACCGCGCAGTTGAACGAAAGCTATGCCGTCGGCGCCACGCTCGGCCAGATTGAGGCGACCAACGAAGAAGCCGCGCGCTTGGGACTCGATGTTTCGCCCGAAAAATCTGCCGACACGCAGCACATTTCAAAATCCGACGCCGCTGGCCGCGACCGGTCGCGCGTCCAGCCGACCATTCGGGGTTTGCCCGTGCCCGCGAACGCCGCCGGGGCCAGCTATCTTTCGCCGCGGCTCAAGGCGCGCATGGACGAACTGGGTTTGCACGCCGCCGATCTTGCCGGCATCGCCGGCAGCGGCGCGGCGGGCCGCGTGACCGTCGAGGATTTCGAAAAATTCATCGCCAATCTGGAAAAGCAAAAAATCAGCCAGGCTTCGTCCATGCGCGTGGCCGTGGCGGATGCGATGCGCCGCAGCTGGACCCGTCCGCTCGCCACCGTGGGATTGCCGGTGCCGCTCGAAGCGGTGCTCAAACATCGCAAAGCCTCGAATCCCAAGCCTGGCCCCGCGCTTTACGCGCTGCGCGCCCTTGCCATTGCGCTCGCAGAAAATTCCGCCGTCGCCGGCCGTCTCGTCGGAAATAAAATTGTTCATCCCAGTTCCATTGACGTGGGCTTCGCCGTCGAAGCCGAGGACGGCGTGCTCGTTCCGGTCATTCGCGCCGCCGACAAAAAACCGTTGAAAGAGCTGGTCGTGCGCTACGACGAACTGGTGGAACTCGCGCGCCAGCGAAAATTACCGCTGGACGCCACCGGCGGTTCCGTCGCCACCGTGACGAATTTTGGCACGTTTGGTTTGGTCTGGGCCACGCCGATTCCGCTGCCGGAACAAACCATTGTGCTGGGCCTGGGCGCGGGCCGGCGGATGCCGCATTGGGATGAGGCGAAAGGTCAGTTTATTCCCGTCATGGAAGCCAACCTCACCTTGAGCTTCGACCATCGCGTGCTTGACGGCGGCGCGGCCGGCCGGCTGCTTCAGCGGATCGCGCAATTGATGAGCGCGCCAGAGACCCTGTGATGTTGCGGTGCAGTCCGGGCGGATTTACAAAAATATTTACGGCGTCGCAAAAAATCATTCACTGTTCCAGGCCCAATTGTCGGCCGCCAAATTGATTTTTGCGCCGAACGAAAGCCAGGCGATGCGGGCGGTGGCTTCCAGTTGAAAGGTTTTCATCAACTGGGTGCAATAGGCGTCGTCCCGATTTGGATAAAATCCGCGCACGAACCGGGTGGCGCGGCTCACTTTGCCCCAGACTTCAAAATTCAATTCGGGACTGACATAGCCGGCGCGGCGTTTAATTTCCACGCCATCGCGCTGATGATCGAGACCGAGCACGCGGATTTCGCCGCTGTCGTTTTGGCCCATGCCGTAAATCAAATCAATGGCCGTGGTCTTGCCCGCGCCGTTCGGGCCGATGAGTCCGTAAATCGCGCCGCGCGGCACGGTCAAGTCCAGCGGGCCGAGCTGAAAGGGGAAGAAAATTTTCACCAGCTTGCGGATTTCGATGGCGTTGTCGTTTATATCATTTGCCTTTGATGATTTGGTGGGCGAGTTCGAGAATTTCCGCCGGTTTCAAGCCGGCTTCCGCCGCTTCGCGCGCGGCGGCGCGGAATAATTCCTGCGCGGTGTTCAACTTGGCTTCGCGGCTGCGGTCGTGGCCCAGCTCGGCGACGAACGTGCCGAGTCCCCGCCGCCGGTAAATAATGCCTTCACGTTCCAGCTCTTCATAGGCACGCTTGACGGTGATGACGCTGACGAGCAGGTCCTCCGCCAGCACGCGGAACGACGGCAGCGCCGCGCCGGGCTTGAGCTGGCCTTCGCTGACCTCGCGCTTCAGGCCGTCCACGATCTGCTGGTAGAGCGTGCCGGGCGCGGCGGGCGAAATCGGGCCAAGGATGAATTTTTTGCGGTCAGGCGGCATCGGTTTTAACTGTGCGTAACAAATATAAACAGTATGGCAACCAGAAAAATGCTCCGCTTTTCCGTTCGGGCGGTTAGACTTTGGAAAATGAATTCTGCCATCATCGTCGCCGCCGGCAAGGGCACGCGCATGGGTGCCAACGTGGACAAGCTTTGGCTTGAAGTCGTCGGCCGGCCGGTGGTCGCGCATACTTGGAAACAATTCAACGACGCGGCGTGCATTGACGAAATCATCCTCGTCGTGCGCGACGGGATGCAGGAACATTTCGCGGAACTCGCGGATAAATTTAAATTTCAAAAACCTTTCCGCCTCGTCGTCGGCGGCGTGGAACGCCAGGATTCAGTCTGGAACGGCCTCGAAGCGGTTTCGGCCAGAACCAAGATTGTCGCCATTCAAGATGCCGCCCGGCCGTGCACGCACGCGGAACTCATCGCGGCGACGATTGAAGCGGCGCAGGAAACCGGTGCCGCCGTGGCGGCGCAGCCGGTGGCGGACACGATCAAGGAAACCGCCGACGGCAAAATCATTTCGCGCACGGTGGACCGCGCGAAACTGTGGTCGGTGCAGACGCCGCAGACATTTCGCGTGGAAATCATCCGCAACGCCATCGCCACCGCGCGGCAAAAAGGTCTGGTGCTGACCGACGACACGGCGGCATGCGAACTCATCGGCCAGCCGGTGCGGCTGGTGAAAAGCGCCGCGCCGAATCCCAAGGTCACGGTGCCGGCGGATTTGCCGTTCATCGAATCGCTGTTGCGGTCGGTGGTATAGTTGCTTCAAAATGTATCCATGAATCGCAGTTTTATCTTCGGCCTCGTGCTGGTGGCGCTGGTGCTCAACCTGGCGCTGGGCGCAAACATTTATTTGCGCGCCGCCAAGCCGGCCAACGACGACGAAAGCGCCGCCGCCAGCGAGGAGTTGTTCCACGACGCGCTCCAAAAAATCCACAGTGAATATGTGGACGGCACCAATTTGACCTACCGCCAGCTCGTTTATTCCGCGCTCAAGGGCGCCGTCGGCAAGCTCGACCCGCACAGTGAGTTTCTCGACGCCGATTCGTTCCAGGAATTGCAGGACGACACCGAGGGACAGTTCGGCGGACTGGGCCTGATGGTCGGGATGAAAGACGGGCATGTCACCGTCATCGCGCCGATGGACGACACGCCCGGCTCGCGCGCCGGCATTTTGAGCGGCGACCGCATCGTCAAGGTCGAGGGCAAGAGCGTGGACAAAATACCGCTGGAGGACGTGGTGAAACAACTGCGCGGCGACCCCGGTTCCACGGTGAGGCTCACGGTGGAACGTCCGGGCAGCGGCGCGTTGAAGAATTTCACGCTCACGCGCGCCGTCATCCAGATGGACATGATCAAGGACCTCAACGGCCAGAAAAAATTTCCGCTCGACGAAAACAAAATCGGCTACGTCCGCATCACGCAGTTCGGCGAGAAGACCGGCGACGAGCTGGAAGCCGCGCTGGACCAGCTCAAACGGCAGGGCATGAAAGGTTTGATCGTGGATCTGCGCTGGAATCCCGGCGGTTTGCTCGATCAGGCCGTGGAGGTCTGCCAGAAATTTCTGCCGGTCGGGCAGCTCGTCGTTTCCACCGAAGGCCGGCACACGCTGGAAAAATATTTTGCGCGCGGCAGCGGCGACGAGCTTAAAAACATGCCCGTCGTCGTGCTGGCCAATCTCGGCAGCGCGAGCGCGGCGGAAATTGTCACCGGCTGCTTGCAGGATTTGCATCGGGCCGTCGTGCTGGGCGAAAAAACTTTTGGCAAAGGTTCCGTGCAGACCATCTTTCCGCTCGACGACGGCTCCGCGCTGAAGCTGACCGTCGCCAAGTATTACACGCCGAGCCACAAGGTCATTCATCAGCAAGGCATCACGCCGGATATTTTCGTGCCGCTGACCGACGCGGAGGAGGCGGCGATTCTCATCAAGCGCGCGCCGGGCGGTCTCGACTCGCTGCCCGACAAAGATCGCGCGAGCATCCAGGCCATGCACGACGAGCAGCTCGACCGCGCCGAGGATTTGCTGAAAGGCTTGCTCATCTACGACAAGCTGACCGCCGCGCCGAAGCCGGAAAAGGTGGCCGAGAAATAATTTCGATTGGCGAACATCAAACTTCGAGTGTGTGAACGCGCCACTGACTGATTCGCCATTCGTAATTCCGAATTCGCAATTCCCATGACTCTCCTCGCGCTCGAAACTTCCTGCGACGAAACCAGCGCCGCCGTGGTGCGCGCCGGGAAAGTTTTGTCGAACACCGTTTCCTCGCAAATCAAACTTCACGAAGAATACGGCGGCGTGGTGCCGGAGCTGGCCGCGCGCGAGCATTTGAAAAATCTTTTGCCGGTGGCGCAAGCCGCGCTGCGCGAAGCCGGAGTTTCGCCGGCGCAGCTTGACGCCGTGGCCGCCACGCAGGGACCGGGCCTGGCCATCGCCTTGCTCATCGGTTTCAAGGCGGCGCAGGCGATGGCGTTTGCGCTCAACAAACCTTTCATCGGCATCAATCATCACGAGGCGCATTTGTATTCGCCGTGGATTGCCGGCACGCCGCCGGTCGCCGACTTCTCGAATTTTCAGCCCAACGTCTCGCTCATCGTCAGCGGCGGGCACACGATGCTCGTGCTCGTGGCATCCGAGCTGAACCATCGCGTGCTCGGCGGCACGATTGACGACGCCGCCGGCGAATGTTTCGACAAAACCGGCAAACTCATGGGCCTGCCATATCCCGCCGGCCCGATCATTGATCAACTGGCCGAACTGGGGCGTGCCGACGCCTATGATTTTCCGCGCCCCTTGATTCACGACGCCAACGACGACTTCAGCTTCAGCGGACTCAAGACCTCCGTGCGTTATTTCATCCGCGATAATCCGGCGGTGCTGGAAGACCGGCAAAAAGTTTGCGACCTTTGCGCCAGCGTGCAGGCGGCCATCGTGGAGGTGCTCGTGAAGAAGACGATTCGCGCCGCCAAACGCGAAGGCGTGAGCTGCGTGACCGCTTCCGGCGGCGTGACGTGCAACCGCGCCTTGCGGAATGAACTGGAGCGCGCCTGTAAACGAAACGGACTTTCCCTGCGGCTGGCGCAAAAGTCCCTGTGCACCGACAACGCCGGCATGATCGGCATTCTCGCCGAAAGAAAATTGCGGGCCCACGTGCCGCTGCCGTCGCTGGACGCAGAAATCCAGCCCGGCTGGGCGCTGGCGTGAAACCATTGCGCGTTGGATTTGGGGAGCACGCCCGCCCCGGGCGTGGCCGGGCGCGCCCTCGCGGCCGGCGGGTTGCGCGCGAAATTGCCACGGAGGTTTGAAGCTTCCCGGTGCGTCCGGATTTTCCGCGGGGGCGCGGAAAATTGCGCCCGGGGCGGGCGCGCTCCCCGTCCGGACGTGTTTGCAGACGCAAATCAGTTGATAATTCACCGTCTGTGAACCACAGTTGACCGCATGGACCCAGAATTTTTCAAGGCCAGCCGCTGGACGCGGGGCAACCACCTGTTCCGCACCGTCATTGAGGTGACGGATCGCGCGGTCATCCGCCATAAACGCTCGTGGTTCAGCCAGGACCAGATCAGCATCAGCATCAACAAGGTCGCCTCCGTGCATATCAAGACGGGCATCCTCTGGTCGGACATCCTGATCGAATCCAGCGGCGGCTCCGACCCCTTGGCGAGCCACGGTCACACCAAGGCGGACGCCCAGCGCATCCGCGCGCTCGTGGAAGCCGCCCAGGGAATCACCAGCGGGCCGGAAAAATTGAAACTGCCCTGAAGCGAGTTGACTACCGGGGGAAAAGTGTTCCCGCCCGGCGTCCTTCGCCATGCTGCTGGCATATCGAATTGGAATTCTGACACATAGGAATCAACTTCCGACGCCCATGCTGACCTTGCCGACTTAGAGGAACGATCTGCCGACGTGCAGACTTGGCCTGCCGACATAGCGACCTGGTTCTCCACCGTCCCGACTTGCCTTGCCGCATTAGGCACTTGACAGGCCGATGTGAATTTTTAACATCCCCTTACACAGTCCCGTTGCGCCGACGTTGTCGGCGGGCCGGGTTTCTTCGTCGGTCTGCGGAGAATGTCTGTCGGAGTTCTCCC
>CAJAQO010000099.1 GCA_903944085.1 uncultured Verrucomicrobia subdivision 3 bacterium
CAATTCGTCCTCAACGCGTAATACCGGCCGCCCCAGCGTGTTGCCCAGACTAGCCAACAACATCACAGCCATAAACCATTGATGGATCTGCTGCATGCTTCCGCTTATGCCAGTTTTCACTTTTCCGCGCAAGCCAAAGCGTTGATGCCTCTCGATGAAAACGCGTGAACCCAATTTCATTGGCGAACAACGCGGCCCATTTCCGCGCTTTATTGCCTCACGCTCAAAGGCGAAACAAAGGCGAAACCCCCGGCGCAGGCGAGTCGGGAACTTTCCGTCTGGTATGGCCATATCCAGTTGACAAAAACCATCGCCATGGGTCATTCCTATTGGCACTACGCCAGTAATCATCTTGCACGCGCGGAATTGAACCTTCAACCCGCGCGCTGTTTCGCGCTGATCTATATCAGCGGCACCGATCTTGGTCCGACTAGAACGGCGTCGGCGTGCGTTTCCGCCTGGCTGATAAATCTAAATAAACGGCTCAGCATTTTTAGTCAACATTGCCGCCTATTCACCAATGATCTTTACCAGCACCCGTTTACGTCTGTTCCCGTCAAATTCACCATAGAAAATCTGTTCCCAGGGCCCGAAGTCCAGTTTGCCTTTGGTAATGGCGACAACCACTTCGCGGCCCATGATCTGCCGTTTCAGATGGGCATCGGCGTTGTCCTCGCCGGTGAGGTTGTGGCGATAATTTTTAGTGGGCGCGTGGGGAGCAAGCTTTTCCAGCCATACCTCGTAATCATGGAGCAGGCCATCCTCGGCGTCATTGATGAAGATGCTGGCGGTGATGTGCATGGCGTTGACCAGGCACAAGCCCTCTTGCACCCCGCTTTTGACAACCAGTTTCTCGACCGTTTTGGTGATGTTCTCAAATCCGCGCCTGCCAGGCACTTCAAACCAAAGCTGTTCGGTGAGCGATTTCATGACGCATATTTTGCATTGCCTGACAGTTTTAGCAACTGGGCAGAAGCCATGAAGCGGACGCAAACCTCTCCGAATTTCCAGCCAGGGCACCGGCTGGCGGGAGGAGTGCCCGCTTCCGAGATGGGCAAGTTGGCCATCGTGCGTCAGTCTGCCGCCGGCAAAGGCAAGCTCTGAAAATGTCCACGGCGGCGTGAGCGCTGCGGTTCTTTGCTTCGGCTAATCTCCGAGCCAGACCCGCAGCCAAAGCCGTTGCGGCGATTCAATCATAATGCCGGTGAGCAGGGCTTCGAGACTAGCGGCCTTGGGTTCGTGCAGGTTCCGCGCCAGCAGTAGCGCCCCGATGAAAACCACCAGCACTAGCGCAAAGAAAATGGAATTGTCGGTGCCAGCCAGATACGCCTCGGCGATTTGGAGGCTCAACACGGGCTGGCATTCGGCCTGGTTCTTCGCCTCGAAGAACTATTGAGGCTCGCATAATAGAGTGACATCAAGGCCACAATTCAGCTTGGGTATAGCAGGCAGCAATAATCAGCCGGCGGCGGCGCATATGCGACCAGCGTAAGCATGGAACCCATGCTGGCCGGCAGGGTGGATGCCATCCAGACCTTTCACGCGCTGGTGCCGTTCGTCACGGAAAAAATCTGGCTTGGCAAAATGAATCAGGTTTCGCAGCGCGTGGATCAGCGGGACGCGGATGTCCGCCGCCAGTGCATTCAAATCAGCAAACTTCAATGTGACTTTGAAATTTGGGGTTTGGTGTCGGCTTTGAAAAATCATCCCCAAGTCGAATGGAAAGAATCCATCGCCAAGGTCATCGCCCAATACGCGCCGCGATAAAACCACGCCAAACGAAAAAATCATGGTCACCATCAAAGCACAGACATCGCCCCGGAACGCCGCCCGATATTTTGACGAGCATCTTTCCCGCGATGATTACTACTCGGAATAGGAACAGACCGTAGGTCGCTGGTTTGGCCTTGGCTGTGAACCTTTCGGCCTCAAAAGCGCATCCGTCGTTGAGCAGGAGCCATTCGTTGCCCTCTGCAAAGGGCTTCGCCCAGACGACCATGCCAAGCTGACCCAGCGGGCAACCACCAACCGGCGCTGCCTGTATGACCTGACCATTTCCGCCCCGAAGTCGCTTTCCGTCATGGCGCTTGTCGCCGGGGACGACCGGCTTATCGCCGCCCACCAGAAGGCCGTGGCCGCGACCCTTGAAGCCGCCGAAGCGATGGCTTGCGCCAACGTCCGCAAAGACGCGGCGGTGACCATCAGCGACAAAGGTCCGTTCGCTTATGATTCCAATACGCCCAGCGGCACGATCTCGGGCTATCTTATTGATTGTGACGGCGACCTGACTTTGTTGAACACCAACGGCATCTTGCCATTGCCATCCCGAGTCGCACGGGCTCTGGTAGCGTAATGGAACCATAAACCGTTTTGAGCGGTTCACGCTATCTCAAGCCTCCGGCTTTGCCGGAGGTCGCTGATTCCTCTTGGTGTCCGATTTGGTGTCCGCGACATGAAGTCGCACACCCGACCCGCTTTATCAACCCGGCCGAATAGGAAAAGTGGCGTTCGGAATTCCCACCACTGGCTGGAAAATGACCGGCACGCGCTTCAGAATTGACGGGCGAGCAGCCGCCGGAGTCGCAAACGATTGTAGCGCTGGGCGAGGATGCAGGGAATGTTTGCCACCATGGCGTAGCCAACCATGACCAGGTCTGCCCACCACGGGTTCCAGAAGAAGAACACCGGAACACAGCCGAGAGCGAACCAGTGGCAGAGTTCACCGCGCCAAGTCTCGCGGATGAAACGGCGCAGGTAAGCAG
>CAJAQO010000100.1 GCA_903944085.1 uncultured Verrucomicrobia subdivision 3 bacterium
CAAAAGATTCAGCTTTGACGGCGCTGGGACAGTTGGTTTTTTATTCATCCCTGCCGTGTGGCAGGGCTAAACAAATTGTTCCAGCACTTTTTTCAAAAATCCTGTGGGATGGCTGTGAAACCAGTTGGTTTTAACTGCGCGTTGAATGCGAAGCCATGCCGCCGGTCGCATCACAATCAAGCCTCTGATTTCGGGTCGGGTTACGCCCCATAGTCGGCAGTTGGTTGTTCAGCCATGTTCACGGCATGAAAACAAACCAGTTTGGCACGAGTGCAAACTCAATAACATCCAAAGCACAAATTCAAACTTCGGGCACGGACTTAAATCAAAATTGATGGAAGAACTCGCGCGCCTCGGCGATCCGGCAGCAACGAAGGGTCGTGTGATCCTCGCCCATCTCGGCAACGGTGCGAGTCTGGCTGCCGTGAGCGATGGCAAAAGTATTGACACCAGCATGGGTTTCACCCCGCCGGCGGGCTTGGTGATGAGCACGCGCTCGGGTGATTTGGATCCCGGCCTCGCGCCGTATCTCGCGCGCACCGAGCATATGACCACGCAACAGTTTTACGACATGGTCATGGTGTTGCCAGGACTGACCTGCCCGCCGCATCAAGAAGTCAAAGAAGTGGGTGTGGGTGAACAACAGTATCAAGTGAGATTAAGCGACCGTCAGCCGGACGAAGAACAAGATATTGATGAGGTGCCCGACATCACGGTAAAGAGTCTTTGGCGAACCGTCCCGGCTGCGGTTCCGGGCATTGCTTTTCTTTCCGGCGGCCAATCCGCCGAACTGGCCTCGGCTCGTCTGAATTTGATGAATCTTCGTTTCAAGTCGCAACTGCCGTGGGGGCTGTCTTTTTCGTTTGCCCGCGCCATTCAGCAGCCAGCTTTGGAGATTTGGCGCGGCCAGGAGGCCAACGTAAAAGGGGCGCAGCAAGCGCTGCTGCATCGCGCCCGATGTAACCGAGCCGCCCGTCGGGGCGAATACACGGCCGCAATGGAAAAGATTGGATAGTGACCGAAAGCAATCCTGCTATGAAGCATTTTTCAGATCACTTGCGCCGGAATCCTTGAATACCAGAAGAAAACAGCAAAATAGAAATAAAAGAACGAGCCACTCCGCCAGCACCCAACTGAGCAGAATGCCTTCTTGAGCGGTAGCAATTCCAATCAGGCTTTGGTTGATACCGCCTGATGGCGGATGCCAAACCAACCCGTAGCTGACATGCGAGAAAATTGGAAATTCGAGCATTTGTGCATCCACTTTCCATGGGACAATCAACAGCGACAGAACAAACAGCGCGAAGAAAATAATAGATAAGTATCTTTGCTTGGTATTAAACAGCTGCGTGGATTGCCGCCGGCTATTCTTCACAATGATCAGGCGAAACGAAAGCCATGCGACGGCAACGACGGCAAATAATAAAAGAGGCAACCATGGCATAAATGCTTGCGATGACTGAGTAACTATGCTGGTTCAGAGTCCCTCGGGGTAAGTTTCGGGCAGTTCGCCTTGCTCCCACTCGCTGTTGCGTTCCAGCGGTTCGAGGGCGCGCGTTTGGTCGAGATGAATCACTGCGTCGAATTGTTCCGGCAGGCAGGCTTCATAGTAATGGCTGTCCCGCTCGGTTTCTGGCCGGTAAATCACGCCGATGGCGCGCTGAAGCCGGCGTTCGCGGAGCAGCTTCGTCGCTGCGTTGGCTTCGCGCAGATTGAGCCAGAATCGCGGAACCTCCGTCGCATGAAAGAATTCTTCGTAGCTCCCCGGCAGACCGGGCCGGACGCGGCGGCATTCGGCAGGATCGCCCCAATCGCGCGCGGCGGTGACTGTGCCGGAATACGTGCTGAAACCGATCCCGAAAACGCGGTCGCCGAAGCTTTCGCGCGTGAGCTGGCCGACATTGCATTCGCCGCGTGCGCTCATGTCGG